>PGZE01000049.1 GCA_002840015.1 Gammaproteobacteria bacterium HGW-Gammaproteobacteria-2 | reverse complement strand
GCCGGATCCAGTTGTCGGATTTGATACTCATTGATGGTTAGGCTCGCGATGCGGGAAATGATCGCCACAAACCAGCTGGCGGTACTTGGAAGGTCGCCCGCAGGGTGGGCTCCTACAAAAAAACGCGGCCGCACACTGTGGGAGCCCACCCTGTGGGCGACCGAGCGAAGCAACGAGCCGCTTACGGCGCCTGATCGGTCAAGTCCGACAGGCAGCCAGCGCACAGGATAAAGCAGCCGCCCGCCGACCGCGAGCACCGGTCCGTTACCGCCAATGCTGATCTCAGGGCGCGAGCTTGATCCAGGTCGCCTTCAGTTCAGTGTATTTGTCGAAGGCGTGCAAGGACTTGTCGCGGCCATTGCCGGATTGCTTGAAGCCACCAAACGGCGCGGTCATGTCGCCGCCATCCCAGTAATTCACCCATACGCTGCCGGCGCGAAGCTTGCGCGCCACCCGGTGGGCACGGTTGATGTCGCGGGTCCACACCGCAGCGGCCAAGCCAAACGGGCTGTCATTGGCGATGCGCAGCGCTTCGGCCTCGTCGGTAAACGCAATCGTGGACAACACCGGCCCGAAGATCTCCTCACGAGCGATCGTCATATCGTGGCCGACGCCGTCGAATATAGTGGGCTCGATGTAGCAGCCGCCGGTTTCGGTCATCACCCGTTTGCCGCCCAGTGCCAAGGTCGCGCCTTCGCTCTGGCCTTGCTCGATGTAGCCCAGCACCCGTTGCAGATGGCTTTCATCGACCATCGCGCCCATCGGTGCATCGGCATCCAGTGGATGGCGCGGTTGCAGCTTGCGCCCGGCCGCGACCACCTCGGCGATGAACTCATCCTTAATCGCACGATCCACCAGCAACCGCGAGGCGGCAGTACACACCTCGCCCTGGTTGTAGAAAATCGCACCGGCAGCGGCGCGCGCGGCTTCGGCCAGGTCCGGCGCGTCGGCGAAGATGATGTTCGGGCTCTTGCCTCCGCATTCCATGAACGCACGCTTCATGTTCGAACGGCCAGCGCATTGCAGCAGGTGCTTGCCCACCGCCGTGGAACCGGTGAACACGATGCCATCGACATCCATGTGCAGCGCCAGCGGCTCGCCCGCGCCTTTGCCGAAACCGGGCAGCACATTGAACACGCCCGGCGGAATGCCGGCTTCGATCGCCAGCTCGGCGATCCGCAGCGCGCTCAGCGGTGATTTTTCGGAGGGCTTGAGAATCACCGAATTGCCCATCGCCAGTGCCGGCGCGATCTTCCAGATCGCCATCAGCAGCGGGAAGTTCCACGGCACGATGGCGGCAACGATGCCCAGCGGTTCGCGCGTGACCAGACCCAACTCATCGCGCCCGGTCGGCGCGACTTCGTCGTACACCTTGTCGATCGCCTCGCCGGTCCAGCTCATGCAGCGCACGCTGGCGGCCAGATCCACGCTCAGCGCGTCACTGATCGGCTTGCCCATGTCCAAGGTTTCGAGCAATGCCAGTTCTTCGCGATGGCTGTCGAGCAACTGGGCAAAACGGATCAACACCTTCTTGCGATGCACCGGCGCGGTCGCTGACCAGCGGCCATCGTCGAATGCACGGCGTGACGCCCGCACCGCGCGCTCGACATCCTCCGCTTCGCACTGGGCAATCGCGGCAATGACGCGGCCATCGATCGGGCTGATGCAATCAAAGGTTTGCCCGGAGGCCGCATCCATGTAGTTGCCATCGATGAATGCCTGGCTGCGGATCGACAATGCGGCGGCGCGCGCCAGCCATTGCTCGCGGCTGGTTGGGCGGGTGTTTGCGGTGCTCATGTGGACTCCGGGGTGATGGTTGTTGCGAGATTTCAGAATGTGGGCGGGGTATTGGCACTGACGATGATCGCTTCATCCGTGCCGACGTTGCGAAAGCGATGCGGTGAGCGGCTCTCGAAATAATAGCCATCGCCCGGGCCAAGCACGCGCACCTGCTCGCCGACGGTGATTTCTACCTGGCCCTGTACGACCACACCGCCCTCTTCGCCATCGTGCCTGAGCATTTCACCGCCGGTGTCCGAGCCCGGCGGCATCACCTCGCGCAGGATGCACATCTGCCGCGCCACCCGCCCCTTGCCCACCATGTGCAGTTCGATCCCGGCGCTGCCGAGGTCGGGCTGCTGCGATGCCGGGTAAAACGCACTGTCCTCGCCCGATTCCATATCCAGGGTGAAAAACTCGGCCAGCGAGATCGGGATCCCATCGAGCACTTTTTTCAGCGAACCGATCGATGGGCTGACCTTGTTCTGCTCGATCAGCGAGATGGTGCTGTTGGTAACGTTCACGCGTTTTGCCAGCTCACGCTGGCTCAGGCCCTTGGCCTTGCGGATTGCTTGCAGGCGTTGGCCGACTTCCATAGCTCAATTCCGGTAATGATGCAGAATACTTAACACCCATCGCCGTGAACGTCAAATAAAGCCACATGTTGCGGCGCTCATTGTAAAGATTATTCAACACTGATAGCTTTCTGACATTGCCGCAGGAGGCTGTAAACCCATGCCCGAGAATCACGCCCTGGAAGCGTTCTGGATGCCGTTCACGGCGAATCGTCAATTCAAGTCCACACCGCGCCTGTTGTCCTCGGCCAGCGGCATGTATTACCGCAGCGATGACGGCCGCCAAGTGCTCGACGGCACCGCCGGCTTGTGGTGCTGCAACGCCGGCCACGCGCACCCGCGCATCGTCGAAGCGGTGCAAAAGCAGGTGGCCACCCTCGATTTTGCACCCACCTTCCAGATGGGCCATCCGGCGGTGTTTGAACTGGCCGAGCGGCTGGCAGCGATTGCACCGGACCCGCTGAACCATGTGTTCTTCACCAATTCCGGCTCGGAATCGGTGGATACCGCGCTCAAGATTGCCATCGCCTACCACCGCATCCGCGGCGAGGGCCAGCGCACGCGATTGATCGGTCGCGAAAAGGGCTATCACGGGGTCGGTTTTGGTGGCATCTCGGTCGGCGGCATGGTCAACAACCGCAAGATGTTCGGGCCGCTGCTGCCGGGCGTCGATCACCTGCGGCATACGCTGGATATCCCGCGCAACGCGTTCTCACGCGGGTTGCCCAGGCACGGGCTCGAACTGGTCGAGGATCTGGAGCGGCTGGTGCAGTTGCACGATGCCTCCACCATCGCTGCGGTGATCGTGGAGCCCATTGCCTGCTCCGGCGGCGTGGTGATGCCGCCCGAGGGCTACCTCCAGCGCCTGCGCGAAATCTGCTCCAAACACGGCATCCTGCTGATCTTCGATGAAGTGATTACCGGCTTCGGCCGCGTCGGCGGCGCATTCGGCGCGCAGCGCTTCGGCGTGGTGCCCGATCTCATCACCACCGCCAAGGGCCTCACCTCCGGCACTGTCCCGATGGGCGCGGTGCTGGTTGCCGGGTATATCCACGAAGCATTCATGCACGGGCCACAAGGCGCGATTGAACTGTTCCACGGCTACACCTACTCCGGGCACCCGCTGGCCTGCGCCGCCGCGCTGGCAGCACTGGATGTCTACGCCGAAGAAAATCTGTTCGAAAAAGCCATCACTCTCGGCGAATATTGGGAAAACGCGCTGCACAGCCTCAAGGGCCTGGCCAATGTCATCGATATCCGGAACTTCGGCCTGATCGGTGCGATCGAACTGGCACCGCGCGATAATGCACCCGGCACGCGTGGTTATGAAGTCTTCACTCGCTGTTTCCACGATCTCGATCTGATGGTGCGTTGCAGTGGTGATGTCATTGCCCTGTCGCCACCGCTGATCGTGGAAAAAGAACATATCGACCGTATCGCTCAGGCGTTGGCGCAGGCCATCGCAAAAACTGCCTGATCACCCAACCACCCTATCTGGTAACCACACTCATGCTTATCGGCGTCCCCAAAGAAATCAAGAACCATGAATACCGCATCGGCCTGACTCCGGCCGGCGTCCGCGAACTGGTCGCCCATGGTCATCAGGTACTGGTGCAGCGTGACGGCGGCAAGTCGATCGGGCTCACCGACGAGATGTACGAAAAAGCCGGCGCCCAGATCGTGGACAGCGCGCAGAACATCTTTGCCCGCGCGGACATGATCATCAAAGTGAAAGAGCCGCAACCGATGGAATGCGCGATGCTGCGCCCCGGCCAGGTGCTCTACACCTACCTGCACCTGGCACCCGATCCGAACCAGACCACAGCGCTGGTGAAATCCGGTTGCACCGCCATCGCCTACGAAACCGTCACCGACCGCAAGGGTGGCCTGCCGCTGCTGGCACCAATGAGCGAAGTGGCCGGGCGGATGTCGATCCAGGCCGGCGCCCATGCGCTGGAAAAAGCACAGGGTGGTTCGGGCGTGTTGCTCGGCGGCGTGCCCGGCGTCAAGCCGGCGCAGGTGCTGGTGCTTGGCGGTGGCGTGGTCGGCATCAACGCCGCGCGCATGGCGATGGGCATGAATGCCAACGTCACCATTCTGGATCGTTCGCTCGATCGCCTGAAATATCTCGATGAGCTCTATGGCGAGCGCCTGAACACGCTGTACTCTACCCAGGATGCGATCGAGGAGTTGCTGCCGCAAACCGACCTGGTTATCGGCGCGGTGCTGATCCCCGGCGCGGCTGCGCCCAAGTTGATCTCGCGCCAGCAGCTCAAGTTGCTGCGTCCGGGTTCAGTGCTGGTGGATGTCGCCATCGACCAGGGCGGCTGCTTCGAGACCAGCAAGGCCACCACCCACCAGAACCCAACCTACGAAGTGGACGGCATCATCCATTACTGCGTTGCCAACATGCCCGGCGGTGTTGCCCGCACCTCCACCTTCGCGCTGACCAACGCCACCCTGCCGTTTGCCCTGCAACTGGCCGACAAGGGCGCCAAACGCGCGCTACTGGACGACCCGCACCTGCTCAACGGCCTGAACGTACACGCCGGCAAGATCACCTATGAAGCCGTCGCGCGTGACCTGGGTTATGACTATGTACCGGCAGCACAGGCGCTGGCGTAAGCTCGGGACTCGGGACTCGGGACTCGGGACTCGGGACTCGGGACTCGGGACTCGGGACTCGGGACTCGGGACCACGAGAAAAGCGTAAAGCTTTCAGTCCGCAAAGAACACAAAGGAGAAGCGCCACGAATATCCAGGCCTGGATGTCGGTTCCCCGGGTTACGCGCTGCGCGCTAACCCGGGCTACAACGGCGCGATGTTTTAGGCCGTGGTGCGGTGAGATGAAACGGAGATGCTGGCAGGTAGCGCATGGCGACGGCATGGATGCCGGAGGTACGACTCCATGGATGGAGGAGGTAGAGCCGCGTCTGGAACAGCGGCCGAGAGCAACGCAGGAGCAGTTGCCGAATGCGCGGACCGAGTGCGACAACCCGCCGTAAAGCACGGCGAGCATCGCAGGCAAGCGCAGGGCGAGGCGCCGGTGTTTGAAGCACATGGACGTGCGAGTTCGGCGCCAGCCTGCGGTTGCCCAGATGCGCAGCGGATCGGTGCAGCTGGAGCCGCACCGACGTGCGCCCGGCGCAAGGCGTTTTTGGTTACTTTTTGCGCAGTCAAAAAGTGACTCGCCGGCCGCAGGCCGGTGAAAGCATTGCTTTTGCTCTGAAGCTTCCCGTTGAAGCTCCGCTTTGAAGCTTCGCATTGCGGACCAACCCACGCACACAATCAACGCAAGCCGACAAAACCCCTCACCCGCACTGGGACCGATCATGACCAATCCCCGCACCCTCACCCACTTCATCAACGGCAGCGAAAGCGCTGGCAAGAGCAGCCGCTTCGGCGATGTCTACGACCCCGCCACCGGCCAGGTGCAGGCCAAGGTGCCACTGGCATCGGTCGCCGAAGTCGAAGCTGCCATCGGCGCCGCGCACGACGCGTTTCCCGCCTGGGCCGCAACCACACCATTGCTGCGTGCACGGGTGATGTTCCGCTTCAAGGAACTGCTCGAAGCACACGCCGATGAAATGACCCGGCTGATCACTGCCGAACACGGCAAGGTACTGAGCGATGCGCGCGGCGAATTGACCCGAGGCATCGAAGTGGTTGAGTTTGCCTGCGGCATTCCGCATTTGCTCAAGGGTGAGCATTCGATGAATGTCGGCCGCGACGTCGACTCTTACAACGAGTATGCCGCGCTCGGCGTGGTTGCCGGCATCACCCCATTCAACTTCCCGTGCATGGTGCCGATGTGGATGTTCCCGGTGGCGCTGGCTTGCGGCAACACCTTTGTGCTCAAACCGTCCGAGCGCGACCCTTCGCCAGCACTATTGATCGCGCGCCTGCTCAAGCAAGCCGGCCTGCCCGATGGCGTGTTCAATGTGGTACATGGCGACAAGGAAGCGGTCGATACAATCCTCGATGACCCGCGCGTACAGGCGGTGAGCTTCGTCGGCTCCACCCCGATCGCCGAGTACATTTACGCGCGCGGCAGTGCTGCCGGCAAGCGTGTGCAGGCGTTGGGCGGCGCCAAGAATCACATGGTGGTGATGCCCGATGCCGATCTGGAACAGACCGCCAATGCCCTGCTCGGCGCCGGCTTCGGCTCGGCCGGCGAGCGTTGCATGGCGATCTCAGTAGCGGTCTGCGTCGGCGATGCCACCGCCGATGCGCTGATCGCACGGCTGAAGCCGATGGTGCAGGCGCTGCGCGTTGGCCCAGGCTGCCAGGGCGACCCGGACATGGGCCCGCTGATCAACGGCGCGCACCGCGACAAGGTCAAATCCTACGTCGATCTGGGTGTCAGCGAAGGCGCCACGTTGGTGGTCGATGGTCGCAAACTGACTGTGGCCGGGGCCGAAGCCGGCTTCTTCCTCGGTGGCTGTCTGTTCGATCATGTCACGCCCGAAATGCGCATCTATCAAGAAGAAATCTTCGGGCCGGTGCTGAGCATCATGCGCGCGCCCGACTTCGACACCGCGCTGGAGTGGGTGAACACCCACGAATACGGCAACGGCACCGCGATCTTCACCCGTGACGGCGACGCCGCGCGGCAGTTTGCACACAAAGTGCAGGCCGGCATGGTTGGCATCAACGTACCGATCCCGGTGCCGATGGCGTTCCACAGCTTCGGCGGTTGGAAACGCTCCTTGTTCGGTCCGCTGCACATGCACGGCCCGGATGGCGTGCGCTTCTACACGCGGATGAAAACCATCACTGCCCGTTGGCCGACCGGCATCCGCGCTGGTGCCGAGTTCAGCATGCCGACGATGAAGTGAGGGTGTTTGGGACCACGGGACCACGGGATCACGGGACCACGGGACCACGGGACCACGGGACCACGGGACCACGGGACCACGGGACCACGGGAAAAGCGTAAAGCTTCCGGTCCGCAAAGAACGCAACACGTCACAGACGTCCAAGTCTTGATGTGGAGGGATAGTACGGAAAAGCCGCGCTGTAGCGCATGGATGCGCGGGCCGAGTGCAACAATGCGCCATAAAGCACGGCGAGCATCGCAGGCAACCGCAGGGAATAGGCGCCGCTGTTTGAACACATGGACGTGTGAGTTCGGCGCCGGCCTGCGGTTGCCAAGAGGCGCAGCGGATCGGTGCGGCAGGAGCCGCACCGACGTGCGTCCGGCGCAAGGCGTTTTGGGTCCTTTTCCGCCGTGAAAAGGACCTCGCCGGCCGCAGGCCGGTGAAAGCTATGCTTTGAAGCTTGGCCGGCCGCAGGCCGGTGAAACGCTTTGCCCTGAAACTCACCAGCCGCAGGCTTGAACGTTTTGCTTCGCCGAGTGCGACGAACGCGCTGGGATACATCGCGCTACGAAGACGATGATGTCGGCTCCGCTGCGCTTGATCCGACCTACAAAGCTTACGAAAGTACCTCGCCGATCGCAGGCTTGAAATCCAGGCTTTGGCCGCAAACCGGCGCGATGAATCACCTGCGAATCACCAACCGCTGCCCGCAAAACGCCACAATCCGAATGCAACATTTCCGCACCTTTCTGCTGTGTGGAAAATACCTCATGTGTCGCATCGCTTGCTTGTTTCTGGCCCTTTTCGCCAGCCCCTTGATTCACGCCCAACCCACCGACGTCACCCCGATTGAATGCGGCAATTGCGCGCGCTGGAACACGCCGCAGCAACCGTTCCGCCTGTTCGGCAACAGTTACTACATCGGCACCCGGGGTCTGTCCTCGGTACTGATCGACACCGGTGCCGGGCTGATCGTGCTCGATGGCGCACTGCCACAATCGGCGCCATTGATTGCCGAGAACATCCGTGAACTTGGCTTTGAACTACACGACGTGCGCTGGGTGCTGAGCTCACATGCGCATTTTGATCATGCCGGTGGCATTGCGGCGCTGGCACGCCTGAGCGGCGCGCAGGTGGCTGCCAGCACTCGGGGCGCCAACGCACTGCGCATGGGCACGGTCACCGCCGATGACCCACAGGCGGGCTACGGCATGGGCAATGCCTACCCGGCGATTGAACACGTCACCGAAATCGTCGATGGCGGCACCCTCACCCTGGGCAACACCCGCGTCCGCGCCCATTACACCCCCGGCCACACGCCCGGCAGCACCACCTGGAGCTGGCAAAGCTGCGAGGCGGAACGTTGCATAACACTGGTTTACGCTGACAGCTTGAATGCGGTGGCAGCACCGGGTTTTCGTTTCAGCGATACACCGGCCCGCATTGCCCAGTTTTACGCCAGTATCGCGCGCGTTGCGCGCCTGCACTGCGACATCATGGTGCCGGTGCATCCGGAATTCGGCGAGCTGTTTGCCCGCCTCGAGCAGGGCAGCGACACATTGCGATTCGTCGATCCGAATGCCTGCCAACGCTATGCCACTGCGGCACGCATGCGGCTGCAACAGATGATTGCAAATGAAACGGTTTCAGCGCCCGCACCGAACACCAGATGATCTTACGGTTGTCATCGTTTGCGAGTAATGTTGGCAACTTCGCGTGAGCCACCTCGGGGGAGGTTTGGCGCACATCACGCTTTCGCCGCCAGCCGGCATTTCGGGGAGTACCACGCATGAAACACCTTCCGCATCGAGCACGCATCGTCGTTGCCGGGCTTGCCATTTTCGGCATGTCCAGCGCATCCGCCGATGTGTTCATCAACGAGTTCCACTACGACAACAACGGCACCGATAGCAACGAGAAGATTGAAGTCATAGCGCCAGCCGGAACCAGCCTGAGCGGCTGGAAGGTGGTGCTGTACAACGGTTCCAATGGCGCCCAGTACGCCACACTCAACCTCTCCGGCACAACGGCAAATCAGTGCGGCGGTCACGGCACTGCGGTAGTAACGGTCGGTTCGACCGGCATGCAAAACGGTGCGCCGGATGGCTTGGCATTGGTCGATGCCAGTGGCGCGGTGGTGCAGCTGCTCAGCTACGAGGGCACGTTCACCGCCAGCGACGGCCCGGCGGCGGGTATTCGCAGCATCGATATCGGGAAGTCCGAAACCAGTACCACCACTGTCGGCTATTCGCTGCAACTCAGCGGCAGCGGTTCCAAGGCCAGTGACTTCACCTGGCAGACGCCGCGTACCAGTTCGTTCGGCGCCTGCAACGCCGGACAGACGCTGATCGCTCCGGTCACCGGCCCGGCCGCGTTGAGCAACGGCGTCGCCGTTACCGGTCTTGCAGCCAGCACCAACAACGCACTGAGCTTCACCCTTGCCGTGCCCAGTGGCGCAAGCAACCTCAGCTTTGTTATCAATGGCGGCACCGGCGACGCCGACGTGTACGTGCGCTTTGGCAGCACGCCCACCCTCAGCACTTACGACTGCCGCCCGTTCCTGAGTGGTAACAGCGAGACATGCAGCTTTACCGCACCACAAGCTGGCACCTGGTACGTGATGGTCAATGCGTTCACCAGCTTCAGCGGCGTCAGCCTGACCGGCAGCTACACCGCGGCCAGTGGTGGTGGTGGTGGCGGCACCGGCTATTACGCCGGCATCGTCGCCAGCAGCGCCAGCGCACTGCGCAGTGCATTGCACAATCTGATCGACGACCACACCAAGATCCCCTACACCGCCAGCACCACCGACACCTGGGATGCGCTGAAGTTGGCCGACGAAGACCCGCTCGATAGCGGGCGCATTCTCGACATCTACAAGAATGCGTCGTACGCGAAGGAAGCGGGTGGCAACACTTTCTACAACCGCGAGCACACCTGGCCGAATTCGCTCGGCTTCTCCGTCGATGGCAGCACCAACTACGCGACCACTGCCTACGCCGGCCAAGGCGGCGGCAGCGGCACGTTCCCGGGCAACTCGAACTGGAGCGACGGCGTGATCTGGCAGGTGTGGAACAAGCTCAAGGGCAATGTCGCGCGCGGCATCCTGTACATGGATGTGCGCTACGAGGGCGGGATCAACGGCGTCAGCGGCGTCGCCGAGCCCGACTTGCGCCTCACCGACGATCTGTCGCTGGTGGTCAACACCGGCGGCAACGCCTCGGTGGCCTACATGGGCCGGCTCAGCACCCTGCTCAACTGGCACCAGCAGGACCCAGTCAACACCGCCGAAGTACTGCGCAACGACATGATCCAGACCTTTCAGGGCAATCGTAATCCGTTCGTTGACCACCCGGAGTGGGTCGCCTGCGTGTACCAAAACGTCTGCAATTGACGGGCAATACGTGAGGGGCGGGCCGTGAGGCTCGCCCTTTTCGTGGGCATGAAGAGCGTGCCAATCCCGCAGGCAGGATCAACACGGAATCACGTTACCGCTATGCTTATCCGAGTCCCGGTTCCCGGGTATTCGCCGGCTTGCGGTTACCTGCGGGTCAAAGCAAAGCTTTCTCACGCCTGCGCCCGTTGCGGCGTCAAAGCAAAGCCTGCTCCGAGCTGCGGTCGGCGAGGCCCTCACATGGCGGAAAAGGGCCGAAAACGCCTTGTGCCGGGCACACGTGCTTTATGGCGCGCGCGCACTCGGCCCGCGCGTCCCGGTGCTGCGCATTGACTTTTCCGTTTCATCCCCCCGCATCCTTGCGATAACGGTCGCCCACAGGGTGGGCTCCAGGGAGCGTTCACCGCTTTCGTGGGAGCGCGCCCCAGATCAAGTCTGGGGCAGGCTCTGCGCGCAAAGCGCTTTCGCCAGTTCGTTCGCCGGCAGGCCGGCTCCCACAGAAGCACTGGCTCGCAACGGCGTGCAACACAGTAGCTCAGGGCAACACACCGTTTTTTTGTGGACACCCTGTGAGCGACCGATCAAGCGAAGTCCGCAGGATGGGTAGAGCAAAGCGACCGAGTGAAGCGAAGGCGTAGTTCGCGCAGCGAACGCTGTCGCGAAGCGACCGACCGAGTGAAGCGAAGGCGTAGTTCGCGCAGCGAACGCTGTCGCGAAGCGACCGACCGAGTGAAGCGAAGGCGTAGTTCGCGCAGCGAACGCTGCTGCGAAGCAGCCGAATCCCGAGGTCCCGAGGTCCCGAGGTCCCGAAGTCCCAGCCCCCATCCATGCCACGTTTGCGATCACCCGCAATCGAGCGTCAGCAAGGCGCGTACCGGTGCAAAACTGCGGCGGTGTTCGGCGCAGGGCGTCGAGGTGTTTAGCAATGGGGCAGCCGTGACGCCTGCGCGCGCAGTAACCGCGCGCAACGTAGCAATAGGGTTGTGACGTGAGCTATGGCGATTCCGGCTTGGCGATCAGCAACACCCTTATCCGCTTCAACTTGCGCTTGAACGTGCGGGCATTGTCGGCGCCCATACGCAGCATCAGCTTGTGCCCTACCGATGCCGACTGCAACGCCGGATCGACAAACTCGTAAAGCACACCATTGAATTGCACTGCAAGTGGCTCTGGCGGTATCGGCGCCGCCAGCACATGGTCGATCACCACCAGCAGGCGATCGTCGAACCGGCCGTCGGGATACCCCAACTGCCGATAGGCACTCTGGAACAACGGGTACCAGCGTCGGTATGCGGCTACCGCCGCCTCGCTGTCGATCGCATCGAACGCACGCACATAGGGCACATATCGCGCCGCGTTTTCCGCTGCAATCAGCTTGCCCTGCTCGCCATCGACCACGGTGAACTCGCCCGCTACGGGCTTCAAAGGCCACACCCTCTGCGCCAGCTTGGGTCGTGGCAACGCATCCACGGTAGCTACAATGCGCTCGATGACGTGTTCGGGGTGCAGCCAGACGCGCGTGGTATCACTGCCTGTCAAACTGCCAAGGGCCGCAAGTATGTCGTCATCGCTGTCAGCCAGAGCTGGCAGCGGATCCACTTCGGGAAGGCCTTCCGATTGCGGCACTGGCAGCACGGGAGTCGCCGCGGCGTTCTCCTGCAACGGTTCTGAGGGCACCATCGCTATATCTTCTGGCGCCACCGGCACGTTTTGCCCAATGCGCCAGTACATGTAACCACCAATGGCCAGCACGACCACGAGCAGCAACGCAACCACTGGCCATACCTTGGTAGCGGGCTTGGGTGTGGGCTTGGTTGGACGTATGTTTTCTGCTTCCATGATGAATACCCCACCTGACAATCTCTACAGGGTATGCAACCGGTAAGCATTCGGCCAGTCCCAGAGCGAACCGCGACAGCGGCCATGCATGTCCGGTTCAGCGCAACGAAGGCCTGCCCAATGGGCAGGCCTTCGTTGGATGTTGCTCACGGTATGGACGCGATCAGAACCGCAGGGTCGCCCTGCCGTAGAAGAAACGGCCATTGAAGCCAAACGGCGAGTTGCCGCCGGAGAATGGCAGAATGCCATTGAAGCTGTTGGCGGGGATCACCTCGTCGGGCAGTTCGTCGGTAAGATTATCGACACCGGCAGTGAGGGTGAATGACTTGTTCACCTTGAAACTCACTGAGGTGTCGAACACCCATTCGGCACCAAACTTCTGGTCTTCCTCAGGCACCGTGTCGAACACCCAGTAAGTGCCGTAGTACGTGGTGCCAAGGCGGGCAGACCAGCGATCCAGACTCCAGTCAAGGCCAAGAACACCCTTGTACTTGGGCACACCCTTGGTGATGCGACCGATTTCGACCCGATCGATACGCTGCAGGTTCAGGTCGACCGCCTCCAACACGGCCGGATTCGCAGCAATCCGGTCCAGATCGGTGGTGTTGTAATTCAACGCGGCGGTTACCGTGAGTGCGCCGGCACTGCCGAGATCATAGTCGGTGGTGCTGACCAAATCGATGCCCTCGGTGGTGGTATCCACGGCATTGGTGAAGTAACGGCCACCATCAACATTGGGGAAGCCCTGAGTGGCGAGGAAGTCGCGTACTGCCGCACCGGTAAGATTGCCCGAGAGCACGATGCGATCACGCACTTTAACGTGATAACCATCGAGCGTGACACTCCAGTTATCGGTCGGCTGAATCACCAGACCCAAACTGAAGTTGGTCGATTCCTCGGCATCCAGCGGCTCGGCGCCGAGCGCCTGCGCAATCGGGCTGGTCACCGGAAAGGTGCGCACATCAAACGGCACACCGCCGATGAAGTTGGTGGCGGTAGTCGAATACAACTGCTGCGACAATGACGGCGCACGGAAGCCGTTGCTGATGGTGCCGCGCAGTGCGACGCGTTCGGTGAAGGCATAACGCGAGGACAACTTGCCCGACAATGTGGTGCCGAAGTCGGAATAATCCTCATAACGTGCGGCGAAGCTGGTACTCAGCTTGTCGGTGAGATCGGCATCGAACTCGACATACCCCGACCAGTTATGACGCGCCTGATTGACTGCATCACCTGGGCGAAAACCAGGGAACACCTGTGAGCCACTGCCGGTGAAGCTCTCGAACTGACCGGGCTTGATCTGATAAGTATCGCGGCGATACTCAATGCCAGCGGCGACATTGAGCGGATACGCCAAACCGACATCGAAGCCACGTGTGACATCGAGATTGACCGTAGTTTGTTCGTTCTTCAGTGTGCCGGCAAAGAATTCCGTCGGGCTGGCTGCACCAAGGCTGGTGTTGACGCTGTTGCCGACGTTGAAATCGAAATCGTTGCTGCCATAACCAACACTCAAATCGAAACCCCAGCCAGCGGCGTCGCCACGGATACCACCAAATGCGGAAACATCGTCGGACTGGGTCAGGATCAGTGGCAAAAAGCCTTCCGGATGAATCACCGGCACGTTGCGGGTATCGAGTGCGCGACGGAAGAAACCCGCCGAATCACCTTCACGCCGGCTGTAGTTGGCAAAGCTGTAGAACTCGAGTTGTTCGGTCAGCGGTACCACCGAGTTGACGAACAGCATCTGGTCTTCCACCGCCGAATCGCCAAAACGGTGATTGATGCGATCAAACGTGGCTTCACGCGGATCGGGCTGGCCATTGATCAAGGGGAATTGTTGGCGTGAAGGGGCGCGAGCGATTGGTATCGTTGCGATCACGGTACTCAGCCGCCACGGTAAAGAAGCCACCGTCACCGAAATTGAAACCGGTAAACCCGCTGATGTCGTTGAGCTCGCCATCGCCCTTGTCGAACTCGCCATAACGGTAATCCACGCCGGTGCCGCTATCGGCACCTTTCAGCACAATGTTGATCACACCGGCAATGGCATCGGAACCATACTGCGCCGCCGCGCCGTCACGCAGCACTTCGATACGCGCGATGGCGCTGCTTGGAATGGCATTGAGATCGACCGGCGACGAACCGCGCCCCAGGCTACCATTGACATTGACAATGGCTGTGGTGTGGCGACGCTTGCCGTTGACCAGAACCAGAGTTTGATCGGGTGCCAAACCACGCAACTGCGCCGGGCGCACATGGTCAGAACCATCGGTGATCGAGGTATTCGGGAAGTTGAACGACGGGATGGTGCGCGACAGCGACTGGATCAGCTCGCTGGTGCCATGGGCATCGAGCTGTTCCACACTGAGCACATCGATCGGGGACAGCGACTCGGCGACGGTGCGATCAGTCAAACGGGTACCGGTGACGATCACCTGATCCAATGCCTTGGGCTTTGATTTTTCAGTACCGTCGGCATCCAGAGCAGCGGCATCCTGCGCTGCAACGGCACCTGTGGACAACACCAAAGCAATAGCCACCAACAACGGGCTGCGCCGCAGCGCGGACAAATCATGAGGCTTGTTACTTGTCATCGGAACTTCCTTTATGAAGTGATCCGAACCAGTGACTGCCAGACCCGAAGCGGTGCGCGCCGGATGATGACCGTCGCGGGGTTCGGGAGCAGTTGAGAACTATCTGTTCAAGCGCACCGGAATCCGCACACACAAGGGCATGTCGCCGCAACAACAGCGGATTCGTAGGTGGCTTATTGTGCAGTGCAGCGACATGGACTGAGTAATGCCAGAAAACGATTGCATTTGTCAAGCCCGCGTTAAGGAATGGGCCAAGGGAGCGCCGAACAAGCCGTCATTGCGCACATGGACGCCGTGCGGGGGTTATTCAACGCCTCCTCAAGCTGTTGGCGCGGCGATTATCTGGCGCCGTCCCGGCTGAGCAGGAAGTTCAGCAGGTTATCCTGGAAAAAACTATTGTTGCTCAATGCGTTATGTCTCTCACACAGAAACAGCGACCAATTTGCAGGGAAGAAACTGTATTTATGGCGCGGCACCAACGGATCAAGCGATTCGCGCGCCAACAGCGAAGCCTTGGTCACTGTACTGTCGCCCGGCTCCAGCATCAGCCGGTCGTAGTCCACGCCTGGCCTGGGCCGCGCGATCTTGTCCGGCCATAACCGCGCCACCGATTCGCCATTGGCCTCCTCAACCACGATCCTTGCCGGCGTCAACACACAGTCACCGCCAAACGTCACCATTGTCCACGGCACGCGCTCCAACGGCACCGACAGCGACCAGACAAATCGGCGGGCACGCTCAAGGTAACGGCCAAAAAAACGCTCGCGCAGTTGCAGGTCGGCCTCAGCCGAGGCGGGGTCAGCAAAGCGCTTGCGAATGCGTTTACGCGCACCTTGATCGAATATCGCCCACTCAAAACGCCGCCACAGATCGATATCGAATACATCGCGATCAAGTACCAGGCCAGTGTCGGCGATGATCCAGTCGTTGATTGGATGCGGAAACAACTGGAACAAGCTGGGGAAGGTTGCCAGATCTTCTGTCTTGACCTTGCCCAGTACCAAGCGCCGGCCAACGATGAACGAATGCAGCGACTCGACTGAACCGAGGTTTGGCGTACCCAGCAGCGCCACCCGGCGCACCCGGCCCTCGCCGCGATAATTGAGTGGAAAGTCATTGCCTTCGAGCACGTCCTGGCTACCGTAGCGCAGGTAGTAACGCGCAATCAGACCACCCATGCTGTGCGCGACGATATCGACCTTGAGATCGGGTTGCCCAAAGTCGATGCGAATCTGTTCGATCAGTTGATCAAGGCTGCGTGCCGACTCGAGGTTGTCCAGCCGCCAGTCGTACGACAGCACATACAGATAGCGTTTGCCCGGTTCCGGCTTTTGCCCGGGCTGGGTCAACTGATAACCGGCTGCGTCCTGCAAGGTCTGGATGATGGATGCGTAAAACGCCCGTCCGGCAATCTGGTCGGTGATACCCGACGCCTTTTCACCGCGGGTATCGACGGCCAGGGTGGCAGGATCGATAGCCAGCGCCAGATCGCCGTATGAGGAAAACAACAGCTTGCCCAGACCGCCCGGCCACAACTCCTTGCCATTGGCATCAACGATACGCGACCCCATCAGCCCCGGGATCAGGATCACCGGCGGCTGATCGGTTACGGTACGGTTGCTGGCATACAAACGATGCAGATCGGGCTGCTCGATGTGCGCGCAGCCAGCCAACAACCACAGCAACGCCAGAATGAGTCCAATTCGTCGCATCATGTGTCCAGTCTACGCAATCGTCGGGCCGTTGCGGCGCCCGCACCCGCAAGGAAGGTGGCATGCAATACGATCTGCTGATCATCGGTGGTGGCATCCAGGGCGCCGGCATTGCACAGGCTGGCGCGGCAGCCGGCTTTTCCGTGCTGGTGCTGGAAAAGACCGCGCTGGCGAGCGGCACGTCCAGCCGCTCCAGCAAGCTGATCCACGGTGGCCTGCGCTATCTGGAAAGCGCGCAGTTGCGGCTGGTGCGCGAGAGCCTGCACGAGCGCGAGCGCCTGCTGCGGCTGGCACCGGATCTGGTTCACTTGGTACCGTTCCATGTACCGATCTATCGCGACAGCCAGCGCCGGCCATGGCAGATTCGCGCCGGCTTGAGTCTATACGCAGTGCTCGGCGGGTTGGGGCCGAACACCCGATTCCAGGCGCTGCCGCGCTCTGCATGGGATGGCCTTGATGGGCTGCGCCGCGACGGCCTGCAGGCGGTGTTTCGTTATTTCGATGCGCAAACCGACGACGCCGCACTCACCCGCGCGGTGATGCATTCGGCGCAAAGCCTCGGTGCGCAACTACAGATGCCGGCGCGCTTTGTCGCAGCGCAAATCGGCGATCACGGCTGCGCGGTGCAATACCAGCTCGCCGGTCAGCTACACGAGTGCCGCGCACGCATCGTGGTCAATGCCGCCGGTGCTTGGGCCGGCGAGGTGCTGGCTGGGTTCACCCCGGCACTGCCAGCGCCGCGAATCGAGTTGGTACGCGGCAGTCACCTCGTGTTGCCGGGCCAACTCGGACAGGGCATTTATTATCTTGAAGCACCCAGCGATCAACGCGCGGTGTTTGCCATGCCCTACCAGCAACACACCCTGATTGGCACCACCGAGGCAATCCATACCGGCAGCGCCGATGCCGTTTCAGCCACCACCGATGAGCAAACCTACTTGCGCGACGTGGTCGGGCATTACTTCGAACGCTGGCGCGATGTCGAACCGCTGCGCACATTCGCCGGCCTGCGCGTATTGCCAGCGGCATCGGGGCGCGCATTTACCCGTTCGCGCGAGACACTGCTGCTGTGCGACCGCCAGCAACAGCCGCGGGTGCTGAGCGTACTCGGCGGCAAGCTCACCACCTATCGCGCCAGCGCCGAAACCGTGCTGGCGGCATTGCGGCCGTGGTTGCCGGCACGGCGCAGCAAAGCCGACACTCGCGAACTCACCCTGCCGGCGCAGTAGGCAGCTACTGCGTTCAGGCGGCCACCATCACGTGTTCTGGATCACGATATTCGGGAACGCGATGCTCTTGTTCTTTGCCTGCAAACTCAGGCGCGCGGCAGCGTTGCGGGCGATTTCGCGATAACGCAGCGCCAGATCGGAATCGGGCTGCGCCGCAACCGTCGGCGCACCGCCATCGGCCTGTTCGCGGATTCGGATGTCGAGCGGCAACGCACCCAGCACCGGCACGCCATACTCTTTGGCCATCTTGTTGGCGCCACCGGCACCAAACACATGCTCGGCATGGCCGCACTGGCTGCATACATGTACCGCCATGTTTTCGACGATGCCCAGTACCGGCACCTCCACCTTCTCGAACATCTTCAACGCTTTCTTGGCATCGAGCAGGGCAATATCCTGCGGCGTGGTCACGATGATCGCCGCCGACACCGGCACCCGTTGTGCCAGCGTCAGCTGGATATCACCTGTGCCCGGTGGCAAATCGATGATCAGATAATCCAGGCCCTGCCATTGGGTTTCGCCAAGCAATTGCTGCAAAGCCTGGGTCACCATCGGCCCGCGCCAGATCATCGGCGTATCCTCGCCCACCAGCAAACCAATCGACATCGCCTGCAGGCCATGGCCAATCTTCGGCGTGATCTTCTTGCCGTCCGGGCTATCCGGGCGACCACTGAGGCCAAGCATCATCGGGATGCTGGGGCCATAGATATCGGCATCGAGCAGACCCACCTTGGCGCCTTCGGCCTGCAGCGCCAGTGCCAGATTCACCGCAGTGGTGGATTTGCCGACACCACCCTTGCCCGAGGCAATCGCGATGATGTTTTTCACCTCCGGCATCGGCGTCAGCTCTTTCTGCACGCGATGGGCGGCAACCCGCGAACCCACTTCCACCGTGGCCTGGGCAATCCCCGCAACCGTCAGCGCTGCTGCACGCGCCTGTTCGGACAAGTCGGCATGCCAACCCGCCGCCGGATAGCCCAGCACTATCTCAATGGCGGCGCGGTCGCCATCAACGGCAACGGCGCGCACTGCGTCGCCCAGCGGCTGCTCGGTGTGCGGGTCGGGCAGTGCGGCGATGGTGGCACGCAAACGATCACGAAGCTCGGTGGACATGGCGTTCCGCATTATCTGGACAAACGCGGATTGTAACGGATCAGCTATCACCTCACTGCGCGGTACTACACGATGCCGCAGCCGATTCAATGTGGCGTTTATGAACCGGCCATCGGTGGTGGCGATGCCATGCTGCTATAGTGAGTGCTCGGCCGTTTGCTCCGACACCGCGTGTCACCGCCGGACAGCAAGGCGCAGCCTCGTCCAACACCTGCACGGCAGTAACCGACACGACACTGATTCACCACGGGATACTTCCCCACCCCGGGGATCGCGCATGCAGCCATGCGCGCCACATCCCGATCACTACAGCAATTCCATTGCGTCTCGGCAACGCCCGAACACACGGCAAGCACAGTGCTTCGCCAACCCATGCATGCGCGTTGCGGCAAGCAACAGCAAGGCGCCGCTGCGCCCCATCCGACACCACGCTGCGGAGACGGATGTTGTCCCCAGCCCAACATCGCTGCGCATCGCAAGGCATCAGCGCAGCACAAGGAGTTCCCATGTCCACAACATTCGGCGTCATTGGCAGTTCACGCAAGACCGACGAGCGGCGCATGCCGATTCATCCCGACCATCTATCACGCATTCCCGAATCACTGCGCCGCCAGCTGATATTTGAAACGGGCTACGGCAAAGCGTTCGGCATATCCGATGCACAGCTCGCCAGCCAGAGCGGCGGCATCAGCAGCCGGCACGAAATACTGGCAGACATCGGTAACGCCATCATCGCCAAGCCGATGCAGGCCGACCTTGAGGAAATGCGCGAAGGCGGCGTGCTATGGGGCTATACCCATTGTGCCCAGCAACGCGCCATCACCCAGGCGGCGCTCGATCGCAAACTGACTCTGGTGGCCTTTGAGGATATGTATATCTGGTCGCCCAGCGGCCAGATGGGCCGCCACACGTTTTACAAGAACAACGAAATGGCCGGCTACTGCGCAGTGCTGCATGCCCTGCAACTCAAAGGCATCGATGGACATTACGGCAACCAGCGCAAGATCATCATCTTCAGCTTTGGCGCAGTCAGCCGCGGCGCCATCTATGCGCTCAAGGCACACGGCTTTCGCGACATCACCATCTGCATCCAGCGCCCCGATCATGAGGTGCGCGAAGAAGTGCTGGATTGCCATTACGTGCGCCTGCGCGACGGCCAGCCGGGTGAGCCACGGATCATGGTTGTCGAGCATGACGGCAGCGAAAGCCCCCTTGCCGAGTTGATCGCGCAAGCCGACATCATCGTCAACGGCACCTTCCAAGATCCGGAGCATCCGGTCATGTTCGTCAACGAGAACGAAAAGAACTGTCTGCGACACGGCAGCCTGATCATCGATGTCAGTTGCGATGAGGGCATGGGCTTTTACTTCGCCAAACCAACCAGTTTCGCCAAACCGATGTTCAAGAGCGACAGCATCGATTACTACGCCGTCGATCACACCCCAAGCTACCTGTGGGAGAGCGCGACCCGCTCGATATCCGCCGCCATGATCGTCTACCTGCCCACACTGCTGGCAGGCCGAGCGAGTTGGGAGCAGGACGAAACCATCCGGCGCGCGGTGAATATCACCGATGGCGTGATCGTGAAGCCCGCCATCCTGTCATTTCAGCATCGTCAGGCAGATTACCCACACCTGGGCATCGCCGCATAACCAAGCTGCGCAGCCGCTCGCGAGTATTCGCATTCTCGATCTTGCCGCCAATCGCCCACACAGGGCTCCTACAAAAAAAACGTGCCCGCCTGTAGGAGCAACTGTGTTGCATGCCGTTGCGAGCCAGTGCTTCTGTGGGAGCCGGCCTGCCGGCGAGCAATCGTGCGACAGCTTCGCGGGCAAGGCGCGCTCCCACCAACACCTTGACCCCTCCTGTGGAGCACCATCTGAGCGACCTGGCGGCCTGCCTGCTAATGCGGTTTATCGGCCTTCACCGTGCCGTTCCACACCATCATCTTTTCGATCTGCATGTCGGCAATGGTGTGCGGCATGCCGCCGATACCAAGGCCGGAGCGTTTGAGGCCGGCAAACGGCATGCCGTCAACACGAAACGCAGTGTGGTCGTTGACCATCACCGCGCTGGCATCGATGTTGGCAAACACGGTTTCGGCGATCTCCAGACTATCGGTGAACACCGCCGCCTGAAACGCGAACTCCAGGCTGTTGGCGGCAGCGATTGCCTGCGCGATGTCGGCGTAAGGGTAGACACACACCACCGGGCCGAAAATCTCCTG
>PGZE01000048.1:1565-21399 GCA_002840015.1 Gammaproteobacteria bacterium HGW-Gammaproteobacteria-2 | reverse complement strand
CCGGTGACATACAAGCTCGGCAGGCGCTCGCCCATCGCTGCCATCGCCTGCAACAACAACGTGGATTTGCCGATACCCGGATCGCCACCCACCAGCACCACCGAGCCTTCCACCAGGCCGCCGCCCAGCACGCGATCGAGTTCACCAATGCCGGTGGACGTGCGTTTTTCGTCGCCACCCTGCACATCGCTCAGTGCGATTACCTGCGGCCCGCCATCGCCCGCCCAGCCTGCATGGCGCGCACCACCGCGTGCCGTGCTGACGGGCGCCAGGGTAACCTCGCTCAAGGTATTCCAGGCACCACATTCACCACACTGGCCCTGCCACTTGTTGTGGCTGCCGCCGCAATCGGCGCATACGTAAGCGGTTTTGGCTTTGGCCATGGGTAGCACTTGCTCAACGGATCCAGGGAAGCTCTCAAAACCTGTTGCACGACAGTTTCAAGAAGTCCCCTATAGTGCCGCGTCCGCGCGTCAACGCAAAGAAAAAGCGTACACGCAAACAACCGCGTGCTTATGCAGCGGCGAAATGCTTCTGCAGCGCGCCAAGCAGCGCCCGATACACCGGGTCGCATACGCCGCCGACAGCGCCGTCATCGGCAGATTCGTATTCGGACACCCACTCAACGAAAGTTTCATTGGAGAGGGTTACCGGCAGCACCCGTACCGTGCCAAGGTAGCGCTGCACATTGGCGGTCGCCAGCGGGCCGGGGCCGTCATCGATGCTGTAGCTGAACTGCCGCCCCTGCTCATCGAAGCTGCGCAGGGTCTCGCGGAACGCACCGTTGATCACCCGCACCGCGCCAATCTCGGTGCCCGCTGCCGCGCCCACTTTTTCGGCATGGGTCACCACGCCCTTGGCCCAGGCAAAATCATGAAAATCACGAATTGCTGCCCATACCTGGTCTGCCGGTGCCGCGATGACGGCCGAGTTGTAGCACGTGCCCATGAGATGCTCCCGAGTGTTGCGAAAATTGCCTGCGCGACGCGCAGCCTGATCACTACAGATGGGTGCAGGGCGAAACAAGTTCCCGCAACAGCACCACCGTACATTGCCCGGCACAATCCGCCAACCCGGTCATGTTCGGCACATCGCCCGCCCGATCCCAGGCCTGTGGCACAAAACCGGCACTGGCCAGCACGGCGAGCATGGCGGAAAAATCCAATCCGCCCGCCGCACTCAAGGCAGGCGAAAGTTCGATCACCAGTACGTGGACGCGCGCCAAGGTTTCCAGCGCGCCAGCCAGCACCGCCGGCTCATACCCTTCAACATCAAGCTTGATCGCATGAATCGGGGTGAGCGTGTGACCAAGCTCGGTCAGCAGCGTGTCCAGTGCGTCCACGGCGACCAGGCTCTGGCCTTCGCCGTAGGCCTGCAGTAGGGAATGCCGTCCACGATTACTGGCGCGATAACGGTGCAGCAGGGCAAAACCACGCCGCGCACCCAGGGCGCAGGCAATGGGCAACACCCGCTCACCGACGCCGTTCAAAGCCAGGTTTTCGCAAAGCAACTGATGGTTGCCGGCGTCGGGCTCGAATGCCAGCACCTGGCTCACCACCGGCAGACGCGCCGCATTGAGCGAAAACCAGCCGATATTGGCACCAATATCGATAAACAGACCCGGTTCTGTCCGCGCCGCCAGCCAGCCGAACAGCCACGCGCTGATCGCCGGCTCGTAGGTCTGATAGCGCAGGATATGCCGGCCGACGTCATCGCGTCGGCCAAACTGCAAGCGCAGGCCACTGGCGCGATGGCGCCCGATCGGCTGACGAAATGGGATCAGCCGCTGCAACCAATAGCTCAGCGAACCGCACAGATCGGGCTTGGCGGCGATGGGATGAGTGTTGCGGGTAATTCGAATAGGCATCGGGCAAGCTTACGCGTTCCAGCGACATCGCTGGCAGGCCGTTGCAGCAATATGCTGATGCACAAAGACCGCCCATCAAGGCGGCCTTTGTGCTGAAACTGGTGCCGGAAATAGGAATCGAATAAACAGTTTATCTATTTGTTTATATTGGTTTTTAATTAGGCAATATCTGAAATATGCCATCAAATATGCCATCAAAACGCCCGCCCTTGGGCATCCAACCGGTCTTTTATAGCACCACGCAAAACCCGAGCAATCGACCAATTTGCGGGTGCGAAAAAAAAGGTGGTCGTGCGGTGTCCGGCCAATTTATCGGCTTTTACTTGAGCATGGCCCTTGCCCCTGCCGGATCGCCTTTGCAGGGCGGAAACTTGCTCACGCCCCATCGCGTGCGTGATCCGATCACTGCCGGATCACATGGCACTGCTAGATCGTGAGATGGTAGGCTTGCTGGTGGTACCGTACGGTGGGTAGTAACGTACTGAAGCGTAGTCGAAATCGATACTGCATTCACCGCAGACGCAATAGCTTGCCAGCAACAATTTCAGAGTAGGGGGCATCATGCGGGCACTCTTTGGCTTAATCGCAATAGTCGTACTAATCACTATCCTCAATTCTCAGTCCACGGACACGCCGAAAGCCACACTGACTTTTGAACGGGCGGGATACTTCAAGAGTCCGACACGTGATCGAATCTACACGATCCTTGTCAAGTCACCTGTGGATGAGGCTGCAATAGTGAACCATGCAAGGGGGCTGCAATCGACACCAGGCCAAATGACCGCGGCCTATTACTACTACATTGGTGACACCGTCCCTCGCGATGGTGTAACGCTAGCAAGCTCAGTTTTCGAAGCAAATAAGGTTATTTTTAACATGCAGGGCATCAGTCGCCCCAGCTATGCATATATGCGTTTCCGTAACGGAACTGACGGACTTACACCGTGCTACAAACTTCCTGAGCATGAACTGTGCCGGAGCAACTAGCCGTCAGTATTTCGCGGCGTCAGGTCGCGCGCGCGCGCGATGGCGTTGGAAAGCTCAATTTTTGCAATTTTCGCTAGTCGCATGTGTTGCATATGATCGTGCACCAGATGTACGCCAACGCACTGCGACACGCTCCGCTTGGTAAATCTATAAAAGTGTTCCATTTCGGAACTAGCGAACGGTGCGAAAACGCCCTGACTAGTTCCGTTTCGGAATCAGCGGCAATCGGTACCAAGCCTGACTAGTTCCGTTTCGGAACCAGTCTAGTTCCGTTTTGGAACTGGCGTTTTTTTGTTGGCGTGAACGGTGCCCGTTCTTCGCTCCAGTTGCCGGGTGCTACGTTGGTTGGCGTCAATTCATGCGGGCCGTGGTCGATTGCCTGCCATGACAGCGCAAACAATGTGCAATGGTTCAGGCCGCCTTGCCTCGTTCGCACAATCAGCCCGTAGTGCTCAGCCTCGGCAATCGCACGGGCAAGCGTTTGCGAGGATGCGAAGCCGTGCTTTCGCATTACCGACAACGGCGCACCGAGCGACCCATTGTTTCGCCCGTTGAAGGCGCGTGCGAGTGCGACCACAAGCCGCAGTGCGTTGCCGCCACAGCGAACCCAGTTCGGCGAGTCAAGAACGCTGTGCGGCAGCACCGCGAATGTTCCCGCTTCGCGCCGGCCTTTGGCCTTCACCCGACTGCGCGACATTCAAGCGCCCCTCAACTTTCGCCCGCTGGCAACCCTTGATCCGTGCTGCGATGCCCGCTTGAGCGCGCGCCGAAGGGTACCGTAGGTGTCTACAATGGCCGGAAGTGCTGCAACTACCTTCGCGGCGGCATCATCGCCTAGGGATGCCCTTAGAATCGCATCGCCATCTGGCTTTACCACTTCGCGCAGCCACAGGCATACCGGCTCGCCTTTCAGATGGCTGCGCTTGCGCCAATCGGCATCCAGCGGGCAAACGTTCGCCGGGCAGGTTTCCCATCGTGGGCATTCATGAGCGCTCATGACGAGCACCCAATGCGGCTCGAAACTGTGCGTGGGCGGCATCCAGCGAGTCGGCAGCTTCAACCATTCCGGGCGATGGGTCATCAGTCTCCGTCGCGGCGTGTTTCATTAGATCGCGCGCATCGGCAATCAAGGCGAATGCCAGTCGCAAGTAATTTCTAGCAGCGAAGTTCATCGTGCGCCACCATCGCGCAGGGCAATTCGGCCAGCTATCCACGCGTCAATTTCGGATCGCACCCAGCCGGATGTGTGCTCGCCCAATTTCACATGGCGCGGGAATGTGCCTTCACTGACTCGCCGGTATATTTCCGACCGGCTCAGCCCGGTTCGGGCCTTGACGCTCGGGAGCCGTTCAAATGCGGGTGCCGTATGGGGCGGGTTGGTTACTGGATTTTGTGCTTGCATCGTTTCGCCTTTTCTTAAAGAAATCGGTGCCGGGTTAGCACTAGCTGCAGCGGGTGCTGCCAAGACGAAATTGCACGCTGTTTTAGGTGGCGTCAAGTGGCGACAAGGGTAAAATTCCCTTACATATTGACAACTTGTACGGTGTACCGTGCGTTTAGTCACCCCACGTGAAAAAAACTCTTTGCCATACAAGAGCGTGCCAGAAATGTCGAAAATTTCTGACTGTTCGGAATATTTTTCTGACTCGGGCAAGAATCGTGCCATTATTTGGCAGCGTTTACCCACAATTGCGCAGCTTTTTGCCCCGTCGGGCTAGGCGCGGCGTTTATTCAGGCTTTGCTGCGGATCGCGACCACGTTCGCAGTACCGTCGCGCAGGGCATCCAGATAATCCGCCCATGCCGCCATCATCTTGCGACGTTCGGCCATGTGCTGCGCTCGATTGTAGGCAGCGCGCACCTTGTTGCGTTCGGCGTGGGCAAGCTGGCGTTCGATCACGTCAGTTGCCCAGCCCATTTCGTTTAACCGCGTTGACGCCATCGCCCGGAAGCCGTGGCCGGTCATGGTTTCCTTGTCGAAACCGAGCCGGCGCAATGCCGCGTTGATCGTGTTTTCCGACATGGGTCGATCAGCCGTGCGCAAGCTGGGGAAGCAATAGCGCCAGCCACCGGTAAGCGGGTGCAGGTCGCGCAGGATCGCCACCGCTTGCGGTGCCAGCGGCACGGTGTGCGCCTCACGCATTTTCATCTTGTGCGCCGGTATCCGCCATTCAGCGGCATCTAGGTCGAACTCTGCCCACTCGGCATGTCGCAATTCACCCGGCCGCACGAACACCAGTGGCGACAGCTTCAGCGCACAACAGGTAGTGAACTGGCCTTGATAGCCGTCAATAGCGCGCAAAAGATCGCCCACTTGTGCCGGATCGGTAACCGCTGCCCGTGACTTGCGTACCGGTGGCGCTAGTGCGCCGCGCAGGTCGGCAACAGGATCACTGTTTGCTCGCCCGGTCGCGATGGCATAGCGGAACACTTGCCCGATACGCTCCCGCGTACGGTGTGCGGTATCGCGGGCACCGCGTGCCTCGATTCGGCGCAACACTGAAAGCAGTTCGGGTGCGTCAATATCGGCAATCGGTCGCGCACCAATCCATGGGCACACATGCTGTGAAAACGTCAGTTCCGCTTTGGCAAAGGTGGAAGCCGCCAAGGTGGCGCGCTGTGTTTCCAACCATTCGCCGGCAATCGCGGCAAACGTGTTTTCGGCGCTCAGCGTGGCCTGTGCCTTGGCCGCCTTGCGTTCGGCAGCCGGGTCGCGACCTTCGCGGATGATGGCGCGTGCTGCATCGCGCTTTGCGCGGGCATCGGCCAAGCTCACTCCGGGATATACACCCAGCGCCAATCGCTTGGCCTTGCCAGCATGGCGGTATTGCATTCGCCAATACTTCGCACCGGTCGGCATTACTTCCAGGTACAACGCGGCGGCGTCGGTCAGCTTGTACGGCTTGGCCTTCGGCTTGGCTTTGCGGGCGGCTGTATCGGTCAGCATGGCGGCGGCTCCGGTGATGGCATATTCCGCGCGCAGGTGATGGCATCTGCGCTTGTGCCATCAAATATGCCATCAGATGCCATCGGTTACAACGGGCCGCGACTGGACGCCATGAAACAAAAAACCCCGCTGCTATGCGGGGTTCAGTGGTTTCTAGCGATGGTGCTGGACGTGCTGAAACAGTGATTTGGTGCCGGAAATAGGAATCGAACCTACGACCTACGCATTACGAATGCGCCGCTCTACCAACTGAGCTATTCCGGCAGGGTACGCGAATGGCCGGGCGAAAATGCCACGCCGGGCCAACAATGTGGGCTGCAAAGTGTAAGTTGTCGCCGGGCTGCGGTCAATTTCGCCTGTGTGCTGCACCGCCGCGTCGCTCACTCCACCAACGTCAAGCGCAATTCGCGCGGCAGGGCAAACACCATGCTCTCGGGTTCGCCATCGAGCTCGCGCACGCTGTCGGCACCATAATCGCGCAAGCGAGCGATCACGCCCTGCACCAGCACTTCCGGTGCCGAGGCACCGGCGGTAACGCCGATGTGCTGCTTGCCGTGCAGCCATGCCGGGTCGATATCATCGGCACCATCGATCAGGTAGGCCTGAGTGCCCTGCTTGAGCGACAGCTCGCTCAGGCGGTTGGAGTTGGAACTGTTGAGCGAACCCACCACCAGCACCAGATCGCATTGCTCGGCCAATTGCCGCACCGCATCCTGGCGGTTCTGGGTGGCATAGCAGATGTCGTCATGGCGCGGGCCTTCGATCGCGGGAAAGCGCTGACGCAATGCTGCGATCACGTTGCGGGTGTCATCCACCGACAAGGTGGTCTGCGTGGTATAGGCAATCTTGTCGGGCTGGCCCACCACCAGTGCAGCGACATCCACAGCACTCTCGACCAGATATATTCTGCCCTGCCCGCCTTCGGCCAGCCACTGGCCCATGGTGCCTTCCACTTCGGGATGCCCGGCGTGGCCAATCAACACCACGTCGCGACCGGCGCGGCAGTGGCGAGCCACTTCGATATGCACCTTGGTCACCAGCGGGCAGGTCGCATCGAACACTTTCAGGCCGCGCTGTGCGGCTTCGGCACGCACCGCCTGCGACACGCCGTGGGCGCTGAAGATGACGGTGGCGCCAGCCGGCACTTCGTCCAGCTCATCGACAAACACCGCGCCACGCTGGCGCAGGTCATCGACCACGAACCGATTGTGGACCACTTCGTGGCGCACGTAGATCGGCGCGCCGAGGGTATCGATTGCGCGCTTGACGATTTCTATGGCGCGGTCCACACCAGCACAAAAACCTCGCGGATTGGCAAGCACGATGTCCATGGCGAAATTATCCCTGATCTGGCACGCGGCGGCGCGGCACAAAGCCGAACAGCGCGATGCCGATGGCACCGGCCACAATCACCGCGTCGGCAAGGTTGAACGCCGGCCAGTGGTATTCGCCCCAATAGGCATCGATGAAATCGATCACGTAACCGTGCATCAGCCGGTCGATCAGATTGCCGATGGCGCCGCCAATCACCAACGCGTACGGCAATGCCTGGCGCCAATCATGGCGTGGCATGCGTGCCAGCCACCACGACAGCATCGCACTGATGGCAATGGCAAGTGCACTGAACAGCCAACGCTGCCAGCCGTTGTGGTCGGCAAGGAAACTGAACGCAGCGCCATAGTTGTAGACCAGGGTCCAGCTCAGCAGGCCGGGAATGATCGGCACCGGCTGGTGCAGTTGCAGGTGTGCCAGAGCCCACTGCTTGCTCGCGGCATCCAGCACCACCAACAGCAACGACAGCCACAGCCACGGCAGCGCGCTTTTATCGAGACGCGCCATCAGAACCAGCGCCGGCTTTCGCCCGCGCCCTCGACATTATCGACACAGCGCGCACAGATTTCCGGGTGCTCTGGATCAGCGCCAACATCGGCGCGGTAATGCCAGCAGCGGATGCATTTGCTGTGGTTGCTGGCTACGGCGCGAATAAAGGCATCGCTGCCCTCGCCCTTCACCGCATCATCGGGCCGCGCGCTGAGCGCGTGCAGATCCAGGCGCGAGGTGATGAACAAAAAACGCAGCTCTGACGCCACCGGCTGCAAGCGTTGCAGCAATGGCTCGGGCAGATACGCATCCACTTCGGCCTGCAATGCCGCGCCGATCATGCCGTTGCCGCGCATCGGTTCCAGCACCGCCGACACCGCTTCGCGCAAATCGAGTACGGCGCGCATGTCCTCGGCCGAAAGCGCTGCATCCGCAGGCATCGGTGCCAGCCCGTCGTACCACGTTGCGAACAACACGTTGGCCGCTCGCTCACCCGGCAGATGTGCCCAAACCTCATCCGCAGTGAACGTGAGGATTGGCGCGATCCAGCGCACGAACGCCTGCGCAATGTGATACATCGCGCTCTGCGCCGAGCGCCGGCCCAGCGCGTGCTGCTGCATGGTGTACAGCCGGTCCTTGGTGACATCGAGATAAATCGAACCCATATCGACCGTGCAGAAATTATTCAGCCGCTGCACCACTTCAGCAAAATCGTAACGCTCGTAAGCGGCGCTGATCTGGCCCTGCAATTCGTGCGCGCGATGCAGCGCCCACTGATCGAGCAGCAGCATGTCGGCATGCGCCAGCAAATCGCGTGCCGGATCGAAGCCATGCAGATTGCCGAGCAAAAAACGCGCGGTATTGCGGATACGGCGATAGGCATCACCGGCGCGCTTGAGAATGTCGTCGGACACCGACATTTCGTCGCGGTAATCGGCGCCGGCGATCCACAGCCGCAGTACATCCGCGCCCATCTGGTCGATCACTTTCTGCGGTTCGACCACGTTGCCCATCGATTTCGACATCTTGCGGCCGTTGGCATCGACCACGAAGCCGTGCGTCAGCACCTGCCGATAAGGCGCCACCCCATCCATCGCCACGCCGGTGAGCAAGGAGCTGTGGAACCAGCCGCGATGTTGATCCGAGCCTTCCAGATACAGGTCGGCCGGCTTGCTCAGCCCCTGCTCGGGATGCGCGGCAAGCACCGCCTCGTGGGTGACGCCGGAGTCGAACCAGACATCGAGAATGTCGTTGACTTTTTCGTACTGCGCGGCCTCATCACCCAGCCATTCGCCAGCGTCCAACGTATACCAGCAATCCACGCCTTCGCGCGCCACGCGATCGGCAACCTGCCGCATCAGCTCGACGCTGCGCGGGTGCGGCTCGCCGGTTTCACGGTGAATGAACAGCGCAATCGGCACGCCCCAGGTGCGCTGCCGGCTGATGCACCAGTCCGGGCGGCCGGCGATCATCCCGGTGATCCGCGCCTGGCCCCACTCCGGCACCCAGCGCACGGTCTTGATCGCGGCCAGTGCGTCGCGGCGCAAGCCAGCCTGTTCCATCGAGATGAACCACTGCGGGGTGGCGCGAAATGCCACCGGTGATTTGTGCCGCCAGCAATGCGGGTAGCTGTGGTTCAACTTTTCCAGCGCCAGCAGCATGCCGCGCTCGGCGAGCAGCGCCGCAATGGTGTCGTTGGCCTTCCAGATGTACTGCCCGGCGAACAATTCGGTGCTGGGCAGGAACACGCCGCGGCCGTCGATCGGGTTGAGCACATCCAGCCCGTATTTTTGGCCGACCACGAAATCTTCCTGGCCGTGACCCGGCGCCGTGTGTACCGCGCCGGTACCGGCATCGGTGGTGACGTGATCGCCCAGGATCACCGGCACGATGCGCTGGTAGAACGGGTGATTGAGCTGCATGCCTTCCAGCGCTGCGCCCTTGGCGCGACCCAGCACCTCGAATGCGCTTACCCCGTAGCGTTGCAATGCAGCTTCAGCCAGATCCTGCGCCAGGACCAGAACCACCGCCTGGCCATGACGCTCGGGACCACGCACCAGCACATAATCGAGCTCGGCACCCAGGGTTACCGCCAGGCTGGCCGGCAACGTCCACGGCGTGGTGGTCCAGATTGGCACGCTGACAATTGCATTGCCGGGGTCCACCGCAAACGCGCCGGCCACCGCCTTGCCATCAACCGCATCGTAGGCCACGTCCACTGCCGGCGACACTTTGTCGGCGTATTCGATTTCGGCCTCGGCCAGTGCCGAACCACAATCGAAGCACCAATGCACCGGCTTGACGCCGCGCGCCAGATGGCCGCGTTCGATTACCTTGGCCAACGCACGCAGCATGTCCGCCTCGAAGGCAAAATCCATGGTGCGATAGGGCTTGTCCCAGTCGCCCAAAACGCCGAGGCGCTGAAAATCGCGCGACTGCCCGGCGATCTGTTCGGTCGCGTATTCGCGGCACTTGGCGCGAAATGCGGCGGCATCGAGTTTGTCGCCGACCTTGCCGAATTTTTTCTCCACCGCCACTTCGATCGGCAGGCCGTGGCAATCCCAGCCCGGCACATAAGGCGCGTCGAAGCCAGCCAGCAGCCGTGACTTGACCACAATATCCTTGAGCACCTTGTTGACCGCATGGCCGATGTGAATTGCACCATTGGCGTAGGGCGGGCCATCGTGCAGCACGTAACGTGGCCGTCCAGCGCTATTGGCGCGCACCGCCGCGTACAAGCCTTGGCTCTGCCAACGCGCCAGAGTGATGGGCTCACGCTTGGGCAAGTCGCCGCGCATCGCAAACTCGGTCTGCGGCAGATGGATGCTGGATTTGTAGTCTCGGCTCACGCGGATTGCTTCCTGAAAGGGGTGTTCGGGTCGGTGCATTCTTGCAGTATTTCGCGGGCGCGCCGTGCATCAATATCCATTTGCGCAACCAATGCCGGCAGGTCGGCAAAAGCCTGCTCATCGCGCAGCTTGTACACAAACTCCACGCCGATGCGCTGGCCGTAGAGATCGCCATCGAAGTCAAACAGATGCGCTTCGAGCAATGGCTCGGTGCCGTGTACCGTTGGCCGCGTGCCCAGGCTGGCCACGCTGGCGCGCGGCAGCGCACCGACGCCATGCACACGAGTGGCAAAAATACCCGCCAACGCCGGCATCCGGCCACCGAGGCGGATATTGGCGGTCGGATAACCCAGCTTGCGGCCCAACTGCGCGCCGCGCACCACCCGGCCCTCGATGCGATACGGCCGGCCCAGTAGACGCGCAGCGCCCGCCAGATCGCCGGCTGCCAGATCAGCGCGAATGCGGCTGGCCGACACCCGCTCGCCATCGAGCGCCACGGCGTTGATGCTCAACGCAGTGAAGCCGTACTGCGTGCCCAGCGCTTGCAGCAGCGCCAGATCGCCCTCGCGGCCATGGCCGAAACGAAAACCCGGCCCCACCCACACTTCGCGCGCGCCCAGTCGCCGCACCAGCACCGACGCGACAAACGCCTGTGCCGACATCGCCGCCAGCTGCGCATTGAAACGCAGCATGCCGATTACATCGATACCCAGCGCGGCCAGACCGTGAATGCGTGCCGCTGGCAGCAACAACCGCGCCGGCGCCGCACCGTGCGCGAAAAACTCGCGCGGCAGCGGTCCATCGAAGGCGCCGATGCAGACCACGCTACCGTGCGGGCACAACAACCCGCCTTGGACGTCTCGAAAAAGCCTGCTCACCGCGACAAGTATAGCGGGCACGGCAAGCGTGCGGGCTGAGCCGAACCGATCCAGCCGCCAACAGGTACCTAACGATGCCGCAACTCGGACGGCCGCCAGCCTAGCACCAGCAATGCGATGCCGTAGGTCGCCGCGCCGGCGACCACGGTCAACAACACCATGCCCCAACGTGCCAGACCATGCAGTTCGCCCCATACCCCCACACCACTTGCCAACCACAACAACACCGCCGCCATCGCTGCACAGGCCAGCAGCAGCCGGGACAGATGCCAGCCCCAACCGGCACTGGCGCGGTATATGCCTTGCCGGCGCAACGCCCGCCACAGCAGCCATGGATTGATCAAGCCGGCCAGACCGGTTGCCAGCGCGATGCCGGCATGGGCACCGGAAACCTTGTGCAGCCACAACGGGGTCACGATGATTGCCATCAACGAGACATTGCTGAGCACGGTGAAAATGGCTGCACGCATCGGCGTGCGGGTGTCCTGCCGCGCGTAGAACGCCGACAGCAACACCCGCGACAACATGAAACCTGGCACGCCGATACTCATCGCCGCCAGGCTGAGCGCCGCCATGTCGGTATCAAAACTGGTGAAACGACCATGCTGGTAGATGGTGGCGGTCAACGGCTCGGCCAGCAGCAACAGCCCCAACGCCGCCGGCAACGCCACCAGCAGCACCGTGCGCAAGGCCCAATCCAGCGCGCTCGAATAGCCTTCGTCATCCACTGCGGCAAAGCGGCTGGACAAATGCGGCAGGATCACCGTGCCCAGGGCGACGCCAAACAGGCCGAGCGGAAACTCGATCAGCCGATCCGACAGATACAGCCAGGTCTGGCTGCCGGTTGCCAGCAGCGAGGCAAACACGGTGCCAACGATCAGGTTGAGCTGCGCCACCGACGACGAGAACAGGGTCGGCAGCATCAACGTGAACACCCGGCGCACGCCGGCATGTTTGAAATTGAGCCGCAAACGCGGTGTCAGGCCGAGCCGGCCCATCGCCGGCCACAACAGCACCAATTGCACCAGTCCGGCCGCCAGCACGCCCCAGGCCAGCGCCTTTGGCGGCACACTAAAACAGGGCGCCAGCCACAACATCGCCGCAATCACCATGACGTTATGCAATACCGGAGTCACCGCCGGCAGTGCAAATTGCCGAAAACTATTGAGCACGGCACCGGCCAGCGCAGTCATCGAGATGAATAAAAGGTAAGGAAACACGATGCGCAACATCTCGGCCGTGAGCGCGTGCTTTTCCGGCTCGTCCAGCGTACCGGGAGCCATCAAGGTGACCACCCACGGCGCCAGCAACATCCCGAATCCAGTCACCAGCAGCACGATCACGCATAGCGCACCGGCGACATGATCGAGAAAGTCCTTCAGCGCGGCATGATCACCGCGTTCCTTGATCTCGTTGAACACCGGCACGAACGCCGAGGCAAACGAGCCCTCGGCAAAGATCCGGCGCAGGTAGTTGGGAATGCGATAGGCGATGACAAACGCATCCATCGCCGCAGACACGCCGAACAGACTGGCCTGCAGCATGTCGCGGGCAAAACCCGCCAGCCGCGACAGCAGCGTCATCGCGCTGAAAACCGCAGTGGAACGCAGCAATCCGGCCGGGCGCGGCAGCGGCGCGGTACTCATCGAGTACACCCGGCAGCACGAAGCGCCAAACGTATGATGTTCGTTTCCATTTCCCGCGTTCCACCCAAGCAGCGAAAGCCGACCATCATCGGACGAAAGCGGCATTACAGCACACCATCGCCCGGTGTTTGTGGCAAATGGCGGGCACGATGCGGCATCTGTGCCGCGCCAGCTTGTCACTCAACCTCAGCGGGCGAGTGCAATAAACGGTAGCTTGCTCGCGATAGCGGTCGCCCACAGGATGGCTCCCACAAAAAAGCGGCGATGTGGCCGGAGGCAGCGCTGTTACTCGCTGCTGCCAATCCGTGCTGTCGTGGGAGCCGGCCTGCCGGCGAACGATCCTGCGACAGCTTCGCGCGCAGAGCCTGCCCCAGACTTGATCTGGAGCGCGCTCCCACCAATGCCTTGAAGCCCCCCTGTAGGCCCAGCCTGTGGGCGACATCACGCGCCATGAACAGTAATCGCGTTGACTCGCCGCCCCACACGCGCCATAATTAGCGGTCTTTACCCCGCATCCGCACCAATTCAGGAGCAACATCGTGGCCAACATCAAGTCCGCCAAGAAGCGCGCCAAGCAGGCAGAGGTCCGCCGCGGCCGCAACGCCAGTGCGCGCTCGATGCTGCGTACCGCCGTCAAGAAGGTCCTCAAGGCCATCGAAGCGAAGGACGTGGCTGCCGCAGAAACCGCATACAAGGTCGCCGAGCCGATTCTGGATCGCTACGCCAGCCGTGGCCTGATCCACCGCAACAAGGCGTCGCGTCACAAGAGCCGCGTCAACGCGCGGATCAAGGCGCTCAAGACCGCTGCCTGAGTCCGGCGCGCAGGCTTCGCTGCCTGCACGCTTGCGGTAGTGATCGCAATACAAAAAAGCCGGCTTGCGCCGGCTTTTTTGTGTCTGCAACTTGTGCGTATTACTGTGATTGCGCGTTGGCTTCGGCGCGCGCCTGATCGGCCCGTTCCTCATCGGCCTGTGCGCGCATCGCATCGAGAAAAGCCATGGTTTGCAGCATCACCGGCCAGGTGCCTTCGCGGGCAAGCGCCGATACCACAAACCACGGCCCAGCCCAGCCCAGAGCATCCACCACGGCCTGGGCACGCCCTTGGCGTTCCTCCTCGGCCAGCAGGTCGGCCTTGTTGAAGACCAACCATCGCGGTTTGGCCAGCAGGTCGGCATCAAAGCGCTCCAACTCGCGCTCGATCGCACGCACCTGCGTCGCCGGATCGATGTCCTCATCGAGCGGTGACAAATCGACCAGGTGCAGCAGCAGCCGGGTACGCTGGATGTGGCGCAGGAACAAGGCGCCCAGACCCGCACCGTCGGCCGCGCCTTCGATCAGACCGGGAATATCAGCGATCACAAAACTGCGGTCGGTTTCGATACGCACGACGCCAAGATTTGGGTACAAGGTGGTAAATGGGTAATCCGCCACCTTGGGTGTAGCGGCCGACACCGCACGGATCAGCGTGGATTTGCCGGCATTGGGGAAGCCCAGCAAGCCGACATCGGCGAGCAGCTTGAGCTCGAAACGGATATCGCGCTCATCGCCGTCGGTGCCCGAGGTCGCCTTGCGCGGCGCCCGGTTGACCGAGCTCTTGAAATGCATGTTGCCGAGGCCACCCTGGCCACCCTGCGCCACCAGCACGGTTTGCCCATGCTCGGTGAGGTCACCGATCACCTCGTCGGTGGCGACGTTATAAACCAACGTGCCTACCGGCACCCGGATCACCACATCGACACCGGCGCGACCGTATTTCTGGCTGCTCATGCCGTTTTCGCCACGTTCGGCACGGAACTGGCGTTGGTGACGAAAATCGACCAGGGTGTTGAGATTTTCATCGGCCCGGACCCAGACACTGCCACCATTGCCGCCGTCACCGCCATTGGGGCCACCCAGCGGAATGAATTTTTCGCGCCGAAAGCTGGCGCAGCCATTGCCGCCGTTGCCGGCGATGACAGTGATTTCAGCTTCGTCGACGAATTTCATGGACTTGGGGACCGGGGACTGGGGACTGGGGACTGGGGACTGGGGACTCGGAAAAGCCAAGAAGCCGGGACTGGGGACTGGGGACTGGGGACTCGGAAAAGCCAAAGCAACAACACAGTAGCAAAAGCAGAAAATTCGCGAGCTTGTCGTCCCGAGTCCCGAGTCCCGAGTCCCGAGTCCCGAGTCCCGAGCCCCGACATCCCGCAAACGAAAAACCCCGCCGAAGCGGGGTTGTTCGCGCTACCGTGAGGGTTGCTCAGGCTGCCGGAACAACGCTGACGGTGCGACGCTTGTTGGGGCCCTTGATGGCGAACGACACCACGCCGTCGGTCAAGGCAAACAGGGTGTGATCGCGGCCCAGGCCGACATTGCTGCCGGGATGAAACTGGGTGCCGCGCTGACGCACGATGATGTTGCCGGCGTTGATCGCCTGACCGCCATACATCTTCACGCCGAGGTATTTGGGATTTGAATCGCGGCCGTTACGGGTGGAGCCGCCTGCCTTTTTATGTGCCATGAGTGCTTACTCCTCGCGCTTCAGGCGCTGATGCCGGTGATCTGGATTTCGGTATAGTGTTGCCGATGGCCCATCTGCTTGCGATGGTGCTTGCGGCGACGGAATTTGACGATGCGGATCTTGTCGGCACGGCCATGGCCCTTGATGTTGGCGGTAACCTTGGCGCCAGCCACGTTCGGCGCACCGACCGTGATTTTTTCGCCATCACCGAGCAACAACACTTGCTCGAACGAAATCTCGCTGCCGGCTTCGGCGTCGAGCAGTTCGACCCGGAGCACCTCACCTTCCATCACGCGGTATTGCTTACCGCCAGTGACAATTACTGCGTACATGAACAACTTCCTTCTGTAGTTATTTTTCAGGTTGCGCAAAACACTGCCCGCGAGCGCGAGACAGACCTGCAAGCATAAGCGATCCGGGCAGCGAAGGTCAAATCGCTGCGTTGCAGCAAACGACGGGGGCCGGTTTCCCGGCCCCCGTCATGTTCTTCAGGCAGCGGATCAGTGGTGATTCACGGAAATCCGGCGCGGTGTTGTTTCCGGCTTCTTGGGAATGACCACCTCCAGCACACCGTGGCGGCCGGTTGCCGAGATACCATCCGGATCGGCGCCGTCAGGCAGCGCAAAACGCCGGTAGAACGAGCCGTAGGATCGTTCGACGCGGGTAAAGCGCTGATTTTCCTCACGCTGCTCGGCCTTGCGCTCGCCCTTGATGGTGAGGATGCCCTTGTCCATATGCACTTCAATATCCTGCGGGTCGACACCAGGGATATCGGCAAGGATGACGAAGCGCTTGTCTTCTTCGCGGATATCGACGCGCGGCGCCCACTGGCTGGTGACCACGTTGGATTGATCGCCATCGGATTCGCCGAAAAACCGGTCGAAAACCTGCTTCATTTCGTTCTGGAACTGCGGGTTTGCCCCGAAGGGGCTGTAACGAACGATGCTCATATTGACCTCCTTGAGGTTGCTGTGTTGACACTACGGCTCAGCGCCGCCCTGTGCCGAACATGGGGTCAGCCGATGTTGATTCAAGCACCGCCAATGCCGTGCTGATAGTGGCCATTCACCGCACGAACGTTACACTGGCGATCTTCACAAACACGGAGTGCGAACGATGAGCATCAAGATAGGCGACACCATTCCCAAGACCACCATCAATGTCGTCAAGGACGGCATTCAGGCCACCGATAGCGCGACCTTCTTTGCCGACAAGAAAGTGGTTTTGTTTGCCGTGCCCGGCGCGTTTACCCCCACCTGCTCGGCCAAGCACCTGCCCGGTTTCATCGAGCATCTGGACAGCTTCAGCAAGCGCGGTATCGAGGTCGCCTGCGTATCGGTCAACGACGGCTTTGTGATGGCCGCCTGGGGCAAGGCGCAGAATGCGCCGGAAAACCTGCACCTGTTGGCCGACGGCAACGCCGAGTTCACCAAGGCGCTGGGCCTGGAGCTGGACGCCAGCGGTTTTGGCATGGGCATCCGCAGCCAGCGGTTTGCACTGTACGCCGACAACGGCGTGGTCAAGGCGCTGTTCGTCGAGGCGCCGGGTGAGTTCAAGGTTTCCAGCGCCGAGCACGTGCTGGCGAATATCTGAGTCCGTCAAGGGTGCAGCACCCGGGCCGCACGGCCCGGGCGCTGTTGTTCACGGCGTGTCTGCGCTTGCCGGCGCTGCTGCGGGCTTTGCAGCAAACCGCCGGCCATGCCACAGGTAGTACATCACCGGTATCAGCAGCATCGACACGATCGGCGCGGTTATCATGCCGCCCACCATCGGCGCTGCGATACGCCGCATCACATCCGAACCACTGCCCTCACCGAGCATGATCGGCAACAGGCCGGCCACCACCACTGCGGCGGTCATGGCCTTGGGGCGCACCCGCATCACCGCACCTTCGATCACCGCCGCCAACAGCCCGGCACGATCAGTCGGCTGGTTGCGTAGCTGCGACTCGCGCAGGTACACCAGCATCACCACGCCGAACTCGGCAGCAACGCCGGCAAGCGCGATTAGGCCCACACCGACCGCCACCGACATCTGGTAATCAAGCAGGTACAACAGCCAGAACCCGCCGACCAGCGACAGCGGCACCGCTACCATCACCATCAAGGCCTCGCTGACACTGCGCAAGCCCATGAACAGCAGCAGGAACAGGCCGATGACCGTGATCGGGATAATCACCGTCATGCGCTGCTCGGCACGCTGCATGAACTGGTAGTGCCCAGCCCAGGCCCAGGAATAGCCCGCCGGCAGCTTCAGTTGCTCGGCGAGCGCAGCCTGAGCGGAATCGACATAGCCGCCGATGTCGTCGTCTTTGGCGGTGATATACACCCAGCCGTTGACCCGCGCATCTTCGCTCTTGATCATGTCCGGGCCATCGACGACCTGCACATTGGCCACGTCACCCAACTGCACCTGGATGTCATCGGTAGCCACCAACGGCAGGCCGCGCAATTTCGCCAGCGAATCGCGAAACTCCTCGGGGTAGCGAAGATTGACCGGGTAACGTTCACGTCCCTCGATGGTGCGGGTGACGTTTTTGCCGCCAATCGCAATCGCCGCTGCGTTTTGTATTTCCGCGATGCTCAGTCCGTAGTGCTCAGCGGCACGGCGATCGATGTCGATATCGATGTAACGGCCACTGGACGTGCGATCAGAGAACACGGTACGGGTATTTTCAAGGCCGCCCAGAATGCGCTCGATGTCCAGGCCAATACGCTCGATCACCTGATGATCGGCGCCCGCGATCTTGATGCCGATGGGCGTATTGATGCCGGTGGATTGCATGTCGATGCGCGCGCGAATCGGCATCAGCCAGGCATTGTTGAGACCGGGGATGCGCACTACCTCATCAAGCTCGCGCTTGATGTCATCCATGTCCATTCCTGGCCGCCACTGCTCACGCGGCTTGAGCCGGATTGTCGATTCAATCATCGCCAGCGGCGCGGGATCGGTCGCGGTATCGGCGCGCCCCACCTTGCCAAATACGCTATCCACTTCGGGTACCGTCTTGATCAGGCGATCCACCTGCTGCAACAACTGGCGCGCCTTGCCCACCGAAATGCCCGGCGGTGCCGAGGGCATGTACAACAGATCGCCCTCATCCAGATCGGGCATGAACTCGCGCCCGAGGTTTGCCCAAGGCCATAACGCCGACAGTACCAAAACACCGCCCAAGGCCAAAGTGAGCCACGGCGCAGCCATTGCCCGGCGAATGAGCGGCATATAGGTATCGATCAGCCAGCGATTGATCGGGTTGGCCTGCTCGGGGCGTATCTTGCCTCGCACCAGATACGACACCAGCACCGGCAGCAAAGTGACCGACAGGCCGGCTGCCGCAGCCATGGCGTAGGTCTTGGTATACGCCAATGGCGCGAACAAACGCAACTCCTGCCCCTCCAACGCAAACACCGGCAAGAAGCTCAGGGTGATGATCAGCAGCGAGAAAAACAGCGCAGGGCCGACTTCAACCAAAGCGCGCTCGATTGCCTGCAACCGCCCACTGGCGTTATCGCCCAGGCGCTCCAGATGTTTATGCACATTTTCAATCATCACGATGGCGGCATCGACCATGGTGCCGATGGCAATGGCAATGCCACCCAAGGACATGATGTTGGCATTGATGCCTTGCACGCGGATCACCAGGAACGCCGTGAGGATACCCACCGGCAACGTCAGCAGAATCACCAGCGACGAGCGGAAGTGGTACAAAAACACGGCACAAACCGCGATGACGACGATGAACTCTTCAATCAATCGCGTCTTCAAGGTGTCAACGGTACGCTCGATCAATGCCGAGCGGTCGTAGGTTTCCACTAGCTCGATGCCATCGGGAAGCCCCGCCTTCAGTGTGTCCAGTTTGGCGCGCACCGCCGTGATCACATCGCGTGCATTGCTGCCAGCACGCATCACCACGATGCCACCGGTCACTTCGCCCTCGCCATTGAGGTCGGCAATGCCACGGCGTGCGGCCGGGCCGATGCGTATTTCCTGCGCCAAATCGAATAGCGGCACGTTGGTCAGCGAAACACGGCTGCGCTGCACGTCAACACTGATCAGGCCGATATCCTCCAGTGAGCGGATATAGCCGCGCAGGCGCACCATGTATTCGGCCTCGGCCATTTCCACAGCGCCGCCACCGGCTTCTTGATTGGCATCGCGGATGGCTTGTTCAACCCGATCAAGGGTGACGTAATAACCGCGCAATCGATCCGGATCCATCACGATCTGATATTGCTTGACCATGCCGCCCACACTGGCGACTTCGGCAACGCCTGGCACCGCCTCCAGCTCGAACTTCAAAAACCAGTCTTGCAGCGAACGCATTTGCGCCAGATCGT
>PGZE01000048.1:0-1382 GCA_002840015.1 Gammaproteobacteria bacterium HGW-Gammaproteobacteria-2 | reverse complement strand
ATGGTTACCTGCACATCGGTCAAATCAGGGATGGCATCAAGCGGCACCGTGCGCATGGAAAACAATCCGGCCAAGGCCAGAATTGCCGCCAGCAACAGCACCAGCAATCGATTACCCAGCGACCAGCGAATCAGTTTTTCGATCACAAGCATTCACTCACTACGTGATGCGGGCAGGCGCAAGGCACAAACCCACAGGAACCTGAAACGACTTGATCAATGGCTATGCAATGGCGCACTGATGCGCGCCAGACCGGCCAGCCGATTGCTTTCCGAGTCGAGCAGGAATTGCCCGGAAACCACCACGGTTTCATCACCTTTGAGGCCAGAGACAATCACGATGCGGTCGCCAATTTCCTCACCCAACCTGACCGCCACGGGTACAAAGCCACCATCATCGCGGCGTAAAACAACGCGTGGGCCCGCTGCGGTTCGTATCACCGACTCAGCCGGCACACTGATCGCATCAGACAACAACTCGCCCTTGATCTGCACTTCCGAGAACATGCCCTGCGTCAACCCTTCCTCGCCGGTATCAAAGCGAAGACGTACCTCAAGAGTGCGCGTGGTATAGCCCACGGGCGGTTCGACGCGGGTGATGCGGCCGGTAAACACAGTCTCGGGAAACAATTTGACACGCATTTCGGCCTCTTGCCCGTCGCGTACCCATCCCCATTGCGTCTCGTAGATTTCGGCAATCACCTCGATTGCACGTGAGTTGGTGCCAAGGCTGTAGATCATCATGCCGTCAGTCACTGCCATGCCCACCTCGCCGCGGCGGATGAACACAAAGCCATCCTGCGGCGCATACACCTGCGCCGGCAACCTGGGTTCAGCGCCGCCCTGCAATTGTGCGATCTGGCCGGCATCAAGGCCATGCTCGCTCAAACGCGACACCAGGCTAAGCGCCTCGTCGCGACGGCCACCGGTCATCGCTGCCTGGTACTCCGCTTGCAACGCAAACAATTCATCCGAGCCAATGCTGAACAGCAGCTCGCCACTACTCACACGGTCGCCTTCCTTCTTCTCGGACAGCGACAGCAACGTGCCAGCGGTTGGTGGCGAAAGGTTGCGACGGGACGTTGGATCGATACGCGAGATTTTGCCGACGGTACGTATCTGCCGACGCAGATCACCACGCAGCACTTTTGCCAGCCGCACGCTGAGGTTGTTGCGTACCGCAGAATCCATCTGGATCGCCGCGCCAGTAGCCTGGTGCTCGGCAAGCTGCGGATCGTGATCGTGTGCGGCATCGGGCGAGCCCGCCGTGCGCTTGGCAACGGCCTGTTTGACCAGGTCCATGCCGCAGATCGGACATTCCCCTTCGTGATCGGACACGATATGCGAGTGCATCGGGCATACGTAGGACGCTTCATCATCCTC
>PGZE01000097.1 GCA_002840015.1 Gammaproteobacteria bacterium HGW-Gammaproteobacteria-2 | reverse complement strand
TTTGCCCAGCCGACCAGTTCCACGGCCTCGGGTTGCGCGCGTTCGCGGCGTGCCATGCCAAGAATGTCCTGGATGATGCTGTTCATCCGTTGGCATTGCGTGTTGATGATCTCGACCATGCGTCGGTCGGTGTCGGTGAGCTTGGATTCTTCCAGCAGTTGAGCCGAATAGCTGATTGCGGCCAGTGGATTGCGTATCTCGTGGGCAATGGATGCCGATAGCCTGCCGAGTGTTGCCAACGTGAGTTCTTCGGCACGGCGCGACACCATGGAGGTGTCCTGCAGAAAAATCAGCGCCAGGCCATCGCTGCTGGTCAGCCGGGTAAAGCGCGGCAGTACTTCCGGGGCATCGGTGGCTAGCGATACGGCAGTGTTCTGGAACGTTCTGCGATTGCGCCAATGCCAGAGGCGGCGCGACAGTTCGGGTGCGATCTTGCCCAGATTGCGTTGTTCCGGCGCCGGTTTGCCCAGCACAAGCCAGGCGGCTTCATTGATGACCCGGACATGGTTGGTTTCATCCACCACCAGTACCCCGGCACGCATGCGGCGAATAATCAGCTCGTTGATCAGGGACAGGCTGGCCAGATCTTCGCCACGCTGTTGCGCGATGCGCTGCGAGATGCGCATATCGTTGCCGAGCAAATAGGTCAGTACGGTGGCAGCGAGATAGGTGATGGCCACCATTACCGATTGCACTGCAACGGAGCCGTTTTGCTCGGCCATTGCGGAAATCAATTGCGGCACTGCCAGTGCCAGTGCGGCAAGCAGCGCCAAAATCAAACCGGTGCGCAGGGTCAGGAACAAGGCAGCAGCGGCGATGTTGAATATCAACAGCAGGGTTACGCCGGTTGCAATACCGGTGATCGCGTACACGGCAATGACGGCAGCCGCGATATCCACAACAAGGCCGGTCGCTGCCTGCTGACGCAGCGACATGCCACCATTTGCCCGCGCGGCGAACCACAGCAAAAGCGCGAGTGCGAGATAGCTGGCGCCCGCTGCCTGTGCCAACACAGGGCGGTCCGGGGCCGAGATGATGCCTGCCATCGGGCTGAAGGCGAGGAAGGCGAGAATGCCCGCTTCCATTACGCGATACATCGCGAATAAATGCAGTTCGCGGCGAAGGGACGCCTCAATCGGATCGGGCATTGGTGGTATTGCTGCTGTGCGGGGGCTCACACGCAACTCTTCCTGAATGTTGGGGTCAGTATAGGCCGACAAACGCGGTTTGGCCTGCATTCCGGCCGCTCATGCTTTGCGTTTGTCGCCCGGGGAGGTGAAAATAGCGGGCTATCGTCACGGTTGCCGCTTTAACCGGCACCAACGCGCTTCCCGTTCGCTCCGTTTCGTGTGTCGGTGCTCGCCGGCACGCTCTTTCCGCCAAGCAAGGTGACGCATGAACTTTCACGAATACCAAGCAAAAGAATTATTTGCCCAATACGGCATTGCCGTGCCGCCGGGTCAGGTTGCGCGTTCGCCCGACGAGGCAGTAACCGCAGCCAAGGCCATTGGTGGCAATCACTGGGTGGTCAAGGCGCAGATTCATGCCGGTGGCCGCGGCAAGGCCGGCGGTGTGAAGCTGGTCAAGACCCTCGATGATGTGCGTGCCGCAGCGGCAGCGATGCTGGGCACGCGCATGGCGACCTACCAGTCGGGCGGGCGTGCGCTGCCGGTGGATACGGTGCTGGTTACCGAAGCTGCCGATATCGCCAAGGAGTTGTATTTGTCGGTGCTGGTGGATCGTTCGTCCAAGACCATCAGCTACATTGC
>PGZE01000047.1 GCA_002840015.1 Gammaproteobacteria bacterium HGW-Gammaproteobacteria-2 | reverse complement strand
AAAACACGCCCGCAACCGCTGTGATGGACACGCATTGACCAGCGCGCGGCGGATGGAGCCCCGTCCGCATGATCTTTACGGGGATTTTGCAAGAGCCTCCGAAATTTGCGTCCTTCGCGTCCTTTGCGGATTGTATTTGAGCTTTAATCGTTCCGATGCTCGAGTGCATTACCGGTCACGACGCGCAGCTCATCATGCAGCGTCATTGACGGCGTGCGTTACCATTTACCCACCAAACCCCGTCAGGCTGCCGTGACCGCTCATTCGCTATCCCATCTCGACCGCCTCGAAGCCGAGAGCATCCACATCCTGCGCGAGGTGGCGGCCGAGTTTCGCAAGCCGGTGATGCTGTATTCGATCGGCAAGGACAGCTCGGTGCTGTTGCATCTGCTGCGCAAGGCGTTCTTTCCGGCATCGCCACCGATTCCGCTGCTGCACATCGATACCGGCTGGAAATTCCGCGAGATGTATGCGTTCCGTGATGCGGTGCCGGAACGCTACGGCGTCGATCTGAAAGTGCATGTCAATACCCTGGGACAGGCGCAGGGCATCGGTCCGATCAGCCACGGCGCCAGTGTGCATACCGATGTGATGAAGACCCAGGCGCTGCGTCAGGCGCTGGATGCCGGTGCTTACGATGCCGCCATTGGCGGCGCCCGCCGCGATGAAGAAAAGAGTCGCGCCAAGGAACGTGTGTTCAGTTTCCGCAACGCGCGCCATGTCTGGGATCCGAAGAACCAGCGCCCGGAATTGTGGAACCTGTACAACGCGCGTATCCAGCCCGGCGAAAGCGTGCGCGTGTTTCCGATTTCCAACTGGACCGAGCTCGACGTGTGGCTGTACATCTACCGCGAGCGCATCCCGGTGGTGCCGCTGTATTTCGCTGCACTGCGGCCGGTGGTGGAACGCGACGGCGCGCTGATCATGCGCGATGACGAACGCCTGCCGCTGAACCCCGGCGAAGAGCCACAACTGCGCAAGGTGCGTTTTCGCACGCTCGGCTGCTATCCGCTCACCGGCGCGATCCAATCCGATGCCGATACCCTTGAAGCGATCATCGCCGAGATGCTGGTGGCACGCAGTTCCGAACGTCAGGGCCGGATGATCGATCACGACCCGGCCGAGTCGATGGAAAAGAAAAAGCGCGAGGGCTATTTCTGATGGGCACGCGCAGCGACAACGAGATCGCGGCCTACCTGCAACAGCACGAGCAAAAACCGCTGCTGCGTTTCATTACCTGCGGCTCGGTGGACGACGGCAAGAGCACCCTGATCGGGCGGCTGCTGTTCGATGCCAAGCGTTTGTTCGACGATCAACTGGCGGCACTGGCCAATGACAGCCGCCGCCACGGCACCCAGGGCGAGGCGCTGGATTACGCGCTGTTGCTCGATGGCCTTGCCGCCGAGCGCGAGCAGGGCATCACCATCGATGTTGCCTACCGCTTCTTCGATACCGACCGCCGCAAGTTCATCGTTGCCGATTGCCCGGGCCACGAGCAGTACACCCGCAACATGGCCACCGGCGCCTCCACCGCCGACCTGGCGGTGGTGCTGGTGGATGCGCGCAAGGGCCTGCTTACGCAGACCCGCCGGCACAGCTACATTTGCGCATTGCTCGGCATCCGTCATGTGCTGCTGGCGGTGAACAAGATGGATCTGGTTGGCTACGGCGAAACCGTGTTCAGCGGTATCGCCGATGGCTATCGCGCGCTGGCCAGCGAGCTGGGCATCGCCCATGTGCAATGCATACCGGTGTCGGCACTGGCCGGGGACAATATCACCAGCGCTTCGACCACGATGCCGTGGTATCGCGGCCCCAGCGTGCTGGAGCATCTGGAGTCGGTGGAACTCGCTGCCGATACCAGCACCGCGTTACGACTGCCGGTGCAGTGGGTATGCCGCCCCGATCAACACTTCCGTGGTTTCGCTGGCACCGTTGCCGGTGGCCAAGTGGCAACCGGCGATGCGGTGCGCATCCTGCCGTCGGGGCAGGCCAGCACGGTGGCGCGCATCGTCAGTGCCGATGGCGATCTGCCACAGGCGGTGGCCGGGCAGGCGATCACCCTGGTGTTGAGCGACGAGCGCGATGTCAGCCGCGGCGATGTGATTGCCGCCGCCAGCGATGCGCCGCCGGTGGCCGATCAGTTTCAGGTGCATGTGTTGTGGATGGACAGTGCTGCGCTGCTGCCGGGGCGGCCGTATCTGCTCAAGATCGGCAGCCGCAGCGTCACCGCGCAGATCACTGAAATCCGTCATCGTATCGACGTCAACACCCAGGAGGCGATGGCCGCCAAGCGGCTGGAACTCAATGAAGTGGCGGTGTGCAATCTCAGCCTCGATGAGCCGATCGCGTTCGAACCCTATGCGCGCAATCACACGCTTGGCGGCTTCATCCTGATCGACCGCCACAGCCATGCCACCGTTGCCGCGGGTACCATCGATTTCGCACTGCATCGCGCCAGCAATGTGCATTGGCAGCAACTGGATGTGGATCGCGCCGCGCGTGCCCGGATCAAGGGCCAGAGCCCGCGCTGTGCGTGGTTCACCGGGCTCTCGGGTTCCGGCAAATCAACCATCGCCAATGCGGTGGAGCGGCAATTGCTGGCGATGGGTTATCACACCTATCTGCTCGATGGCGACAATGTGCGCCACGGTCTCAATCGTGATCTGGGTTTTACCGACGAGGATCGGGTCGAGAACATCCGCCGCGTGGCGGAAGTGGCGCGATTGATGACCGACGCCGGGCTGATCGTGCTGGTCAGTTTCATCTCGCCGTTCCGCGAGGAGCGGCAGATGGCGCGTGAGTTGTTTGCGCCCGGCGATTTTATCGAGGCGTTTGTCGATACCGCGCTGGAAGTGTGCGAACAGCGCGATGTGAAGGGTCTGTACCGCAAGGCGCGTGCCGGCGAGATTCCGCATTTCACCGGTATCAGTTCACCGTACGAAGTGCCTGAATCGCCCGAGCTGCACCTGCAAACCGCCGACGCCAGCATCGATACGCTGGCGCAGCAGGTGGTGGCGCGGTTGCTGGATTCGTGATTCGTTCAAGCAAGCGTAGATAAGCGTCCGCAAAACACGCAAAGGACGCAAAAACAGCAAAAGGAAGCGCCGCGCTGGATTGCCACGTTGCATCGCACCTCGCCATGAACCGCGTTGGGTTCAAGGTCCGCGCGCCGTTCCAGCCACCCCGGAACAGCCGCCTCGCGATATCCTCCAACCGTCATTGCGAACGCAGTGAAGCAATCCATGAGCCGATCACGGCGTTGTGGCGAAGTGGTCGGCTCTCGCCCGGGCGCAGCATGGATCGCCACGGGCCTTACGGCCCTCGCGATGACGGCGTGGGGATTCCTCTCCATGAACCTCGCTAGGTTCAAGGCCTCAGCCGTTCCAGCCACACCGGAACAGCCGGCGCGCAATGACAGCCAAATCACGGTTCGCCAACGCGCGACGCGATAATCAACGCTCTCCTTTGCGTCTTTGGCGTCCTTTGCGGACCCATGCTTTCGAAAGACGCCCTCAACAACAGCCGTGATCGCCGAACTGCGCGTGGCCGTCGCGATCCACCGCCACGCCACGGGTGAGGCCTTGCTGGCTCGCCACGCAATGCGCCGCCAGCACATGCGCAACACTTGAGGTGACCCGCTTGCCGGTGGGGATGTGCAGAAACTCATTGGGCCCGTGCGCATTGGAATGCGGGCCGAGCACGCCGGTGATCATGAACTGCGCGCCCGGGAATTTGGCGCCGAGCATGCCCATGAACGGAATCGAGCCGCCTTCGCCCATGTATACCGCGCTCTTGCCAAAGCACTGCTGTGATGCGTTTTCGATTGCGGCACTGAGCCAGTCTGCCATCGGCGGCGCATTCCAGCCACTCGAGGATTTCTCCAGATTCAGGGTTACCTTGGCGCCATACGGCGGGTCGCTGAGCAGGCACTCGCGCAGCACCTCGCCGGCACGCTCGCCATCCAGCGTCGGCGGCAGCCGCAGGCTCAGCTTCACCGCAGTTTGCGGGCGCAGCACGTTGCCTGCCGATGACAGTGGCGGCAAGCCATCGGCACCGGTGATCGACAAGGCCGGGCGCCAGGTGCGGTTGAGCACCAGCTCGGTAACGTCGTGATGCATAGGCTGCATACCCGGCAGCAGCGGAAACTTGTCGTATACCGCGGTGCCCAGCACCTGCGCACAGACCTGTGCCTGTTGCAGCCGATCGGCCGGTACTTCGGCTTGCAGCGCATCCACCCGCACGCGGCCGGTGGTTTCATCCTCCAGCCGTGACAGCAAGGTGCGCAGGATGCGAAAACTCGATGGCACCACGCCCGAGGCATCGCCCGAATGCACGCCTTCTTCGAGCACATCCACCGTGAGATCGCCGCCGCACATGCCGCGCAGCGAGGTGGTACACCACAGTTGGTCGTAGTTACCGCAGCCCGAATCCAGGCACACCACCAGCGACGGCTTGCCGATACGTTCGGCCAGCAGATCGACATAGAACGGCAGATCGTAGCTGCCCGATTCTTCGCAGGCTTCAATCACCACCACGCAGCGCGCGTGCGCCACGCCCTGCGCCTGCAAGGCGCGGATCGCCGCCAGCGAACCGAAGATCGCGTAGCCATCATCGGCGCCGCCACGGCCGTAAAGCTTGTCACCGCGCAATACCGGCAGCCACGGGCCGAGGCCATCGGACCAGCCGGTCATCTCCGGTTGTTTGTCCAGATGCCCGTACAGCAATACGCAGTCTTCATTGCCCGGGTCGGTGCCCGGCACCTCGATGAAGATCAGCGGGGTGCGCCCCTCGGCGCCGACTACCTCGATCGTCATGCCGGTGATCGGCTGTTGCTGCGCCCAACGCACCATCAGCTTGACCGCATCGTCCATATAGCCGTGCTGCACCCAGTCGGCATCGAACATCGGCGACTTGTTGGGGATGCGGATGTATTCGACCAGGTTCGGCACGATCTCGTCATCCCATTGCTGGTCGATTTCGCGTTGCACTCGCTTGCTGTCCATGGGCTTTGTCCGCATCGGTGAAACGGCAATTCTACCAGTCACACCAAGAAGGCGTCGTGGAGCACAGGATGCTGACATGTAAGCATTTGCTGACAACGCGTTCGGTTTCGAGCTGACCTTCGATTACGACAAATGGCGATACCAACGCCGCGTGCGTCCGGGCAATCTGTCCACACCGCCGGCAACGTGTCGGCGGCAATCAACCAATCAGGAGACAAGCCATGAACTCGATCGCCATCCTCGCCAAGTCGCTGCTGCTTTCCCTCGTGCTTACCGCCAGCGCGTTCGCTGCCGACAAGGTCAATATCAACACCGCTGACGCCACCGCGATTGCCGACACCCTGACCGGTGTCGGCCAGTCCAAGGCCGATGCCATCGTTGCCTATCGCAAAGCCAATGGCGCGTTCAAGAGCGCCGATCAACTGGCCTCGGTCAAGGGCATTGGCCTGAAGCTGGTCGAGAAGAACCGCGATCGCATCGTGGTGGGTGCCGCAGCGCCAAACAAAGCGGCGAATTGAGATCAAACGCCGTGTGATGAATCCGGGCCGGCGCATGTCGGCCCGGATGCGTTGGATACGATGCGCGCAATAGCCGTCGCCTGCCGGGCACCTGAAAAGAGCCCACGCTTCGCTCGCCGCATCCGTCGCCCACAGGGTGGGTGGGCTCCCACAAAAACACTGCAGCGCTCATCTGTAGCAACGCTGTTACTCGCTGGTGCCAATCCATGCAGTTGTGGGAGCCGGCCTGCCGGCGAACAACCTTGCGACAGCTTCGCGCGCAAGGCGCGCTCCCACAGGGGGCTGCGTTTGTAGAAGCCCACCCTGTGGGCGACCGGTATCGCCTCGCAGGGCAGTCATCGCCCAGAAGGTGGCCACTCCCGAACCCCGTTCGATTCCGGCTACACTCGCAAAACTTTTTGCGAGCCCGCCATGATCCTCACCCCCTATCGCGTTGCACCCTCCACCATTCCCGGTGCCGGCAAGGGCCTGTTTATCGATGCACCGGTTGCGGCCGGCCGCATCATCGTCGCCCCCGACGCGATCAATCGGGTTTATCGATGGGACGAAGTGCTCGCGCAACCGGATATCGACACCGCGCTGGCATCCTCGGTGCGCTGGTTCGAGGATCGCTATACCATCACCCCGGAGTGGCCGGATGAGTGCTACATCAACCATGCGTTCGCATCGACTGGTTTGTGGCACCTGGGCTTCGTGTTTGCTGCGCGTGATCTGGATGCCGGTGAGGAAGTGACTGTGGATTATCGGCATTTGTTGCGCGAGGGCGAGTACGAGGGGTTCGCCGACGCGCTGACCGGAAAACCGATCATCGGCTACAGTTGGCAGCAGTCGCTGGCCACGTCCACAGCGCAACTGGCCGAATTGCTGCAAGTCGCAAGCCACGCGCCGACCGCCGAGCCGCACACTTCGACAAGTTGAGACATGAAGATTGCCATCCTGCCCGCTCAGAATTACCGCCGCCAACGCTGGCGCAATGGCGCGGGCTGGACGCGAGAGATCGTGCGCCTGCGCGCTGCCGGTGACGGCGGCTGGCTGCCGGTTGATGAAGATGCGAGCAGCGATGATTGGGATGTTCGGCTGTCGATTGCCGAGATCGACAAAGATTGCGCGTTCTCGGCGTTCCCCGGGATCGAGCGCGAACTGGTGCTGCTGCGTGGTGATGGCATCGAACTCACCTTTACCGATGGTCGGGTGGTGGCGGTTGATCCGCCGCATGGGCGAATCCGTTTTGCCGGTGCCGACACACCGAACTGTCATTTGAGCTACGGCCCCACCCACGACTTCAATCTGATGTGGCGGCCGCAACGGGTGGAGGCGCAGTTGCTGCATCGGCCACTGGTGGGGGCAATGGTGTTTTTTGCTGGTGCCGGCGTCACCTGGGTGGCACATCTGATATCAGGCCGAGCCCAGTTCAAGGATCGCGCCGAGCTGGCGCCGTTGCAGGCAGGGGATAGCGCGCTGATCGGTGCCGGCGATGCGCAGCGCAAGCGGGTGATCCTCGATGGCGGGGGGGAACTGCTGTTGGTGCGGCTGTCGCCGCCCGCTCAGGACTGATCGTCGCGGGTATAGATCACCCCGTCTTCCACCTTCACCGGGAACGGACGCACTGGACTGTATGCCGGTGCGCACAGCGCGTTGCCGGTACGCACGTCAAAGCGCGCATCGTGCAGGCTGCAGGTGATCTCATGGCCGTGCAGTTCACCGGCACTGAGCTCGAAATCCTGATGGCTGCAACGATCTTCCAGCGCATACAGATCGCCATCGACATTGCACACCAGGATCGGGGTGTCGCCGTCCCAGGCGACGGTGGTTTCCCCTGGCAGCAGTTCGGCGGTGGTGCAGACACGGATCCAGTTGGGCATTCGGTTTCCTCAAAGCAACGATGCTCCCTGTGGGAGCGCGCCTTGCGCGCGAAGCTGTCGCAAGATTGTTCGCCGGCAGGCCGGCTCCCACAACAGCAGGTAGCAAGAAGGCTGGGTAGAGCGAAGCGAAACCCATCAACCACACCGTTGCAATGCGCGAGAGCGGCCACTACCCATCCTACGGTGACTTCCGTTTGACATGCTGGTCACCTACAGGAATTTTTCCAGCACTTCAAAGCGCAGGTCATCGCGCCGGGGAATGCCAAATCGCGCATCGCCGTAGGGGAACGGCTTAATGATGCCGGTGCGGCGGTAGCCGCGGCGCTGGTACCAGGCGATCAGCTCGTCGCGCACGTCGATTACGGTCATCCGCATGGTTGATTGTTGCCATTCATCGCGCGCCACCCGCTCGGCTTCGGTGAGCACCTGGCGGCCGATACCGCTGCCTTGCGCGACCGGGTTCACCGCGAACATGCCGAAATAACCGGCGCCGTCTTCGACCGCGACATGGGCGCTGGCGATCAGCGCGCCATCGCGCTCGGCGAGCACGATGCGGCTGCGCGCGCGCGTGATGCAATCGCCCACGGCCTGTGCATCGATGCGCTGGCCATCGAGCAGGTCGGCTTCGGTGGTCCAGCCGGCACGGCTGGATTCACCGCGATAGGCGGATTGGGTGAGCGCGACGATAGCCGTGATGTCGGCAGCGGTGGCGGCACGAAAATGCAGTCGGGCGAGTTCGCTCATGGGCCAACTATGCCAGCAACTTGCGCAGCTTTTCGATGCCATCGGCCAAGGCGTCGATTTCGGCCTCGGTGTTGAAAAACGCCAGCGAAGCGCGGCAGGTGGCGCTGACCCCGAGCCATGCCATCAGCGGGTGCGCGCAGTGCTGGCCCGAGCGCACCGCAATGCCTTCCAGATCGAGCAAGGTGGCCAGATCATGCGCGTGCGCGCCGTCCACCGCGAACGAAATCACCGCCGCCTTGTCGCGGGCGTTGCCGAAAATGCGCAGGCCCGGTATCGCGGTGAGCCGGTCATTGGCATAGGCCAGCAACGCCTGCTCGCGGGCATGGATATTGGCCATGCCGAGCGCGCCGAGATAATCGACCGCCGCGCCAAGGCCAACCACACCGGCGATGTTGGGCGTGCCGGCCTCGAACTTGTGCGGGGCATCGTTGAACACGGTGCCTTCAAAACGCACTTCCTTGATCATCTCACCGCCGCCGAGAAACGGCGGCATCGCGGCCAGGTGTTCGGCGCGTGCCCATAGCGCGCCAGTGCCGGTGGGGCCGAGCATCTTGTGGCCGGTGAAGGCGTAAAAATCGCAGCCGATGGCGGCGACATCCACTGCCTGATGCGGCAACGCCTGCGAGCCATCGACGACACTGACGATGCCGCGCTTGCGCGCTTCACGGCAGATCGCAGCAACCGGGTTCACCGTGCCGAGCACGTTGGAGACATGGGTCAACGCCAGCAGCTTCACCTCGCCGCTGAGCTTGGCGTAAAGATCATCCAGATCCAGCTCGCCGGACGGGGTGAGATCGGCGACCTTGATGATGGCGCCGGTGCGCTCGGCGATCAGCTGCCAGGGCACGATGTTGGCGTGGTGCTCCATGCGCGTGAGCACGATGCCGTCGCCGGGTTTCAGCCGCGGCAGGGCGTAGCTGTAAGCCACCAGGTTCAGCGAGAAGGTGGTGCCCGAGGTCAAAACCAGATCGTTGCTGCGCACATTGATGAAGCGTGCAATACGCTTGCGCGCGTCTTCGAATGCCTGGGTGGCTTCGCTGCCCAGCGTGTGTACGGCGCGCGAGACATTGGCATTGTGCTGGCGATAAAAATCATCGACCGCAGCGATCACCGCTTGTGGCTTTTGCCCGGTGTTGGCCGAGTCGAGATAGATCAGCGGCTTGCCGTGAACCTGACGTTGCAGGATCGGGAAATCGGCGCGCCGCGCCGCCCAGTCGATGGCCGCTGTGGCGCGGTTTTCGGCGCGCAGCGTGCTCATGCTGGCTGCTCCATGTCTTGCAGTGCGGCATCGAGCAGCGGCTCCAGTTGTTGCGCCAGCGCGTCGTTGGCAAGCACGTCCAGCACCTCTCGGCAGAACGCGCCGGTGAGCAGGGTGCGCGCCTGTGCTTCGGGCAGGCCGCGACTGCGCAGATAAAACAGCGCATTGGCATCCAGGCTGCCAACGGTGGCGCCGTGCGCCGCCTTGACTTCATCAGCGTGGATTTCCAGCACCGGCTGGCTATCGATTTCGGCCTGTTCGGAAAGCAGCAGATTGCGGCTGGAAAGCTGCGCATCGCTGCCATCGGCGCCGGCGCGAATCACGATGCCGCCGTGGAACACCGCGCGGCCACGGCCACCGGCGATGCCCCGCCACGGCAATTCGCAGCGGGTATTTGGCGCTACGTGTTCGATGCCGAGCCGGGTGTCGAGATGGCGTCGGCCATCGGCCAGCAGCACGCCGCCGGCGATCACCTGCGCGCCGTCGCCTTGCAGCGACACGTTGAGCTCGTGCCGCGACAGATTGGCGCCCAGTTCCAGATCCAGACGGCGATAGCAACTGTTGCTGGCGAGCACCGCCTCGGTGCGCGCGATCACGTTCGCGCCGACCGCTTCAGCCTGCACCCGGGCGTGGCACAAACGGCTGCCCGGCTTGAGGTGGGCATGCAGCAGATGATTGGCGAGGTTGCGGTGATTGCCGACTGCGCGATGATGCTCAACCACAGTGAGCGCCGCGTTTTCGCGCAGCTCCAGCACGTGGCGCAGGTTGCAGATCAATTCGGACTCGACCGCAGTACCGATGAACACCAGATGCAGCGGGGTGTCGATCACCGCGTCCGCGTCCACCGTGATCAGCGCGCCGTCGGTGGCAAAAGCCGTGTTGATGCGGGCGAAGACGTTGGCGATACCATCGAAGCGCCTGCCCAGCACGGCAATGGCGCGCGGGTTGTCGCCACGCAACGCCTGGGCGAGGGTGTTCACCTGCAAGCCGACTTGCAGATCGTCGATCTGCGACAGGTCGGCATCCATCATGCCGTTGATGAACACCAGTCGCGGCGCCGGGATGTCGGCAAGCAGCTCGTCGGCAATTCGTGTCGCGTCGATCGGCGTCGATTCGTTGCTGACATGCAATGATCGCGCCGACAACGCGCGCAGCGAAGTGTATTTCCAGGCTTCGACGCGATGTTCGGGCAAGCCCTCGTGCAACGCCGAGAGCAGCGCCGAGCGGCGCAGTGGGCCGACGCCATGGCCGTTCATCAGCTCCGGCGGCAGCGTTTCAAAGCCGGCCTTGAGCGCGTCGAGCAATGCGCTGGACATCTCAGGCCACCGTTTCCGGAGCGATCCGGTCCTTGACCCAGGCATAGCCGTGCGCTTCGAGTTCGCGTGCCAACTCCGCGCCGCCGGATTCGACGATGCGGCCATCGGCCAGCACGTGTACGACATCCGGGGTGATGTAATCGAGCAGACGCTGGTAGTGGGTGATCACCACGAATGCGCGCTCGGGCGAGCGCATCAGGTTGACGCCTTCGGCGACTAGCTTGAGCGCGTCGATATCCAGGCCCGAATCGGTTTCATCGAGTATCGCCAGACTCGGCTCCAGCACCGCAAGCTGGAAAATCTCGTTGCGCTTTTTCTCGCCGCCGGAGAACCCGGCATTGACCGCACGATGCAGCAGTTCATCCTTGATATGCAGTACCGAGAGTTTTTCGCGTACGCGCTTGAGGAACTGCATCGAATCGAGTTCTTGCTCACCGCGATACTTGCGCTGGGCATTGAGCGCCGCGCGCAAAAAATAGGTGTTGTTGACGCCGGGAATCTCGACCGGATACTGGAATGCCAGAAACACGCCTTCACCGGCGCGTTGCTCCGGCGCCAGCGCCAGCAGGTCCTTGCCCTTGAAGCTGATGCTGCCGGCGGTGACTTCATAACCTTCGCGGCCGGCCAGCACATTGCCGAGCGTGGATTTGCCGGCACCGTTCGGGCCCATGATCGCGTGGACCTCGCCGGGCTTGACGTGCAGGTTCAGGCCCTTGAGGATTTCAGTGCCGCCGATGCTGGCGTGCAGGTTGTCGATTTTCAGCATGATGGTTTCCAAAAGTGACTGTGCAAGTGCTGCGTGCAGTTTGTGTAGGAGCCCACCCTGTGGGCGACTGGGCG
>PGZE01000046.1 GCA_002840015.1 Gammaproteobacteria bacterium HGW-Gammaproteobacteria-2 | reverse complement strand
GCTTCGGCGGCGGCAGCTTCGGCGGCGGCAGCTTCGGCGGCGGCAGCTTCGGCGGCAGCAGCTTCGGCAGCGGCAGCTTCGGCGGAAGCTGCTTCAGCTTCGGCGGCTTCAGCTTCGGCGGCGGCGGCTTCGGCGGCGGCGGCTTCGGAGGCAGCAGCTTCGGCGGCAGCAGCTTCGGCGGCGGCAGCTTCGGCAGCGGCAGCTTCGGCAGCAGCTTCGGTGGCGGCGGCGGCAGCAGCTTCGGCAGCAGCAGCTTCGGCAGCAGCAGCTTCGGCAGCAGCAGCTTCGGCAGCAGCAGCTTCGGCAGCGGCAGCTTCGGCGGCGGCGTTGATGACAGACGCATCAATGCCGACTTCAACCAGATCGGAATCGGTGAACGATGGCAGACCGCTGACATCGGGTGCATCGAGCGTGACAGCAACCAGCGACTCCGCACTATCGGCATCATTGTCCGGGCCGAACCCATGGGACTCGACACTGGGCGAAGTCGGTTCGGGCAATGTGTCACGCTCGGCGCGAACGCGCGCTGCCAATGACGAAAAATCAGGCAATCCGTTCTGCGGGGTTTCCAAAGCGAGCATGACTGTGCGGATCGCGTCTGCAGATTGCGCGACCAGGCCAACCCCTTGTGCGCTGGCGATGCGTTTGTGCGCCAGCAACCGTTTGATGTACGACTCCATCGGCCCGGTGACTTCGGTGATCGCCGGGACTTCGGTCATCGCGAATGCACCACTGATGGTGTGCATGGCACGCAGCAACGGATCTGTCGCGGAATAGCCGCGACCGCTCGCCGCAGCAAGCCACTCATCAATGGTGCTCAGATGCCCAGCGACCTCTGCCTTGAGTATCTCGAACAAAACAGCATCGATTGGTTGCACCGCCACCCGCGCGTGTTCAGGCGCACTTCCTGTTGGCACCGATACGCCGGTGTCGGGCTCTGCTGTTGCGAGCGGCGACACGGCCAGCGCTTCGAACTCCACAGCATCCGCTGCATCGGTTGCTGAAGCCGGCACATCCTGGGGTTCGGCAATGATCGCTGTATCGCCAGCCGGTGCTTGCAGCCACGCCTCCTCGCCAGCAGCTATGCGATCAGCAACCGCTTTGATCGCTTCAATATCCACGGCAACCGAGGCAGAACCGTTGCGAAGCGCATCGTGCATGTGCGGTAACGCGCTACATGCGGCATCCAGGAGCGCCATCACCGCCGGCGAAGCTTCACGCGAACCTTCCAGAACCCGATTCAACATGTTCTCGACACGCCAGCTGAACTCGCCGAGTGACAAGGCGCCAACCAGTCGCCCACTACCTTTCAGGGTATGGAAAACCCGTCGAATGGAACGCAGCACATCAAGCGCTTCGGGATTGGCACGCCATGCCGGCAAGGTCTGCTGCAGGTTCTGCACTTCTTCCTGGAACTCTTCCAGAAACACTTCCCGGATCTCATCGTCAATATCATCGGTGGCGCTTTCAAAACCTACCAGAGTGGCAACTCCGACCGACGGCAAGACGGTAGATGCAGCAGGCTCGCTACTGGCAACCAGTTCATGCGATTCGCCGGCAGCTTCCCGTGCGGCGGCAGTATCAATTGTCTCGCCCGAAGTATCCAGTTCAACAGCGTGCGCGGATGCTTCAAGGAGTTCTTGATCCGGCTGACCCGGCACAACTGCGTCCACTTCGGCAACCGGTTCTTGCAGCGGTATCCGCTCCGGCAACGGCCAGTAGCCCAGTTGCTCCATCCCATGCCGCGCATGCTCGAGAATTGCATCTCGCCCCGGCCGGTGGTCGCGCAGTGCTTCAAGAAAATATTCCAACGCGGCGACAGCATCCGCAAAAGTATCAATCTGCGTAGCATCTGGCACGCGCCGCAAGGCAATCAACTCGTCTTGGGTAAACCGGCCAACCGATGTCATCAATTGCGCGACATCGCTCAACTCGAGAATGCGCAATGCACCGGCAACTTCATCCAGCAGCCTGGGCACATCGTTCAACTGCGCGCTATCCCAGTTGGTCTCGATGAATGCGACAAACGATTGTCGTGCCTGTGCGAAGTTTGCTATCGCCTCTTTGACCACAGCGTCGAGAAGATGTTGGGCTTCGGAACCGGGCAGTGCCTGCGCACCATCGCCCTGAGTGTCTACCGCTGCCTGACCCAAACGCGACACCTGATCGTCAAGCGAAGCCTCCACGTACAACAGCGCACCAGCGATATCAAGCAGCGAGGCCTCGTCAGCCGGGCGATTGCCACCCACTATTTCAGCTATCGCCTGACTTTGCTCCTGTACCACGCGCCGAGGCACGCCAAGGCCGAGCATGCCCAGCGTATCAGCTACACGATCCAGCACATCTGCCTGCTCGTTCAACGCCGAAACCGGGTTGTTGGGTGAGCGCATGTGCAGGTCAAGCATATCCTTGACCCGCAACAAATCTTCTTTGATCGCGCCGCACACTGTATCGAGCAAAGCACGGTTGTGGCCTGTCATGCTGCCCTTGGCGTGGGCAATTTCCGCTTCGGTCGGCAGGTCGGCGTGCAGCCCAAAAACTTCACGCATCTCACGGATGCGGCCATATTCGGTGGGCGCGTGCGCAACGAAGTAAAGCAACTGCCGCGTGAGTTCGAGCGGCGGATCTTTCGAGAAAGCAGCATCGCCGGTATCGGCAAGACGCTTGATTTCTCGCTCGACGCGGGCCAATGCGCGCTTGAGTGGCTTGGACGCCTCAAAAGCGCCAACTTGCAGCGCCTCCAGCGTGCCGCCCGCCACCCAGAACAATCGACGGGCATGTTCGGATCGGGTCATCGACACCAACCCATCGCAAACCTGGGTCAATGCTGCAATCAATTCCGGGTTGCCCTCGTCTCGCAACCAGCGCAGCAATGATGCCTGGAAGCGCGAACGCAATGCTTCCGCCTGCGTACGAACCTGGTCCTGCGACAATGCGCTGGTTGGGCCCGCAACCGCAGCCGGCAATGGCCGTGAAAGATCCGGCGAAAACAGTACCGCCTCGGACAAACCGCGTTCGCCACGCGCTGCGCGCAACTCATTGAGCAGCGGCAGCAACACCACAGGAATATCTTTCAGGCCCGATTGCAGACGTTCCAGATAATCGGGCAATTGCACAATACCGCGCATCAGCACGGTGAACGCCTCGTCACGCTCGGTTACTGAACTCTCCAACAGCGACAGAGCGAGCTTTTCCATCTCCTCGGCAACCATCGCTGCACCGTAGAGCTCAACCATGCGCAAGGTGCCATGCACCTGATGCAGATATGCGGCACAAGCACGCATCTGACTGGCGTCAGTGGAATCTTCAACGAAGGCCTCGATAGCAAATCGCGCCTGCCGTAATGTTTCATCAAGCTCGGGCTTGACCCAGTTGAGCGTGGTGAAATTGATATCTTCTTGCAGCCTCATGCCCGGGTCTCGCCCCTGTAAGGAGGATGTGATGCGTGCTGCGAATCGACAAATGACTGCCGCGCATCATCGCCATGACACCCTCGTGCAACCTGAACTGAGCACAGCCTGCTTGTCATCTCGTCTTACCTGCCTCAGCCGGGCAACTTGAAGTCGGCCACCGAGCGACGCAAGTCGGCCGCGAGCTGTGCAAGGTTACCAATCGACTCGGCGGTTTGACTCGCACCTTGCGAGGTTTGCGAAGTGATTTCCTGAATCACGCTCATGGTTGTGGTGATGTTGGTCGCCGCAGCCGACTGCTGGCTTGCCGCCGACGAGATGCTTTTGATCAAATCGGCAAGATCGGTAGACACCTTTTCGATTTCACCCAGCGCCAAGCCCGCATCCTCTGCCAGACGCGCACCCGCGACCACTTCTGCGGTGGTCTGCTCCATCGAGCTGACCGCCTCATTGGTATCGGACTGAATCGTCTGCACCAGCGTTTCGATTCGTTTGGTCGCATTTGACGCACGCTCGGCGAGCCGCTGCACTTCATCCGCCACCACCGCGAAACCTCGACCCGCCTCACCGGCAGATGCGGCCTGAATTGCGGCATTGAGCGCCAGAATGTTGGTCTGCTCGGAAATATCGTTGATCAGTTCAACGATCGAGCCGATTTCCTGCGAGCTTTCACCCAGCCGCTTGATTCGCTTGGAGGTCTCCTGGATCTGGTCACGGATCGAGTCCATGCCCTGAATCGTCTGGCGCACCACATCGGCGCCTTTTGCCGCAATTTGCACTGAGCGTTGCGCCACGTCAGCCGACTCAGCGGAGTTGCGCGACACCTCGTCGATCGAAACCGCGATTTCCTGAATCTTCGACGAAGCGGACGTGATTTGCTGCGCCTGATGCTCGGCAGCCTCGGCCAGATGCATTGCCGTTGCCTGGGTCTCCTGCGCTGCCGCAGCGACCTGCACGGCGGTTTCGTTGATCGTTTGCACCAGGCTGCGCAACGCCTCGACGGCGAAGTTGATCGAGTCTGCGATAGCACCGGTTATTTCTTCGGTTACCGTCGCCTTGACCGTCAGATCGCCTTCCGCGAGCGAGCCCATTTCGTCGAGCAGACGCAGAATCGATTCCTGGTTGCGCTGATTGTGCTCCTGCTGGCCGCGCAGCCGCTTGTTCTGCTCACGCCACAAGGCGAACAGCAAACCCGCCAAGCCGAACGCTGCACCGATTCCCGCGATTACACCAACCAGCAGCCCCGGAAACAACCGCGTATTGGGCAGCGTGTTGAAGGCGGTATTGAGGTTGCGTGCCGCATCGAGCATCAATGCGGAATCCTGGAAGATCTGCCCCGAGGCTTCCTTCACCTCGAACAGATCTGTGGAGGATTCGAGAATGCTGTCAACATCCTTCTGCACATCGGTATAGATCTCGGACAATTCGGCAAGCGAACGCTGCGCGGCGCCGCTATCCAGCCGGCGCAGCCCCATTTCCGCATTGCCGCGCTCCAGGCCAACCAACACCTGCGCAAAACCCTGCGCATCACGCGAGAAGGCATCAGCCGCAGACACCGCGCCTGCGCCGCCCTGAAGGATGACGGTAACGCGGCGCAACATGCGATCTGCCAGCAGCAACTGGCGCATGGCAATGTAAACCTGTGAGCTGGATGAGCCGGTGTCCATCATCTGGCGCACCACTTCATCCATCTTGGCCTGCAATTGTGGCACCCGGCTGGAGAACTCGGCAGCCGTATCAGCCAGACCCAGCACCAATTCTTCACGCTCTGAGATGCGCTGCGCACTGCTGTTTACCGGCGCCCACGTATCAACCAGTTTTTGCAGTGCGTCACCGACACCGGCCTGCCCCTGATAGGACGGCACATTGTCGTCCGGATTACCGGTTTGCAGGTTGCGCACCAATCGCTCGATGCGTCCACGCGTTGATTTGAGCTCGGAAAACGCTTCAAAGCCACCGGAAACGGCTTCTGCGGAGAACTTCGCGATCTGTTGCGACAGCACCTGAATCTCGGCAATGTACTCGCGCGCCTTGTTCTCTTCGGCGTTTCGCTGGTTGCCGAAGTAGAAGTTGAGGAAGAAGACCGCGATCGCCACCACGAGCACGAAGCTGAATAAATTGGTCAGCGCGCCGCGCTCCTTGCCGGTCTTTGCGCCTGATGCAGTGCTCATGATTGGACCTCATTGCGTTGTTGATTCATAACCAGACCCTCACGCTGCAGCCTGACGAAATTCGGGAGTACGAGTAAGCAAAGCCATATCGAACACACCCCAGGTAACTTCATTGACACGGTAGCTTTGCTTGATGAATCCATCGAAGCGGCTTGACTCGGATTCATCGGTTTCGGTGGCATCCTGGTCGTTGAAGGTTCGCTGACCATACATCTCATCGATCAGCACAGCCACATTGCCACCTGCCTGCCGCACAACCAGTACCCGCGCAGACTCATGCAGCGCAGTGCGCTCGTCTTCCATGAACTGCTTCAAGTCGACAATCGGAAGCAGGGTGCCGCGTACATTGGCGACACCCAACATCCAGGGAGCGGCTCCGGGCACCGGCGTCGCCACCGGCATGGGGATGATCTCAACGACCTCATCGAAACCGACCAGCAGACGGCGCTGACCAAGCCGAAAACCTACTCCGCGCCAATGTCCTGCAGCCTCGATCTGTTCCGGCCGACCGGGCTCATGGCTCAAGCTGCGCTGTTCGTAATCGAGCAGCACTTCAAATGGCTCTGCTGGTGCTTGGGTTGCTTGCATTGGCAGCTCAGCCCGCACCCAGAAGGGTTGCAATGCGATCAATCAGGTCGCGCTCGTTCGGTGGCTTGACGATGTAGTCGCGCGCACCCTGGCGCAGGCCCCAGACGCGATCGGTCTCCATTCCTTTGGTACTGACGATGATGATCGGAATGGATGCGGTGTCAGGATCCCGCGTCAGGGCACGGGTGGCCTGAAAGCCGTTCATCCCAGGCAAAATGACATCCATCAAAACCAAATCCGGCTTTTCCTTTTTTGCAGCAGCGATACCGTCTTCAGCACTACCGGCGGCGATCACCTCGTGCCCGTTCTTTTCAAGCAGCGTGGTAAACACCCGAGCATCAGTCGGTGAATCTTCGATGATCAAAATACGTGCCATCTAACCCCCCTAGGAATCTGGCATATCAAAACGAGCGTTTGCAGAATCATGTGCCTGGAATGAATCGGCGAATTGCGCCAAGCAATTCGTCACGCGTAAAAGGCTTGGTCAAATATTGTTCGGAGCCAACGATTCGGCCACGTGCCTTGTCGAACAAGCCATCCTTGGATGACAACATGATCACCGGCGTACCGCGAAACATCTGGTTGTTCTTGATCAGGGCGCATGTCTGATAACCGTCGAGGCGAGGCATCATGATGTCAACAAAGATCACCTGCGGCTGTTGATCGGCAATCTTTGCCAACGCCTCAAAGCCATCATTCGCAGTCACCACCTCGCAGCCCTCTTTTTTCAGGAGGGTCTCGGCGGTACGTCGAATGGTCTTGGAGTCGTCAATTACCATGACTCGAAGCCCAGCGAAACTACCGGACTGTATTGCATCGTTCATCGAATTCCCCGCATGTACCACACCCATCTGGACTCGCCGACGCGCCACGCGCGCACATGTAACTAGCTTATATCCCAATCTCACCTGCGTCTGTCAAGCACTGCGTCATTCGCCAGCGGTGCAGGCGGAACGCCTGATACGATACGCGCTTTATCCAGCAATCGCACAATCAGGCCTGTGCCGTGCGACCCACTTCCCGAATTGATGATACCAACACTGATGCTTACTGCGGCGAGCCCGGCGGCAACGCCGCCAAAATCTGGAGACCGCCATGCAATTTGATGTCGCCGTCATCATGGACCCGATTGCGTCCATCAAGATAGCCAAGGACTCGACGTTCGCCATGCTGCTAGAAGCCCAACGCCGCGGCCACAGGTTGTTTTACGTTGCTCCCGGCGGACTATTCCTGGCACAGGGTGTCGCCATGGCGAAACTGGCACCGCTGAGCGTGCGCGAGGATGCCACGAACTGGTACGAACTGGGGCCATGGCAGCAAAGGCCGCTTGCTGAGGTGCCGGTGATCTTGATGCGCAAGGACCCTCCGGTTGATGCCAATTTTGTGCATGACACGCAGATCCTGTCGATGGCGCAGGAGCAGGGCTCGCTGGTCGTCAACGACCCTGCCGGCCTGCGCGACCTGAATGAAAAGCTGGCTGCGTTGCTGTTCCCCGACCTGTGCCCGCCGACGATAGTCAGCCGCGAGCGCGACCAGCTGCGCACTTTTATCCAGACCCACCACGATTGTGTACTCAAACCGCTTGATGGCATGGGCGGGCATTCGATATTCCGGGTGCGCGCCGGGGAAGACAACCTCAATGTCATACTCGAAGCCCTCACCGGCCACGGTCAGCAGGCGATGGCGCAAGCCTATCTGCCGGCGATCCGCGAGGGCGACAAGCGCGTGCTGCTGATCGACGGCGAACCGGTTCCGTATTGCCTCGCCCGTATTCCGCAGGGGCAGGAGTTTCGCGGCAACCTCGCTGCCGGCGGCCGTGGCGAGGGGCGAGCACTGAGCGAGGATGACCGCCGCATAGCGGCCATCGTTGGCCCGGAAATGCGTCGTCGCGGCATGATTTTCGTGGGCCTGGACATCATTGGCGACCGTCTGACCGAGGTCAATGTCACCAGCCCAACCTGCATCCGTGAACTCGACACCCAGTTTGACCTGAACATTGCCGGACAGTTGTTTGATGCCATCCAAGCCCGCCTCAAAGCCCGCCATTGACACCCTGATTCGCAAGCAGGCAGGTCCCGGTGACCGCCTGAGTGCGACCCTGGCGCTGTCGCTGATCGCGCATGGTGTGGTGTTGCTCGGCATTGGCTTCGCTCGTGAAGACCCTGCCGGGGTGCAACCCACGCTGGATGTGATGCTGACCGAGACGCGCAGCGAAAAAGCACCAGACCGTGCCGATTTTCTGGCACAGGCCAGTCAACGCGGCGGCGGTGATGCCGATGTTGCCGAGCGACCACGAGAACCGCAACTGGGCAATGTGGTTCGTGAACAGCCCGGCGTTGCTCGTCAACCGTTGCAGGCACAGGCACCGGCACCGCAGCCACCGCCCACCGACCGGGTGGTGAGCACCACCGACGGCGATTGGCCCGTGCCCAACGCCGAGGACACGCCCCCTGAGCGCAATCCATTGCTGCCGCTGGGGCCAGAATGGATTGAGCGCCATGTCGAAATGGCCCGACTGGCGGCCGAGGTGGAGCAGCAAACGGTTGCCTATGCGCGCCGCCCCAACGAGAAGCGGATTACCGCCAGCACCCGAGAATACGCATGGGCGCCATACATGCGGGCGTGGGTCAACCGGGTCGAACGGATCGGCAACCTGAACTACCCCGAACAGGCGCGGCAACGGCGACTGCAAGGCCGCCTGGTGCTCACCGTATCGGTGCGGCGCGATGGCAGCGTGCAGGCCATCGAGGTGGTGGAATCGAGCGGTATCGCCCTGCTCGACCAGTCGGCGGTGCGCATTGTGCGGCTGGCCGAGCCGTTCCCGCCACTACCGGAAACCCGCGAGCGTATCGAACTGCTGCACATCACGCGCACCTGGCAGTTTGAAGCGGGCAGCTTTAGCGGGCAGGCTCAATAAGCGGACGCCTCGCACCAACCGAACGCTCGCCCACAGGGGCGTTCAGCGCTTTCGTGGGAGCGCGCCCCAGATCAAGTCTGGGGCAGGCTCTGCGCGCGAAGCTTCTCGCGGCATTGTTCGCCGGCAGGCCGGCTCCCACAGAAGCCTGACTCGCACCAGCGGTCATACCGTTGCACCACAACAAATCGGTGATCCACCCTGTAGCCGCCCTGTGGGCGACCAGCGCTTGCCCCGGCTGAAAAATCACGGTCGCTCACCGAGTGTCTATCAAAACATGGCGTGCCGTGGCCCTGTAGCCCACCCTGTAGATAGCTCACCATGTGGGCAACCGTCATATCACGGTGTTGCACCACCCATCACCGGCCAAGCAATTCCGCCAACACCGCCATGCGCACGGCAACGCCGTTGGCTACCTGCTGCAATACCCGCGACTGTGGCCCATCAGCCACCGCAGGGTCGATCTCGATGCCACGATTGATCGGGCCTGGGTGCAACACCACTGCATCATGTGCTGCGCGGCGCAAGCGCTCCGTGCTAAGCCCATATTCGCGAAAATAACCCTCCAACGAGGGCACCAGGCCCTGGCTCATGCGTTCGCGTTGCAGACGCAACATGATCACCGCATCGACACCGGCGATGGCCTCGTCAAAGTTTGAATACACACCGCAACCCGCCAACACCTCGTCATCGGGCAGCAGGTTTTGCGGCCCGCAAATACGAATTTCATTGGCACCGAGCGTACGTAACGCATGGATGTCCGAGCGCGCCACTCGCGAATGCCGCACATCGCCGCAAATCACCACCCGCAAATGGGAGAAGTCGCACCCTTTTGCTTGACGCAAGGTCAGCATGTCGAGCAAGCCCTGGCTGGGATGCGCGTTGCGGCCATCGCCGGCATTGATCAGCACGGTTCCTGAAGTGGCTGCCTCGGCCAGCTCCGCCACCGCACCATCGCGTCCGTGGCGCACGGCAAACGCATTGACACCCATCGCCTGCAAGGTTGCCAAAGTGTCGCGATCCGACTCGCCTTTGCCCGATGATGAGACGGCGATATCAAAATTGAGCAGATCCATGCCCAACCGCGTGGCCGCCAACTGGAAGCTGGAGCGGGTGCGGGTGGACGGTTCGAAAAACAGGGTACACAGCGTTGTGCCAGCCAGCCGCCCGCGCAACGCCAGGCCGCCGTTGGCATGCTCACACATGGCTTGCGCGGTGTTCAGCAGGCGATTGAGCAGCACGGCCGGCATACCATCGAGCGTAATCAGGTGGCGCAAGCGGCCGTCGCTGCGCAGCCAGGGGTAACTCATGGCATCTCCAAAACGTGCGCCTGTTCGGGGTTGTCCAGCCAGCGCTCGATGATGATTACCGCCGCCAGCGCATCGAGCATCGCGGCATCGCGGCGGCGGCGCGCACCGGCGGCGCGGGCACTGGCAAACCGGGCTGCGGCCTCGACCGAACTGCGCCGTTCATCAACCATCAGCACCGGCCGGGCGAAGCGTCGCGCGGCTTCATCGGCAAAACGCAGCGCCGCCTGACGTGCCGGTTGATCGCCGCCTTCCAGTGTGCGCGGGTCACCGACCAACAAACTGGCCGGCTGCCATTCGCGCAGCAACTGCGTGATGCGGGCCCAATCGACCACACCATCACGCACGTCAACAACCGCCAATTCGCGCGCACCACCGCTCAACGCACTACCCACCGCCACACCAATGCGCCGGCTGCCGACATCAAAACCCAGCACGCAAGCTGACTGCATCGCTGCCGAAGACATCAGGCGTGCCCGGCGTAACCCGTCAACTGGCCCGGATCGACGCCCAAACGGGCATTCGCGGTTTGCCAGCGCAGATCCAGAGGCACGTCGAACAACAGCTCATCATCGGCAGGCACAGTAAGCCAGGCGTTGTCCGCCAACTCCGATTCCAATTGCCCAGGGCCCCAGCCCGAAAAACCGAGCGTCAGCAAAAATTGCGCGGGGCCTTTGCCCGCAGCAATCATCTCCAGCACATCTCGCGACGTGCTCACTGCCAGTGTTTCATTGATACGCAATGTGGAATCCCAATCGACAGTGCCCCCATGCAGTACAAAGCCGCGATCAGTCTGCACCGGGCCACCTGCCAATACCGGCCGATCAGGAAAATCCGGGCGCACATCGCTAATTTGCATCTGCGCGAGAATCTCGCTCAACCGGAAGTCGGACAGGCGATTGACCAGCAATCCCATCGCGCCGTCTTCATTATGCTGACACAGCAGCACAACCGCCCGCGAAAAACGGGGGTCATCCATGCCCGGCATGGCCACCAGAAGGTGGCCAATGAGGAAATTCGACGACTGCGGTGCGGCTGATCTCATGGGCGTATTGTAACTCCCCCAGACTTTTCTCCGCCTATTTCGACTCGACCAAATCCACCCCATCCATGCCAGCCGACAACGAATGCGCGTCGCCACCCTGGCTGAGCTTGATCTTCAGACGCACCTCGTTGGTGCTGTCGGCATAACGCAAGGCATCCTCGTAGGAAATCTCGCCGGCCATGTACAGCTCGAACAGCGCCTGGTCGAACGTCTTCATGCCCAGATTGGTCGATTCCTTCATCACTTCCTTGAGCTTGTGAATTTCGCCATCGCGGATGCGGTGTCGGCACCAATTGCTGCGCGACCACGCCCTTGAGGTTCAGCGACAGATCCATCAGCAACTGGTTGCGCCGATCTTCGGTGAAGAAGTTGATGATACGGTCCATTGCCTGGTTGGAATTGTTGGCATGCAGGGTAGCCAGCACCAAATGCCCGGTTTCGGCAAACGCCACCGCGTGATCCATGCCCTCACGGGTGCGGATTTCGCCGATCATGATTACGTCCGGCGCCTGGCGAAGGGTGTTTTTCAGCGCTGCCTCCCAGCTGTCGGTATCGATACCGACTTCACGCTGGGTAATGATGCAGCCCTCGTGTTTGTGTACAAACTCGATCGGGTCCTCGATGGTGATGATGTGGCCCGACGAGTTCTGGTTACGGTAGCCGATCAGCGCCGCCAGCGAAGTGGATTTGCCGGTACCGGTAGCGCCAACAAACAGGATGATGCCGCGCTTGGTCATCGCCAGCGTCTTCAGCACCGGCGGCAGGTTGAGTTCGTCGATGGTGGGAATGCGCGACTCGATCCGGCGCAGCACCATGCCGACCTGATTGCGCTGGTAGAAGCAACTGACACGGAATCGGCCGACGCCGGACACGCCGATGGCGAAGTTGCATTCGTGGGTTTTCTCGAACTCCTCGCGCTGTGCCGGAGTCATCACGTTCAACACCAGATCGCGGCTTTGCTGCGGGGTCAGTGCGCTTTGCGTGATCGGCGAAATCTTGCCATTGACCTTCATCGACGGTGGCACGCCGGCAGTCACGAACAGATCCGAGGCTTTTTTGTGCGCCATCAATTTGAGGTAAGAGGTGAAGTCGATGCTGCTCATGGCAGGGCTCCTGCGGTGCGGGGGCGTTGGGTGCTGCTGGGCTGCTCGGGACTACGGGGTTTGATGAAACCGGGACTGGGGACTCGGGACTGGGGACTCGGAAAAGCCAAGAAGCCGGGACTCGGGACTGGGACTCGGAAAAGCTAAAGCAAATATCCAAAGCAAAAGCACAAAGCGAAAGCTCGCAAGCTTGAGTCCCGAGTCCCGAGTCCCGAGTCCCGAGTCCCGAGTCCCGAGTCCCGAGTCCCGAGTCCCGAGTCCCGAGTCCCGAGTCCCGAGTCCCGAGTCCCGGCTTCAATCAAACAACCGCTTGTCTTTCGCATACTCGCGCGCCGACTGCCGCGTGATCAAACCGCGCTTGACGATATCCTGCAAGCATTGATCCAGCGTCTGCATGCCGTATTGCTGACCGGTCTGGATCGCAGAATACATCTGCGCCACCTTGTCTTCGCGAATCAGGTTGCGGATCGCCGGCACACCGACCATGATCTCGTGCGCCGCAACACGGCCGCCGCCCACTTTCTTGAGCAGCGATTGCGACACCACCGCACGCAGCGACTCGGACAGCATCGAGCGCACCATCGGCTTCTCGCCGGCCGGGAACACGTCGATGATGCGGTCGATGGTCTTGGCGGCGGAACTGGTATGCAGGGTGCCGAACACCAGATGGCCGGTTTCGGCAGCGGTCAGCGCCAGCCGGATGGTTTCCAGATCGCGCAACTCGCCGACCAGGATGTAATCCGGGTCTTCACGCAGTGCCGAGCGCAGCGCCTCGTTGAAACCATGGGTATCGCGGTGAACTTCGCGCTGATTGATCAGGCATTTTTGCGAGGTATGGACGAACTCGATCGGGTCTTCGACCGTCAGGATGTGGCCAAACTCGCTTTTGTTGATGTGATCCACCATCGCCGCCAGGGTGGTCGATTTGCCCGAGCCGGTGGGGCCAGTGACCAGAATCAGCCCCTGCGGCTGCTCGATCAACTCGCGGAACACCTTGGGCGCGGCCAGATCATCGAGCGAAAGAACTTCAGATGGAATGGTACGGAATACCGCACCAGCGCCACGGTTTTGATTGAAGGCATTGACACGAAAGCGGGCCAGCCCAGGTATTTCGAACGAAAAATCGACTTCCAGGAATTCTTCATAATCGCGGCGCGCTTTATCCGACATGATGTCGTAGACCAACGCGTGAACCTGCTTGTGATCGAGCGCAGGAATATTGATCCGTCGCACATCACCATCAACGCGGATCATCGGCGGCAAACCGGCTGACAGATGCAGATCGGACGCCTTGTTTTTGACTGAAAATGCCAGCAGCTCAGCAATATCCACGTACGCTCTCCCTTGCCTCTATCATGAGTGCCACATTCGTTGCAGTATAGCCGTAATCTGCGCAGGTCAAACCCACCCACATGCCAAGCCCGCGACACCGATTGGATGCCCTGTTGCAACGCATCAATACTGCCACGCGCGCCGCCGGGCGTAGCGACCATGTCAGCTTGCTGGCCGTGTCGAAAACCCAGAGCGCCGATGCCATCCGCGCCCTTGCCGGCGCAGGCCAGCAAGCATTCGGTGAAAACTACGTGCAGGAAGCCATCGCAAAACAGGCCGCATTGCACGATCTAACGCTGCAGTGGCATTTGATCGGTCACCTGCAAAGCAACAAGGCGCGCGAAGCGGCACAACATTTCGACTGGGTACACAGCGTTGACCGCACCAGCGTAATCGATGCTTTGGCACGTCACCGACCCGATACCCGTGCGCCGTTGAATCTACTCATTCAGGTCAATATCGATGCGGAAGACAGCAAATCGGGGTGCCGCCCCGAGGCCATCGACGAACTGGCCGCGCGCATCGCTCAACACGGCACGCTGTGCCTGCGCGGCTTGATGGCAATACCAACCCCCGAGCACCACCCGCAACAACGCGCCGACAGCTTTTCCCGCATGCAGCAGGCTTTTGTCGCACTGCGCAGTACCTATTCCAGCATCGATACCTTGTCGATGGGAATGAGCGCCGACTTTGAACAGGCCATCAGCTACGGCGCAACCATGGTGCGCATCGGCACTGCCTTGTTTGGACCGCGCGAATAGCGCGGGGCCACGGGACCTCGGGGCCACGGGACCTCGGGACCTCGGGGCCTCGGGGCCTCGGGAAAAGCAGGCTGTTCGCAAAGGACGCAAAGCGCTGTTGTGGGAGCCGGCCTGCCGGCGAACCCTCTTGCGACAACTTCGCGCGCAAGGCGCGCTCCCACAACGGAACACCACACGGTGTGAACGTTGCGCAAGGCGTCTTGGGTTGTTTGCGCAAAGCCGATGCAAAGAGACTGGCCGGCTGCAGAACCTTGAAGTGTCGCTCTGAAGCTTCGCTGCACATCAACCACGACGCTTCTTGCTATCGTGCGATCATCGAACCCGCACCATGCAACCGCAAAGAGCCGCCCATGACCGAGCCAAACCCCACCCCACCCCAGCACAGCCCCGTCATCGCCTTCATCGGTGGCGGCAACATGGCGCGCAGCCTGATCGGTGGCCTGCTTGCGCGCGGCACCCCTGCGATCTCAATCCGGGCCGCCGATCCGAACACCGATTCACGTGCGGCCCTGGCAGCCGACTTTGGCATTCATGTCGAAGCCGACAACACGCTGGCCGCTGACGGTGCCGCCATCTGGCTATTGGCCGTGAAACCGCAGGTGATGGCGACGGTCTGCGCTAGCCTGCGCGATTTGGCACAGGCACAGCGCCCCACCATCGTATCGATCGCGGCCGGCATCACCAGCGCGCAAATCGATGCCTGGCTCGGCGGCGGCCAGGCCATCGTGCGCTGCATGCCCAACACCCCGGCCCTGCTCGGCGCCGGCGCCACCGGCGTATGTGCCAATGCCAGAGTCGGCGAAACCACAAAGGCACAAGTGATGGTGTTGATGGCCGCAGTCGGCATCAGTGTGGAGATCGCGGACGAAACACTGATGGACGCAGTGACGGCCGTATCGGGCAGCGGCCCCGCCTACGTTTTTCTGCTTGCCGAAGCATGGCAGGCGGCTGCACAGGCACAGGGACTGCCCGCTGAAACCGCACGCGCGCTGGTCAATCAAACCCTCCTTGGCGCAGCCCGCATGCTGTCGGAAACCGACGAAGCCGCCAGTACCCTGCGCCGACGTGTCACCTCACCGGGCGGCACCACCCATGCCGCAATCGCGCAACTGCAAGGAGACGGTTTCGCTGCTCTGATCGAACGCGCCATCGATGCAGCAACCCGACGCGGCGCTGAACTTGCTGCGTCGGCGCCAGTCTGAACGGACGAACAACCAACCAGGTGACAGCAACACGCGCCAGCGCGATGATGCATACACCAGCCACGCACGAATTGCCGCCAGGAGAAGCTCGCCATGAACCTCACCCAACGTTCCGCCGCTATCACGCTGCTGTCGCTATTCGCCATCGCATTGTCGCCAGCCGCCATCGCGCAGCACCAGAACATGATCCAGACTGGCGATATCACCGTGCATTACAACGCATTGGCGACTACCGCTCTCAGCGCCGAGGTCGCGCGTCAATACGGCATCACCCGTTCCGCCAGCCGGGCACTGCTCAATGTCGCAGTGCGTAAGGGTGAGCCTGGCGAAGACAATGCCGTGCCGGCGGTGGTTACCGCTGCCGCAACCAATCTCAACGGCCAACGCCAGGAGCTGCGGATGCGCGAAGTACGCGAAGGCGAGGCTGTTTATTATCTGGGCGAAACCCGGATTGCCGACAAAGAAACCCTGACCTTTGAAATCACCATTGCCACCCCCGGTACCGACAGCCCGCTGCGGGCAAGCTTTCAGCAGCAGTTTTTTGTATCGCGCTGAGCGGGAGACACCATGACATTGCTGGCGGTACGCCATGGACAGGCGTCGTTCGGCAGTGCCGATTACGACCAACTTTCACGTAACGGGCATGAGCAATCGCGTCGCCTGGGTGCTTGGCTTGCCAGCCATGACATGCGCTTTGTCGCAGTGATTTGTGGCGACATGCGTCGGCACCGCGAAACGTATGCAGGGCTTGCCGAAGTCTTGCGTGACAACGGCATTGCTCTGCCCGCAGCACAGATCGACCCCGACCTGAACGAGTTCGACCATCGCGCAATCATTACCGCATTCATGGTGCAGCAGCCCGATCATCCAACCATCCGCGCCACCAATGGCGGCATGAGCGGTGCCCCGCGCGAGGTGTTTGCCCTGTTGCAGACGGCACTACGTGCATGGGTTGCCGGCACACTCGATGCACACAGCGAATCCTGGCCGGCGTTTCGCCAGCGTACGCAGCGAGCTTTTGCGAAGCTGGGCGAACAATCCGCCGCACAGGATGTGCTGCTGGTATCCTCGGGCGGAGTCATCTCACAACTGGCGCAACGAGCGCTCGACGCCGCCGATGAGCGTGCGATCGAGCTGAACCTGTCGTTGCGCAACAGCGCGCTGTGCGAGTTCCATGCCTTGCCCGACGGGCTGCGCATGGGCAGTTGGAATGCACTACCGCATCTGGCCAATGCGCGCGACTTGTGGACCTATTTTTAGGGCATCGGAGACCAGCATGAGCAACGAAATCGAACGCGCGCAGGACCTGCACCAGAGAGTCAGCGCCTTTATGCAAGCGCACGTCTACCCGGCTGAAGCGGTGATCGAAGCCTGGGATAGCGACGCCGCGAAGCGCTGGCAGATTTGCCCTCTGATCGAAGAACTCAAGAACAAAGCACGCGCGCAAGGGCTGTGGAATCTGTTTTTGCCTGATGCCAAACACGGTGCCGGCCTGAGCAACCGCAGCTACGCGCCGCTGGCCGAACTGATGGGCCGCTCGCTGATCGCACCGGAACTGTTCAACTGCAACGCGCCCGACACCGGCAACATGGAAGTGCTGCACCTGTTCGGCAACGCCGAACAGCAATCGCGCTGGCTTGCACCGCTGCTCGCTGGCGAAATCCGCTCCGGATTTGCCATGACCGAGCCCGATGTAGCCTCCTCGGATGCCACCAATATCGCGCTGAGCATTCAGCGCGAAGGCGATGATCTGGTGCTCGACGGCCGCAAATGGTGGACCACTGGCGCCGGCGATCCGCGCTGCCGGATTCTGATCGTGATGGGCGTCAGCAACCCGGAAAACGAACGCCACAGCCGCCATTCGATGGTGCTGGTGCCAATGGATACACCGGGCGTGCGTGTGGTGCGTCCGCTTACGGTGTTCGGTTACGACGATGCGCCGTATGGCCATGTCGAGCTGGCATTCGAGCAGGCACGGGTGCCGGCCAGCAACCTGATTGGCACGCCGGGATCGGGCTTTGCCATCGCCCAGGCGCGGCTCGGCCCGGGCCGCATCCACCACTGCATGCGCCTGATCGGCTTGGCGCAGCGGGCACTGGAAATGATGCTGGAGCGCGCCCGCAACCGCGTCGCCTTTGGCCGCCCGCTGGGTGGCCACGGCATGGCGCAGGAGGCCATCGCGTTGTCGCGCTGCGAAATCGAACAGGCGCGCCTGCTCACCCTGCATGCAGCGGCTGAACTCGACCGCGTCGGCAATCGTGGCGCCAAAGACCTGATCGGCATGATCAAGATCGTCGCCCCGCGCATGGCCTGCACGGTGATCGACCGCGCCATCCAGATGCACGGTGGCGCCGGCCTGGCGCAGGATCGCTTTCTGGCTCGCGCCTATGCCGGTGCGCGCTCGCTGCGCATTGCCGATGGCCCGGATGAAGTACACCTGAGCGCATTGGCGCGCTCGATGCTCAAGGCCGACGCATAATCACGGCAAACGACAGCGCCGCCGTGTGCAAGTTGTAGCGCGTGTGTGCGGCAAGTCGCCCACAGGGTGCTCCACAGGGAGCGTTCACCGCTTTCGTGGGAGCGCGCCCCAGATCAAGTCTGGGGCAGGCTCTGCGCGCGAAGCTCGTTCGCCAGTTCGTTCGCCGGCAGGCCGGCTCCCACAGAAGCACTGGCTCGCAGCGGCGTGCAACACAGTTGCTCCTGCAAAAAAGCGCCCGTCAGCCCGCTTTCCCTGTAGGAACCCACCCTGTGGGCGACCTGCCTGCCCGCAGGCGGGCCGAGCGAGCCGTGCAGTGGCCGCTGTTGCAAAGCAACCTACTCAGCGAAGCGAAGGCATGGTGTCGCGCAGCGATGTTTCTTCCGAGGGCGTTGCCTAAAACCGAATCCGCCCGATCAACATGTCCTTGAACATCACCCAGTCGCCCATCAGCGACCACAGCGGATAGGTGAAGGTGGCGGGACGGTTTTTTTCGAACACAAAGTGCCCCACCCAGGCGAAGCCATAGCCGATCACCGGGATACTGAACAACATTATCGGCGGCAGCCGCCCCAGTACCACCGCAGCGATCACGCCCAGCACCAGCGCGCTGCCGGTGTAATGCAGGCGGCGGCAGGTGCGGTTGCTGTGCTCGGACAGATAATACGGGTAGAACTCGTCGAAGCTGGTGAACTTGTCGGACATGCTCAGGCCCTCCTCGGGTCAGTTTGCACAGTGATCGGCGGGCACTCAAGTTGCGCTGCGGCAACCGGTGCCTAAAGCGGCTTTTCCTCGGCCTTGGCACGATCCCAATAGGCGTCCTGCTGCGCCAGGTCCAGATCGGCCAATGCGACGCCATCGGCAGCAGCAAGCACTTCCATGCGACGAAAGCGGCGTTCGAACTTGGCGTTGGCGCGGCGCAGCGCATTGCCAAAATCGACCTTGGCATGGCGGGCCAGATTCACGCAGACAAACAGCACGTCGCCGATTTCATCCTCAAGCGCATCATGGCCGGTACCCTTGGCGAACTCCGCCCGCACCTCATCGATTTCTTCGCGCAGCTTTGCCAGCACCGGCTCGACATCGGGCCAGTCAAAGCCCACCGTGGCCGCACGCTTTTGCAGTTTGCTGGAGCGCTGCCATTCGGGCAAACCGCGGGCGATGCCGGCCAGCGCGCTGTGATCTTCACTCTTAGCTGCGCGCTCGGCACGTTTGTGTTGCTCCCATGCGAGCGTTTGCGCATCAACATCGGTGATCGATACATCGCCAAACACGTGCGGATGGCGACGTTCCATCTTGTCGCAAATTGCAGCGGCGACATCGCTGAAATCAAAGCGGCCCTGCTCCTTCGCCATCTGCGCGTGAAAAACCACTTGCAGCAGCAGGTCACCCAACTCATCGCGCAGGTCATCGAAATCGCCGCGATCAATCGCGTCGGCAACCTCGTAGGCTTCCTCGATGGTGTACGGCGCGACGCTGGCAAAATCCTGCGCCACATCCCACGGGCAGCCGTGCTCGGGGTCGCGCAGGCGTGCCATGATCGCCAACAGGCGCTCGATGCCATTGTTCTGTTCAGCCATGCAGCCACTCCCGCCACGGCAAATCGGCATCGCCCAGCGCAATGAAATCGGGGTTGAGCAATGAGGCTTTGCGGTTGTAACGCAGCGGTACGCCATCCAGCCCAAGCACGACGCCGCCGGCGGCTTCCAGCACGCACTGCGCAGCGGCGGTATCCCACTCGCTGGTCGGGCCAAAGCGCGGATAGACATCCGCCCGGCCTTGCGCAATGCGTAAAAACTTGAGCGAGGAGCCCAGCCCGAAGCGCTCGATCTTGCCCATCCGCGCCAACGCTGCCCCGGTGCGCTCATCCAGATGCGAGCGGCTGGCCGCCACTCGCAACGTTGCCGCCGCCGGGCGCTGTGCGTTGAGCGCGATATCCTTGTCGCCAAGCCGCAAAAATGCACCGCGCGCGCGTGTGGCGTAGACCAGTTCATCCAGTGCTGGCGCGTAGACCACGCCAAACACCGGCGCATCGTCTTGGATCAGGGCAATATTGACGGTGAACTCGCCGTTGCGCTTGACGAACTCGCGGGTACCATCGAGTGGATCAACCAGCCAGTAGCGGTGCCAGTGTTGACGGACTTGCCAGTCGATGGCTGCCGATTCCTCCGACAACACCGGCATGTCGGGTTCAAGTGCCTGCAAACCGGCCACGATCAGTCGGTGCGCAGCCATGTCGGCTTCGGTCAGCGGCGACGCATCGGCTTTGGTTTCGACCGCAAAATCACGGGCATACACCGCCATGATCGCAGCACCGGCGGTACGCGCAATGTCGATACACCGCTCAACATAGGCCTCAGGCATCGCTCGTTCCATCCGGGTTGCGCGCCAGCCATTCGCGCGCAATGAACAATGCCGCCAGCGCCCTACCTTCCGAGCACTCATCGCGCAACATCAGCTCGTCAAGCGCGTCCAGCCGCCACGGCACCACTTGCAGTGGCTCGGGCTCATCGCCGGGCAGGCACTCGGGATACAAATCCTGCGCCAAAACCAGATGGGTGACGTGATCCATGTAGCTTGGCACCAGCGACAACGTCCGCAGCACTTCCAGACGCCGCGCACCAAAACCGACCTCCTCCTTGAGCTCGCGATTGGCGGCCTGCAATGGCGACTCACCGTCGTCGATACGTCCACGCGGCAGGCCCAGTTCATAACGGTGCAGGCCACAAGCATATTCGCGGGTGAGCAGCACCACGCCAGGCTCGGCGATCGCGACGATCACCACTGCGCCATTGCCGCGCGCGCGTTGCCGGCGATAGGTGCGGCGTTCACCATTGCTGAACTCGAGGTCCAATTCCTCACGCCCATCGCCGCGATCGGTAATGCCATGGATGAGCGGAAGCTGCATGCTCATTGTTGCGTACCGTACCAAAGACCCTGCAGGCGCAATTCGCGCGCACCAGGCGTTTTGGGCTTGCCCATCCATTCCAGTGCCGGCAACAACGCCGGATCGCGTGCGCTCATGCGCACTACGCCCGAATAGCCCAACGGCGACAACCACAGTTGCCCATCAACAGCCAGCGGGCCACCATCGTCGGCAAGCACCAGGTTCGCCGCATTGGGCGCATCAAGGCTCAGGTGCCCGCGCAAGGTGCCAAGATCGGCACTGGCCAGCCCCGCTACTGCCGCATCGTGCCAAACCGCATCGCCATCGAGCACCACCAGCATGTGATCGCGCAACTGCGCGGCATGTATTTCAACGCGAATGCTGCCCAATGGCCGCATTTCAGGCACGGCAAACACGCCTGCGAGGTAGTACGCCGGAAGTTCGCTGCGCAGCGCTTCCAGGCCAACAGTGGAAAACGAACGCCATATCTGGCCTTCGGCATTGCCCCAGTCGCCGTGCGCCTCGATATCGGCACGCAGGCGAAGACTGAACAGGGACGATGGATACAAACGCCAGCGCACACTGCCCAGAGCACGCCCGCGATAAACAATCTCGCCAACGGCGCCACGCCAAAGGCTACCTGCCACCGTGGACAAGTACAGGTCGGGCACACGCGCCTGCACCGCGTTGACCAGCAACTGCGCCGGGGCGAAAGCCAGCGCCAGCACCGCCGCCACCAGCAAGCCCAGCAACACCAGGAAAACACGCCGAATCATTGCCCCCCCTCGGCCAGCAGCACGCGCGCATCGACACGGCCGGCATTGGCGCGTTGCACCGACAACTGTTCAAGTACCACGCCTTGCGCAGAAACCTGTTGCAACCAACGCGCCAGCGCATCGAAATCGGCAGCAGACAAGGTAGCGCGAACCCGATTTGCACCCTGCGGCTCAACGCTGACCAGCGAGCCGCCCAAACCGGCCTCGCGCGCACTGGCATCGGTACGCGCCAATAGCGAGCGCGCATCGGCGGCTGGGGCACGCGCCAAGCCACCCGCTGCGGCCAGTTGCCGTGCTGCCGGGCGCATCCACGCCAATGCTTCGGACTGGGTGAATGCCTGTGCCCGCAAGTTGTCGCGTACCCGTGACAAAGGCTGCCAAGCCAGCCCCCAGAGCAGCATCAACGCAACCAGTACCGTGCCAATTTGCAAAACGCCACGATCGCGCTCGCTCAGCCCATACCACCACCTCTTCATCGGCTGCCTCCGCTCATGCGCAGTCGCCCTTCAACACCTTTGCTTCCCGGTGTTGCTGCCGTCAATTCAACCTTTGCACCCACTGCGAGACGCTGCTGCAAGGCGTCGAGCGCTGCCACATCCGGCGCACTAACCACCAACTCAAGCGAACTATCGCGCAGTTCCAACGCATCGAGTTGAATGCGGGTATCGCTGGACAAGGCAGGTGCGGCCTGTGTCAGCAGTGCCAAACTGGTGTCGCCACGCCCCTGGCCGGCAGCAGCCAGGGCACTGCGCAGTTGCTGCTCGGCATCGACCACACGCGTTGCACCAGGCACCGCAGCGCGATACAGACCCGCCATTTCGGAGCGCTGACGATCCACCAGCGATAGCAACTGTGCGCGCTCAAGCACGGCGTAGGTAAAACTCAGGAACAGGCCGGCAAGCGCCAAACCAGCGGCCCACCGCCATGCGCGCTGGGTGCTCCCGGCGCGACGGCGCGGTGCATAGTCACCCTGCAATAAACTCAGCGCAGGATCGTTACGTAACGCATCCGCGTATGCCAGCAGCGCATCGTCCACGCGGCGGCTGTTGCGCAATGGCAACGGCGATTGCTGATCGCCGACCAGCACACCATCCAGCCCGGCTTCGAGCACACTGGCAAATATCTGCAATTCGCCGGGCTGACCCACGAAGGCGCGCGCCTCGCCGTAGCGCAATAGCGCGCGGTTCGACTCAAGCAGTACCGTCGCCACACCCGCCTGCCATGGCAACAGCAGCGGCTCGGGAATCAGTACATCGGGCTCCAGCCCGTGCGTACGCAACGAACTGAGCAGCGCCTCAATCCGGGTGCGGGCAACCACCGCCACCGCTACCTGCTGCGGATCGGCAGCCGGTGCCCACGCCACATGCTGGGTTTCGATCGCGGCGGCAAGCTGATCCTCGATCGCATAAGGCAACGCCTGTTGCATCTGCGCCGCTGAGCGCGCCACCCTTGGCGCCGACATCAACAACACATCCTCCGCCGGAAAAATCACCCACAGCCGATCATCCGGCGCAACCGGCGGCACTCCGCTTTGCACGCGGACCGGGCCTGACGTAGACAACCAGCGCAACTCACCATCTGGCGCAATGCGGAGCAAGATTCGGGACATGGGCAGATTCTAACAGTGTGCCCTGCGGATCGGTCGCGGTGGGCTCACGGTGGGTATCGGAATTAAATATCCCTCGGCAAAACCGTGGGCCTTTTGGGTGAGCCGCAAACACGCGTGCCGCCGGGCAGGCGCGGTCATGCCCACTCCCAGATCAAGGCTGTGGCAGGCTCTGTGGGCGAGAGGCCCGCCCACGCGAACCCCTCGCAGCTGTCATCGCGAGGGCCACAGGCCCGTGGCGATCCATGCCCAGCGCTGCGCGATACCCATATCCGCATTGAGCCGACCTGCCAAAGCCGCCACGCGCTATGCACAGACGGTGATGCGTGCTGTTATGGGAGCGGGCCTTGCCCGCGAACAATCCGCCGAACAGCTTGGCGCGCAGAGCCTGCCCCAAACTTGATCTGGGGCGCGCGCCCACAAACGCGTGAAGCAGCAAAACTGTGACGCAATTCGTCGCTTTGTGACGGAGGTATCGCCGCTGAGAGGCGTCTGGCCACAGCAAAAACTGAGCAATAGGTCACAGAACCCGGCTATTCCTGGTTGGCACGACTAGTGCATACTGTCTCCCGTACAGCATGTGACACCTCCATCCATCCTAGGGGATACATCAATGAACATGAAGAAAACACAAGGCTTCACCCTGATCGAACTGATGATCGTAATTGCCATCATCGGCATTCTGGCCGCGATTGCGCTGCCGGCGTATCAGGATTACACCGTCCGTGCTCGTGTTGCAGAAGGCATGGGTCTGGCCTCGGCCGCCAAGGTCAGCGTGATCGAGAATGCAGCCAATGGCAGTGCTTTTGCATCGGGCTATACGGCACCCGCTGCAACCAACAACATCTCTAGTGTCGCCATCGGTGCAACTGGCATCATCACGGTTACCACGACGAATCGCGCCGGTAACGGCACCATCATCTTCACCCCCACCCCCGCGCTGGTAGTTGGCACGCCGCCTGCTTCGATCGTGACGTGGAATTGCACTACTGGCACCTTGCTGGCCAAGTTCCGCCCAGCCGAGTGCCGTCCGTAAGCTACTTTGGGTGGCTACTGCTTAGCCGATAGGTCTACCTTCAGTCAAGCACCCACCAGTAGGTAAATTAAAGAGACCGCTTCGGCGGTCTCTTTTTTTGGTCTCGACCAACAGCAGCCTATGCTGCGCTGGGCTATTGGCCAAGGCCCTGATTGGTGGCCAGTCACCCCAGACTGGAATTGCAGGCGGTTCCCCTTTCCCCGCGCTTGCTTTAAGGTAAACTCGCGGCAACGCCCGCTAAGTGCTTGAGGGTTGGGGAATGAACGCGCAAGTCAACGCCAATTTGTTGGGGATCACCGGC
>PGZE01000045.1 GCA_002840015.1 Gammaproteobacteria bacterium HGW-Gammaproteobacteria-2 | reverse complement strand
CCCGCTGTCAAGCGCGGGTGCTCGCCAACGGTTACAATTGCGGGCTTGAGGTTTTGCGGGATATGCCCGCTCAACCTGTCAGATATTTGCAGTTTAGGCGCAATGCGCCACAGGAACAGGAAGTTATATGTCCCAAGTTACGGTTCGCTCGCTAGCGGCGTTGGTCGGTACCCCGGTTGAAAAGCTGCTGGAGCAGCTCGCCGAGGCCGGCATGAAGTTCAGCGGGCCGGATCAGGCGGTTAGCAGCACCGAGAAGCTCAAGCTGCTCGGGTTTCTGCGCCGTGCGCACGGTAAAAATGATGCCGCTACCGAGGAATCGGCGCCACGCCAGATCACACTGAAACGGCGCAAGGTGGAAGAAATCACGGTGCCTGCGGGCAAGGGCAAGTCAACGGTAGCGGTCGAGGTTCGGCAAAAACGGACCTATGTGAAGCGCAGCGAAGTCGAAGTGCCGGCCAATGCCGAGCGTGAGGATGCGCAGCGCAAGCTTGATGAGTCGCGTGCCCAGCAGGATGCGATCGAAACGGCGCGTCTGGAAGCGGCGCGCAAGCGCGCTGAAGAGGAAGCCGCTCGCGAGCAGGAACTGATTCGTGAACGCGAAGCCGCTGCTGCCGCAGCGCGTGCGCAGGCAGCAGCACTTGAGCCCGAGCCGCAGGTACAAGAGGCAGTTGCACACAATGAGGTTGTCGATGTCGGTGCTGAAGTACCGCCGCTAGCTACCGATGTGGTGCGCGCCCCGCGCCGTGACGATGACAAAGCGCGGCACAAGCCGCATCGCGCTGCCCCGCGTCGCGAAAACGAGGAAAGCGGTCGCTTTGCCGGTCAGTTGCATCTTTCAGCCAGCGAACGCGCACGCCGTGGCGCCGGCAGCAAGCGACGTGGCAAGGGCCAGACAGCGGAATCCGCACGCGGCAGCAGCGGTCCGCACGGGTTCTCGCGTCCAACCGCGCCGGTGGTACGTGAAGTTGCCATTGGCGACGCGATTTCGGTAGCCGATCTGGCGCAAAAGCTGGCCATGAAAGGCGGCGAAGTGGTCAAGGCACTGTTCAAGATGGGTGTGATGACTACCATCAACGAGGTGCTCGATCACGACACGGCGGTGCTGGTTGTGGAAGAACTTGGCCACCATTCGATACGTGCCGAAGCCAAAGACGCCGAGATGGCATTGTCGGAACTGGTGGGTTCGGCCAGCGGCGATGCCGTGCAGCGCCCGCCAGTGGTGACCATCATGGGCCATGTCGATCACGGCAAGACCTCATTGCTCGATTACATCCGCCGCGCCAAAGTCGCGGACGGTGAAGCCGGTGGCATTACCCAGCACATTGGTGCTTACCATGTGGAAACGCCGAAGGGTGTGATTTCTTTCCTCGACACCCCAGGCCATTCCGCGTTCACCTCAATGCGTGCGCGTGGTGCCAAGCTCACCGATATCGTGGTGTTGGTGGTTGCCGCCGATGATGGCGTCAAACCGCAGACCATCGAGGCGATAAAGCACGCCCGTGCCGCCAATGTGCCGTTGATCGTGGCGGTCAACAAAATGGACAAGCCCGGTGCAAACCTGGACAACGTCAAGCAGGGCCTGGTCGCGCAGGAAGTGGTGCCCGAGGATTGGGGTGGTGATGTGCAGTTCGTCCCGCTTTCGGCAAAAACCGGCGATGGCGTTGATGCCTTGCTCGACGCGATCCTGATTCAGGCCGAGGTGATGGAGCTCAAGGCCGTTCAACACGGTAGCGCTGCGGGTGTGGTGATCGAGTCGAGTCTCGACAAGGGCCGTGGCCCGGTGGCAACCGTGCTGGTGCAGAACGGTTGCCTGAAAAAAGGCGATTACCTGGTATGCGGCATTCAGTATGGTCGCGTGCGCGCCCTGTTTGACGAAACCGGAAAGCAGGTTGATCAAGCCGGACCATCGATTCCGGTGGTGGTGCTCGGTCTGTCCGGCGTTCCTGATGCCGGCGATGACTTCGCGGTGGTTGAAGATGAGCGCCTGGCCAAGGACGTGGCCCAGCAACGCGATGCCAAGCGTCGCGAGTCGCGCCTGGTCAAATCTGCCGGCAGCCGGATGGAAGACATCATGGCGCAGATGGGGCAGGGCAATGAGCAGGTCATCCTCAATCTGGTCATCAAGGCGGATGTCCAGGGATCCACGCAAGCTTTGTGTGAGGCGTTGGTTGCACTGTCGAACGATCTCATTCGCATCAATGTGATTGCCTCCGGCGTTGGTGGTATCACTGAGTCGGATGCCACGCTGGCAACAGCGTCCAAGGCAGTCATCATCGGTTTCAATGTGCGCGCCGATGCTACGGCACGCAAGATGATTGAAGCCAGTAACCTTGATTTGCGTTATTTCTCGATCATCTACGATGTCATCGATCAGGTGAAACAGGTGGCTTCGGGCTTGCTTGGTGTTGAGATACGTGAAGAGATCATCGGCATTGCCGAAGTGCGCGATGTGTTCCGCAGCTCCAAGTTTGGCGCTGTCGCCGGTTCGATCGTGGTCGAAGGTACGGTGCGACGCAACAAGCCGATCCGCGTGTTGCGCGATCACACCGTCATCTTCGAGGGTGAGCTGGAATCATTGCGCCGATTCAAGGACAACGTCGAAGAAGTTCGCATGGGTACCGAATGCGGTATCGCGGTGAAGCAATACAACGATGTCAAACCGGGCGACCAGATTGAATGCTTCGAGCGGATCGAGGTGGCGCGGAGTCTTTGACGCGCACGGGACCACGGGACCACGGGACCACAAGCTTGCGAACATTCGTTGCGAGCTTTGGCTTTTGAGCTTCGGCTTTTCCGGGTCCCGGGTCCCGGGTCCCGAGTCCCGAGTCCCGGCATCTTCGCCTTCACCCCCAACCTGATCGCCAGCGCCCATGCCAACCAACAAATCCTTCCAGCGTACCGACCGCATTGCGGCGCAGCTGCGTCGTGAAATCGGCGCCCTGGTACATGAAGCCGTGCGCAATGATGGCCTGCCCTCGGTCAGCGTATCCGATGTCGAGGTCAGTCGCGATCTGGCACATGCCAAAGTGTTTGTCACCACGTTGCTTCCAGAGCAGGGGTTACCTGCGGTAAAGGCGCTGCGTGATCGCGCGCGTGAAATCCGTTTCCGCCTCGGCAAAATGCTCAAACTGCGTTCGGTCCCAGAGCTGCACTTTCATTACGATGACTCAGTGGATCGTGGTGATCGCATCGAGGCGCTGCTGCGCGGCGTAGCCACAAAGCCGGACTGATCTTGGCGCGCAACTTCTCCGCTGCCCGCATCGCCTGGCGTGATGTCAATGGCTTGATCCTGCTCGACAAGCCGCAGGGCTTGAGCTCCAATCAGGCTTTGCAGGCCGTTCGCAGGCTGCTGCGCGCTGCCAAGGGCGGCCATACCGGTAGCCTTGATCCGCTGGCTACCGGCATGTTGCCATTGTGTCTGGGCGAGGCCACCAAGCTCGCCGGCGGGCTGCTCGGCGCCAACAAGGCCTACATCGCAACCGCTTGCCTGGGCGTCAACACCGATACCGACGATGCTGAAGGCCGGGTCATCCAGACCCGACCACTGCCGATGTTGAGCAGGGCGCAGATCGAGCAAGCCTTGGCGCCTTTGCGTGGCACCATTTTTCAGCATCCACCGATCTATTCGGCGCTGAAGCGTGACGGTGAGGCGCAATATGCGCGCGCCCGTCGTGGTGAAGAAGTGATCACCCAGGCGCGGGAAGTGCAGGTGAACTCACTGGTATGTAGCCGATTTGAGCCGCCATTGCTGGATTTGCAGATCGAGTGCGGCTCGGGCACCTATGTGCGCAGTCTGGTCCGCGATCTGGGCGAGGCCCTAGGTTGTGGCGCGCACGTCACCATGCTGCGCCGCACCTGGGTTGATCCGTTTCGAGGAGCACAAATGCACACCCTGGAAGGCATGCAGGCCATGGACGAGGATGCCTTGATGGCCTGCCTGCTGCCGGTCGAGCACGCTCTGGCAGCATGGCCCAGGTTAGCGGTCAGTGCATCGGATGCGGCGCGGTTGGGCTGTGGGCAACCCTGTGCGACAGAGCACGAGCTTGCTCCGGGAGAGGTAGGTTTGTGGTTGGACGAGCGCGGCCTTGGCCTTGGTCGGGTCGATGAGCGCGGCCGCGTGTGGCCAAAACGCCTGTTTACCTGGGCCTGCGCTGCTGCCTGAGCCGGTGATTGCAAGTTTTGCCTTGTTGGTATTGCGCCGGGGATGTACAATCAGCAAGTTAACGCCAGTGCGTTGACGTTCGCCGCGTGCTTCATCATCAGCTGCGGTTTTCTTTCAATCGGCGAGTCATGTGGTGCGCCATTTTTTGCACGGCGTTCCTGCAGGCCCCGCATCAATCGAGGTTTCCATGTCCATCGACACCAGCAAGATCATTTCCGAGTTTCAGCGCGGCGCCAACGACACCGGTTCCCCGGAAGTTCAGGTCGCCCTGCTCTCGGCCCGTATCGAGCATCTCACGGGCCACTTCAAGACCCACAAACACGATCATCATTCGCGCCGTGGCCTGCTTATGCTGGTCAATCAGCGCCGCCGTCTCCTGAGCTATCTCAAGGCCAAGGATGCAGAGCGGTACAAGACGCTCATCGAACGTCTCGGCATCCGTCGTTAAGCCTTTAGGAGATTGCAACGTGGCGAAAGTAACCAAGACATTCCAGTACGGAAATCATCAGGTCACTCTGGAAACGGGTGAAATTGCCCGCCAGGCCAGTGGTGCGGTGATTGTCCGCATGGGCGATACCGTATTGCTGGTCACTGCGGTGGCCAACAAGGGGCTTCGTGAAGGGCTGGATTTCTTCCCGCTCACGGTTGATTACCAGGAAAAGTTTTACGCCGGTGGCCGCATTCCCGGTGGCTTTTTCAAGCGTGAAGGCCGTTTGACCGAGAAAGAGACGCTGATTTCGCGCCTGATCGATCGCCCGATCCGCCCGCTGTTCCCCGATGGCTTCCGTCACGAGACCCAGGTTGTCGCCACGGTGATGTCGATGAATCCCGAGATCGACGGCGACATTCCGGCGCTGATCGGCGCCTCTGCTGCGCTCGCGCTATCCGGCGCGCCATTTGCTGGCCCCATCGGTGCCGCAAAGGTGGGTTACGCCGATGGCAAGTACCTGCTCAACCCGACTGCTACCGAGCTCAAGACCTCGGAGCTGGAACTGGTCGTTGCCGGCACCGTCAACGCCGTGTTGATGGTCGAATCGGAAGCCAATCTGCTGTCCGAAGAGGTGATGCTGGGTGCGGTGATGTTCGGTCATCGTGAAATGCAGACCGTGATCAAGGCGATCAACGAGCTGGTTGCCGAAGTCGGCGCCAAGGACTTCCCGTGGCAGGCCCCTGCGCCGCAGACCGAGCTGATCGAAGCCATCAAGGCCGTGATCGGCACCCGTCTGGCTGATGCGTTCCGGATCCAGATCAAGCCTGAGCGCAAGGAAGCAATTTCCGCGCTGAAGAAGGAAGTGCTTGAGGCGTTGAAAGAACACGCGGCCAGCAAAGGCTGGACTCCGGGCCAGATCGGCAAGGAATTCGGTGAGCTGGAATATGACACGATGCGCGCCATGGTGTTGGCCACCAAGGTTCGTGTCGATGGCCGTGACCTGACCACCGTGCGCCCGATTTCAATCGCTACCGGTGTGTTGCCACGGACCCATGGCTCGGCGTTGTTTACCCGCGGAGAGACGCAGGCGATTGTGGTGACCACGCTGGGCACTGCCCGCGACGGCCAGGTGATCGACGCGGTTTCCGGCGAGTACAAAGAGCACTTCATGTTCCATTACAACTTTCCGCCCTACTGCACCGGCGAGACCCGTCCGATGATGGGCCCGAAGCGTCGCGAGATCGGCCATGGTCGCCTTGCCAAGCGTGGTGTGCTGGCGGTGATGCCGAGCATCGAGGAGTTCCCGTACACGGTGCGTTGCGTGTCCGAGATCACCGAGTCCAACGGTTCCTCGTCGATGGCGTCGGTCTGCGGTTCCTCGCTGTCGATGATGGACGCGGGCGTTCCGTTGAAGGCGCCGGTCGCTGGTATCGCCATGGGCCTGATCAAGGAAGGTAACGACTTTGCCGTGCTCTCCGACATCCTCGGCGACGAAGATCATCTCGGCGACATGGATTTCAAGGTAGCCGGATCGGCCGAAGGTATTTCCGCGCTGCAAATGGACATCAAGATCGACGGGATTACCGAGGAGATCATGAAGATCGCCCTTGGCCAGGCCAAGCAGGGCCGTCTGCATATCCTCGGTGAAATGGCCAAGGCGCTGACCGCGCCGCGCGCTGAAATGTCCGAGTTTGCGCCGCGTCTGATCACCCTGAAAATCCACCCGGACAAGATTCGCGAAGTGATCGGCAAGGGCGGTTCGGTGATCCAGGCGATCACCAAGGAAACCGGCACCCAGATCGACATCCAGGACGATGGCACCATCGTCATCGCCTCGGCCAATGCGATCGCTGCGCAGGCAGCCAAGGCGCGGATCGAACAGATCACCTCCGACGTCGAGCCGGGCCGCATCTACGAAGGCAAGGTCGCCAAGATCATGGACTTCGGTGCATTCGTCACCATCGCCCCCGGCAAGGATGGCCTGGTGCATGTGTCGCAGATCTCCGATGAGCGCGTCGAGAAGGTTTCCGACAAGCTCAAGGAAGGCGATCTGGTCAAGGTCAAGGTGCTGGAAGTCGACAAGCAGGGCCGCATCCGGTTGTCGATGAAGGCCGTCAACGAGACCAGCGAAGCCTGATTTCTCGCCTCATCGTTGCAAAGAAAAAGCGGGCTTCGGCCCGCTTTTTTGTTGTGCAAGGTTGGCGACTCGGCTGACAAGTGAAGATCTATCTGGTTCGCAAAGAACGCGAAAGGGCGCAAAGCGGTTTTTGCACTTGGTTTTCTTTGCGATTTTTGCGTCCTTTGCGGACCCGACGTTTCGGTTGCGAACAGCACGGAGCCTACAACCCCAACGCAAACAATCCCAGGCACAGCAACAGGCCGAGTGCCGGCACGATCACCGTCAATGCACCAACCGGTGCGTAGGCATCGCGATGGGTTTCGTTGCAGATTGCGCGGATGGTGGTGACCACGTAGCCGTTGTGCGGCAGCGAGTCGAGCACGCCCGATGAGATGGCTACTGCACGGTGGAGCTGGTCCGGGTTCACGCCTTGTGCCAGAAATGCCGGCGCCAGCAGCGGCAGGGCAATCGCCTGACCACCGGATGCCGACCCGGTCATGGCAGCAATGACGCTGACTGCAAGGGCTGCGGTGCCGACGCCCGAGCCGGGCAGGTGGGTCAGTGCATTGACTGCCACCATGAACGCCGGTGCCGCTTTGGCCACGGCGCCAAAGCCGACCACTGCGGCGGTGTTGCCGATTGCGATCAGGGCGCCGGTGCTACCGTCGGCGATGGCTTTGGACGGTGTTTGGCGGTGACGCCAGCAGCCAGCCATCACGCCCAGCGCACCTGCCAGCAAGGCAAGGATCAGCGCCGAGGTGTGTAGCCGATCGTGCAGCGCGAAGCTGACCGCCAGCACCAATACCGGGCCGATCAATGCCCGCCACGGCGCAGGCAGGTCGTCGCGGCGAACGGTCGGGTCATCGGCGCGGGCGACAAAAGTTTCACCACGTTTTTTGGCGCGGCGAAGCATGGCCGCCAGCCATGTGTAGCCAAGCAAGGCCATAGCCACGGCAACGATGGCGCTGGCCTGCCATGCCGCCCACGGCGAAGTGCCAAGAAACGGGATCGGTATCCAGTTCTGGATTTCCGGCGAGCCTGCCGAGGTCATGGTGAAGGTGACCGAGCCGAATGCCAATGCGGCGGGAATGAAACGGCGAGGCAGATCGGCAGCGCGGAACATGCTCAGTGCGGTCGGGTAGACCGAAAATGCGACGACGAACAGGCTGACACCGCCGTAGGTGAGAATGGCACAAGCCACCACCACCGCCAGTGCCGCGCGTTGATGGCCAATACCGGTAAGCACCCAGCGCGCGATGCTCTCGGCGGCGCCGGTATCCTCCATCAACTTGCCGAAGATCGAGCCCAGCAGGAACATGAAAAACCAGCTGCCGATAAAGCCGGTAAAGCCATCCATGTAGGCGCTGACCAGATCACTCTGGCCGCTGGCGGCCAGCGGTGGCAGCAAGGCGATGTCGCTGGTCATTGCAATAATCAGCGCACAGGCTGGTGTTGCGATAAACAGGCTCATGCCGCGCACGGTAAGTACAACCAGCAGGGTGAGCGCAGCGAGTAGCCCGATCAGGCTGAGCATGGGCATTATCCACAAACAATAAGACCGGAGTATCGCGGCATCGTGCATTGATCGGCACTGTACCAAGGTACACGTGTGCCGATAGCGGGGTCTGGTTAGTCTTGCTCGCGTCGGCAGTGTGGCCGAGGCAGATATCCAGAGAGGGGACACCATGCAGATCAAGGCATTAGCTACCGCCATAAGTTTCGCGTTGCTGTGCGTTGCGTTGCCGACCTCGGCGCAGACTGCCGATGACGACGTGCCGGAGGCGGCGGCGACCGACGAATCCAGCGCCAAGAAGCTCGATCAGGTCATGGTTACCGCACGCCGGCGCGAGGAAGCCCTGCTCGATGTGCCACTGTCGATCTCCTCGTTCTCCGGCGCGCAGCTGGAAAAGATCGGTGCGGTCGATATCACCGACCTCAACCAGTTGGTGCCGAATGTGACCCTGGAGCCGACCCGTGGCACCAATACCACGCTTTCGGCATTCATTCGTGGTGTTGGCCAGCAAGACCCGGTGGCTGGGTTTGAGCAGGGTGTTGGTGTGTATATCGACGATGTCTACCTCAATCGCCCGCATGGTGCGGTGGTGGATATCTATGATGTCGAGCGCATCGAAGTATTGCGCGGCCCGCAGGGCACCTTGTACGGGCGCAATACCATTGGTGGCGCGATCAAGTACGTCACCAAACGGCTGGGCTACGAGCCTTCTGCCGAAGTGTCTGCGTCGGTTGGTCGATTCAATCAGCTTGATTATTCGGGGAAGTTCACATTGCCGGTGACCGATGATCTGCGCGTCGGTGGCACTGTTGCTTCGTTCAACCGCGATGGTTTTGGCGACAATTTGGTTACTGGTCAAGAAAATTACGACAAGGATGTAGTGGCTGGTCGCTTGAGCATGGAATGGACGCCAAGCGAATCAGTGTTCGTGCGCATCGCCGGCGACTGGACCGAGGATGATTCCAACTCGCGCCAGGGCCATCGCGTGTTACCGAGCCTGCTGACCAATGAGCCGGTTCTCGACAGTGTGTTCGATACCCAGGCCGGTCTGAATAATCCCGACGCCATGAACCGCGCCCGAGGAATTGCCGGCACGGTGGAGTGGTACATCAACGATGTCTTTACCTTCAAAAGCATCAGCGCCTTTCGCAAAACCAATACCGCATTCTCCAACGATTTTGATGGCCTGCAAACGGTCGATGTCGATGTGCCGGTGGTATACAAGGATGACCAGTTCAGTCAGGAACTGCAGTTACTGTTCACCACTGACAGGGTTTCCGGCGTCGCCGGTTTCTACTACCTGGATGCCAACGCTTTCAACGATTTCGATGTGATCCTGGGCACTACCGGTACCCTGCTCAACTTGCCTGGTCTCAACGCCAACACCATCGGTGATGTTGGCACCAAGACCTGGTCGGTGTTCAGCGATGTGTCAATCCAGTTGTTTGACACACTGGAATTGTCGCTGGGTGGGCGCTTTACCGAAGACAAGCGCAGCGCCTTCATGTTGCGCCGCACCTTGCTCGGCGGCACCTCGGATTTCTTCGGTGGTACTGCGGTGCCGATTGCAACGTCCACCAATTTCACCGGCAGCGAAACCTTCCGCGATTTCACCCCGAAAGCCGGGCTGTCATGGAAACCGGCAGAAGATCACCTGCTTTACTTCAGCTTCTCGCAGGGTTTCAAGGGTGGCGGCTTCGATCCGCGTGGAGCAGGCACTGCGGCGCCCGATACCAATGGCAACGGCACCCGCGATCCCGCCGAGATAAAGGATTTCCTGCAATTCGACCCGGAGCAGGTGACCGCGTACGAGGTCGGCCACAAGGGCTCGTGGCTGGGTGGTCGGGTGAGCACCAGTCTGGCATTGTTCTGGAACGACTATGAAGACATCCAGGTGCCCGGTTCGGTGGGCGTGGATGCCGACAACGATGGCGTCAACGAAACCTTCGTCGGCGTGACCACCAATGCCGGCAAGGCGCGTATCCGCGGTGTTGAGTTCGAGGGGATGGCGGAACTGGCCTCAGACATGATGAGTGATGGCGATTCGCTGCGCCTCAATTGGTCAGCGGGCTATATCGACGCCGAGTTCACCACTTTCATCAACGCCTTCGGTGTCGATATCGCGGACACCGCGACTTTCCAGAACACCCCGGAATGGACCGGCAATGTCGGCTTCGATTACACCGTGCCAACACGCATGTTCGGGCTCAATGGCGCATTGTCGTTCATGCCGCGTGCCTCGTATCGCAGCAGTACCAATCAGTTCGAGACCGACAGCTTTCTGCTCGACCAGGGCGGCTATACGCTGTTCGATGCCAGCATCGTCTGGAACTCCGACGATGGCCGGTGGAGCGTTGGTCTGCACGGCCGCAATCTGGGCGACAAGCGCTACATCACCTCGGGCTGGGATTTCGTGAACGATGCCACCCTGGCGCCGACATTGGGCCGCGAGCGCACGCTCACCGCGTTCTTCGGCGACCCGTTGACCTATCGTGCGCAGGTGACGTACCGGTTCTGAGTAATGCCGATTCAGGCACGCTGGTCGAGCAGCGTGCCGAGGGTATCGTGCGCAATCTTCAGGCTGAACACGTTTGCCTGGACCGCGTAGCTGGCAGTGAGCTGATTGACTTGATCGTCCAGCAGTGAGCCGCTGTTATCACTGGCGGCGGTCACCCGTGCCAGGGTGCCGCCACCGGGCTGCGCACTTTGAATCACGCTCTGGCGCGCAAAGCCAGGCGTGGACGCGTTGGCGATGTTGTTGGCGGCAACCGCGAGCCGGGTTTGCCCGGCTTCGATTCCGGTGAGGGCAATGGCTTCGATCACATCGGGTTTCCCGTTGCATCCGTTGGCCACGTTATCGGCTGCATGCAAGCAAGCTTTAGCACCAGCGATGTACAGCGATCGCTATCGCGTGCCGTTCGAGTTCTGGTCGCCCACAGGGTGGCTCCACAAGAGATGTTCACCGCTTCCGTGGGGGGCGCGCCCCAGATCAAGTCTGGGGCAGGCTCTGCGCGCGAAGCGCTTTCGCCAGTTCGTTCGCCGGCAGGCTGGCTCCCACAGAAGCACTGGCTCGCAACGGCGTGCAACACAGTTGCTCACAGGGCGAGATCGTCGTGCTTCTTGTAGACCCCCTGTGAGCGACCGGAAATCACTTGGTCGTCCTGGCCATCGGCCAGCACGATGCAAGCACGGCCTGCTTACGCCGGCAGGCTGACTTCGAGAACCTCCAGGTCATCGCCTGCGCGCAGTTGAAAATCGCAGCCGGCAGGAATCACACAACTGTCGTTCTGAGCCAGCGCCTGTGTGCCGTGCTCCGGGTTGAGCAGGGTCAGGCTGCCGCGCAACACGAACAGGAACAACAACTCGCCATCATGCCGCAGCGTCGCCTGCAAGGGCGCGGTAGGCGGCTTGTCAGCCAGGGTGATGACCTTGGCGCTAGCCAGGCCGCTGGTTGCAGCTGCAATGCCGGTATCACGCGCGGCAAAGCCTGCTGCTCGCCACTGCCCGCGTGCTGTAGCGGCAGCGATATGGCGCACGAAGCGCTGCCCGGAAAACTCGCGCTGCGGGGCGTGGCGGGCGTTGGGCAAACTCAAGCCGTGATCGGCGCAGGTTTCGTGTACCGCCGGGCAACCCAGTTCGATGACCTCCAGCCCCGCTGATGCCTCCAATACCCGGTGACGAATCTGTGGCGGTTGCAGTACGCAATCGCCGGCATGCAGCACGAACGGTGGCCCTTGGTCTTCATAGACCACGCGCACCCACCCGGCCTTGCAGAAAATCATCTGGAAGCGCACGCGATGGTAATGCACGTAGTCGGGCACCTCGCCGCCATCGGGGATGCGGATGTGCGAGGCGATGAAGCGGCCACCCAGCCGGCCCGGGATCAGGTCGCGGTAGTGCATGCCGGCCCGGCCAATGTGCCAGTCATCGCCGGCGCCATGACGGGTGATGATGAATGCCTGCTCGCCGTGCGGAATGTGCAGTTCTGGCTCGTCATCGCACAGTTCCACGCGCACGCCGCACGGGCTGATGAGCTGCTCCGGGGGTTCACTGGCAAGTGCCGCGCGATCACAGGCCAGTTGCATGCAAATGCGGTTTTGCGCGGCGCAACGCGTGGTGCATCGGCGGGAACGATCTGCTCGACGCCAAAGCCAAGTCGCTCGGTGAAGAAGCGCAGCGATGCATCCAGATCAGGGCAGGGCAAGCACAGCGCCGCACTGTGAATGCGATTGCCGAGCTGGTTATCCGTGCTGCTGTTCATACCGGGTTTCCGTGGTTGCGCAAAGATGGTCTTGCAATCCGATCATTCGCTGTTCCCGCGCGCCTGCTCGCGCCACAGGCTCGGCGCCATGCCAGTCCAGCGGCGGAAGGTGCGCGAGAAATTGGAGGTGTCGCGATAACCCAGGCGCTCGGCGATGCGCTCGATCGACGCATCGCTGTGGCGCAGTTGCCACTGCGCCTGATCGCAACGCACCTCGTCACGCACCGCGTGATAGCTGATGCCCGCCGAGCGCATGCGCCGAAACATGCTGCGTGGTGAAAGATTCAAGCGTTGTGCCATTTGCACTGCATTCGGGTAGTCGCCATCGCAGGCGAGCAGGTGTTTACGTACTGCGCTGGCCAGGTCGCGGCCGGGCCGGCTTTCCTCAAGTTTGCGCTCACATTCGCGTTGTGCCGAGCGGTATGCGTCCGGGTCGGCGCTGACACAGGGCTGGGCGAGCAGCTCAGCGGGCATGTCGACGGATAAATCGGCCGCGCCAAATGCCAACTGCCCGGCCAGATAGTGAGGATACAAGCCCGCCCACGAGGGTTGTGGCCAGGGGATGGCATAGCGCAGTTGCTTGCAGCCCTGAGGCGACAGCGCTTGCAGCAGGCGCTCGACGATGACCAGGCAGGCTTCCAGAATGAAGACGCGCGCCTGGCCCAGATCGATGGATTCCACGATATGCAGGCGGGTGCTGTGAGCATCGCCATTGAGTTCAAAATGTACGGCGCGGGTGCGGATTGCAGCGAAGCGACACACCGCGTGCAATGCTTCGCGCACATTGCCACTGGCAACGGCGGCATAACCCACCGCGCCGTG
>PGZE01000096.1 GCA_002840015.1 Gammaproteobacteria bacterium HGW-Gammaproteobacteria-2 | reverse complement strand
CAACGTCAGCTTCGCAAATTGGCGTAGCGGCGCAATCTCGTACAACGCCTCTTCCATCGCCGGATCGCTGTAGCCGAACCACTGCTGCATCAGATGAATACGCAGCATCGTTTCCAGCGGGTACGGACGACGACCGCGCCCTGCCTTGGGGTACGCCGGTTCGATCCGTGCCAGCAACGCCGCCCACGGCGTAACCTGCTCCATTTCGGCCAAGAACTTTTCGCGCTTGGTACGCTTGCGTTTGCCGACGTACTCGGCGTCACCAAAGGTCAGCTGCGTCATCGATGCGTCTCGCGTTGGCCGTTGCGCTACTCTACCGAGACTGACTTGTTCAGAGCATCCTTAGGTTCACGGACATACATTCGGCGTCGTGTCGACACTGTGTGCCACGTGATGACCGATCAACTCACGAGGTGATCCGATCCCAGAACGACTTGACGCCATCCATGAACGAGCTGGAGCGTGGCGAGTGGCGCGCCGGGTCGATGCCGGCAAAGGTTTCCTCGAACTTCTCCAGCAACTCGCGCTGGATATTGGTAAGTAGAACCGGGGTTTCAACGACCACCTTGCAGATCAGATCGCCGGTGCTGCGGCTGCGTACCGACTTCACGCCCTTGCCGCGCAGGCGAAACATCTTGCCGGTCTGGGTTTCTTCCGGTACGCGGATTTCGGCGGTGCCATCGAGTGTCGGCACGTTGATAGTGGCGCCCAGTGCGGCCTGCGAAAAACGGATCGGCACCTCGCAATACAGATCATCGCCATCGCGCTGAAAAATCGGATGCGGGCGCACCTGCACATCGACATACAGATCGCCGCTGGGGGCGCCAGAGGGGCCTGCTTCGCCCTCGCCGGTAAGGCGGATACGGTCACCGGCATCGACACCGGCCGGTATCTTGACCTTGAGCACGCGTTCGGTCTCAACACGGCCGTTACCATGGCAGTCGCCACAGGGCGACTCGATCGACTTGCCGGTACCCTCGCAATGCGGGCAGGCTTGCTGGATTGAAAAAACGCCCTGCTGGATACGCACCCGGCCGTGACCGTGGCAAGTTTTGCAGGTGTGGGTCTTTCCATCGCTGGAGCCACTTCCATGGCAAGTGTCGCAGACCACCAACGAGGGTACGTGAATGTCACGTTCCAGCCCGGCTACCGCCTCATCGAGATCCAGTTCGATGGTGTAACGCAGATCGGCGCCACGGCGCGGCTGGCGGGCACGGCCACCGCCGAAAATATCGCCGAAAATATCGCCGAAAATATCACCAACATCGTTGAATCCGGCACCGCCTCGGCCCCCCATACCCGACTCGAACGCGGCGTGACCGTGCTGATCGTAGGCGCGGCGCTTGGCCGGGTCGGACAACACCTCGTACGCCTGCTTGGCCTCCTTGAACGTCTCCTCGGATGTCTTGTCGCCAGGATTGCGGTCGGGATGGTGCTTCATCGCCAGCCGGCGATAGGCGGTCTTGAGCTCAACTTCGGTTACTGTGCGGGACACACCGAGGACTTCATAAAAATCGCGTTTGCTCATTGCGCAGGACTCGGGGCTGGGGGCTGGGGATCTATGAAGCCGGGACTGGAGACTGGGGCTCGGAAAAGCCAATAAGCCGGGACTGGGGACTGGGGACTGGGGACTGGGGACTCGGAAAAGCCAATAAGCCGGGACTGGGGACTGGGGACTCGGAAAAGCCAATAAGCCGGGACTGGGGACTGGGGACTGGGGACTCGGAAAAGCTACAGCAAAAGCTCAAAACGAGAGCTCGCAAGCTTGTCGTCCCGAGTCCCGAGTCCCGAGTCCCGAGTCCCGAGTCCCGAGTCCCGAGTCCCGAGTCCCGAGTCCCGAGTCCCGAGTCCCGAGTCCCGA
>PGZE01000044.1 GCA_002840015.1 Gammaproteobacteria bacterium HGW-Gammaproteobacteria-2 | reverse complement strand
GTAGAGTTTCATGGTCGCCTCCTGGGAGTGGCTCCCGCGTGTTTGTGGAATCACGAGGTTACCGCCATCACCGGGAGGCGGCGACATGAGTATTCAGGTTAGATGCGGTTGAATCATTCATTCTCGTTACCCTCATTGATTTTTTTCGGTCACGGCGAGTTGTTAAGCTCAAGTTAAAAAACCACAACGCATAGACGTTGTCAAGCACAAACAGCACTCCTGATTAGCGCTATATCTCAGCCCGGCGGGCTTCGGCCCCTTCTCCCTCCGGGAGAAGGTGGCGCGAAGCGCCGGATGAGGGTTCAAGCCTGTACGATGGCAGATACTCGCACCGAACCCTCACCCCCAACCCCTCTCCCGGCGGGAGAGGGGCTTCTACCGCTGAGATATAGCGCTAATCAGGACAGCACTTGTGTAGTACTTGCCCCAGCCCAATCTGGGAGCTCGATCCCTACCGGCACAGTGGCTGGCGCCGATCCTCCGCCGTGCGAAATGCCATTATCCGCCCGACCAGCATTTCCCCGACAAGGGCAATGCACGGTCGCTACACTGGGCATTCCGACGCCATGCCTCCGCCGCTGAAATGCACCGTGATATGCAAAGCACCACACTGACTACACCCCACTGCCTTGCCCAGGAAATACGCAAGAGTCGTTTCGTCGCGCACGCCGCTCCGGTTGCTGACGAGGACGAAGCCCTGGCCTTCATTGCTGCCCACCGCGACGCAACCGCAACCCACAATTGTTGGGCCTGGCGAATCGGTGAACGCTATCGCTCCAACGACGACGGCGAGCCCGGTGGCACCGCTGGTCGGCCGATACTGGCGGCCATCGATGGTCAGGGACTGGATCAGGTGGTGGTGCTGGTGATCCGCTGGTTTGGTGGCATCAAGCTCGGTGCCGGCGGCCTGCTGCGTGCTTACGGCGGCACTGCGGCCGAATGTCTGCGCGTTGCCGAACGCCGCACTGTGATTCGTATGTGCGAAATGCAATTGCGCTGTGGCTTTGAACACACCGGCGTCGCTCATACCTTGATGCAGCAACATCAGGCATGCAAGATCGGCGAGAATTACCAGGCCGATGGTTTGCTCATTCGGCTGAGTCTGCCCGCAGCCATGCAACACCCCCTGGCGGATGCCTTGCGCGATGCCACCCGCGGACAGGCGCATCTACTGATTGCCGACGATGAGAATCCATGAGCACTTCTGAAAAATCCAGCGGTAAACTGTCGTCCCTTCGGCGCCTGTGGCCTTACGCCAGCCCCTATCGCGGACTGGTCGCCGGCTGGCTGGGCTTCATGCTGATCGCCGCCGGCTCCACGCTGGCGCTGCCGATTGCCTTTCGCCTGGTGATCGACAAAGGCATCGGCGGCGCCGGTGGCGGCTCGATCGATCGCTGGTTCGAGATTTTGTTCGTGGTCGCTGCCATTCTCGCCATGGCCACAGCCGCCCGGTTTTTCTGCATCACCGTACTGGCTGAACGCATCGTCGCCGATATCCGCAAGCAGGTCTTTACGCACCTGATGCATCTGGATATGAGTTTTTTCGAGCGCACACGCAGCGGCGAAATCATCTCTCGGCTGTCGGCTGACACTGAAATGCTGCGCACGGTGATCGGTTCCAGCGTATCGATCGCGGTGCGCAATGTGCTCAACGCATCGGGTTCGGCGATCATGCTGGCGATCACCAGCCCGCGGCTGGCGGGTATGGCTGCGATTGTCATCCCGGCGGTCATCGTCCCGATCGCCCTGTTCGGCCGTCGCGTGCGCGAGCAATCGCGCGCCAGCCAGGATCGCCTTGCCGACGCCAGTGCGCGTGCCAGCGAAACCCTCAACGCCATGCACACCGTGCAAAGCTACGCTCGCGAGGCGCACGAGAGCGAGCGTTTTGCCGATGCCGCCCATCGCACCTATCTCACCTCGCGCATCCGCATCCGTACCCAATCACTGATGACTGCACTGGTGATACTGCTGATCTTCGGCGCCATTACCGCAGTGCTGTGGGTTGGAGCCAAGGATGTCATCGCCGGCAACATGAGCTCCGGCGCGCTCGGCCAGTTCGTGCTGTACGCCATCATCGGCGCCGGTTCGGTGGGCGCGCTCACCGAAGTCTGGAACGATGTGCAACGCGCTGCCGGCGGCATGGCACGGATCAACGAGTTGCTGCGCGAACGCTCGCATATCGCCGCGCCCGCCCAGCCGCAACCGCTTCCGGCGCGCTTCAGCGGCGATGTCAGCTTTGACGCGGTGACATTCCACTACCCCTCGCGCCCGGAAACCTCGGCATTGATCGATTTCACCTTGCACATTCGCGCTGGTGAAACGGTAGCCTTGGTGGGGCCGTCGGGCGCTGGCAAAAGCACGGTATTCCAGATGCTGCTGCGATTCTTCGACCCGCAAACCGGCAGCGTGAAGGTTGATGGCCATGATGTGCGCACACTGGAGCCGGCCGACCTGCGCTCACGCATTGCCCTGGTGCCGCAAGACCCGGTGATTTTCGGCGCCGACGCCATGGAAAACCTGCGCTATGGCCGGCTCGATGCCAGCGACGACGACGTGTACGAAGCGGCGCGGCTGGCCGAAGCGCACACCTTCATTCAGGCGCTGCCAGAGGGCTATCACACCTATCTGGGTGAGCACGGCTCGCGCCTTTCTGGTGGTCAGCAGCAACGCCTGGCGATTGCCCGCGCGCTGCTCAAGGATGCACCGATCCTGCTGCTCGATGAAGCCACCAGCGCGCTGGATGCGCAAAGTGAACGCGCGATCCAGCATGCACTGGACCGACTGATGCAGGGGCGCACCACCCTGATCATCGCGCACCGGCTGGCGACCGTGCAGCGGGTGGATCGCATCGTGGTGCTCGATCATGGTCGCATCGTGGCCCAGGGCCGGCACGAGGAACTGGTGGCGCAAGGTGGGTTGTACGCGGAATTGGCGCGCCTGCAGTTTGCGATTTGATGCCGAGTCTTGCTTGACACGTCACATCCAATCCAGTCCTGTGCTGTGCTGCAAAGCAGCCGATGGCGCTGGATCGTGAGTTCGGATTGCGCACAGGGTGGCTACAGGGAGCGTTCACCGCTTTCGTGGGAGCGCGCCCAGATCAAGTCTGGGGCAGGCTCTGCACGCGAAGCGCTTTCGCCAGTTCGTTCGCCGGCAGGCTGGCTCCCACAGAAGCACTGGCTCGTACCGGCGTGCAACACAGTTGCTCTACAAAAGCGGGATGGGCAACCGCAAAAACCGATAACCGTGGTCACGCACAGGGTGCGCTCCCACAGGGAGCAAATCACCGTTTCTTTGTGGCAGTTCACCTTCTGGGCGACCAAGCAAGCCGCGTACTCAGTAGCGCAGATTCAGTCAGGTTCAGGCACAATGTGCGGCTGATTTCGGACCGAGCCATGACAATGCCTGCACAGCGTCTATTCACCATCATCTTGTTCGCGGCGTGGCTTGCTCCAGCAAGTGCTCAAACACGCGTCAGCGATTGCCGTGATATCCGCGATGATCAGGCGCGACTGGCTTGTTACGACCAAATCGATGCACACGGTGATGTCTCTGCCAGCGAGAATGAAAACGCGGCTACGACAGCAGCGCCAACACGCGCTGCAAGCCGCGATGAGCGCAGCCACCCTGCGATCGCGCAGCGCCACAGCGATGGCAGCCCCGACACCCTGAGCCAACGCTGGGAACTTGAGCCTGAAGATAAATACGGGCTGTTTCGCATCGTCGCCTACAAACCCACTTACGCTCTGTTTGCCCGCTATTCGGGCAATCCCAACCAACTGCCCTCCACGCCTGCGCCAGGGCATCAGGTCACCTCACCACTCAACCTCGACAGCGTCGAATCCAAGTTCCAGCTCAGCTTCAAGACCAAAGCACTGGAAAACTTGTTTGGCGGCTACGGCGATTTATGGTTTGGCTACACCCAGCAATCGAGTTGGCAGGTGTACAACAGCATCAACTCCGCACCGTTTCGTGAAACCAATTACGAGCCGGAAGCCTTCCTCACCCTGCGCACCAACGCCAGCTTTCTCGGCTTTGACTGGCGACTGCTGAATCTGGGGGTGGTTCACCAATCCAATGGCCGCGACCTGCCCCTGTCGCGTAGCTGGAACCGGGTCTATGCCCAGTTTGGGTTGGAACGCGGCAACCTTTCGTTGTTTGTGCGCCCGTGGCTGCGCATCAACGAATCCGCAAAAACCGATGACAACCCTGGCATCACCGACTTCATGGGTCATGGCGATTTGTTGGCGGTGTATCAGCACGGCAAAAACGAGTTCTCGGCACTCACCCGCTACAGCGGCGTCGGCAATCGTGCCACGGTACAACTTGATTGGCATTTCCCGTTGATCGGTGCGCTCAAGGGCTATGTACAGGTGTTCAGCGGCTATGGCGAAACCTTGGTGGATTACAACATTCATCAGAACACCATTGGCGTCGGCGTGTCGCTGACGCAGTGGCAGTAAGGCGAACGTCTATCACACCAGCCGCGCACCATTGGCCACCGGCCGCTCGACGGTGGTAATCACCACGCCGTCTTCGCTGGCAAAGCCGGTCAGCAAAAACTCGGACTGGAACTTGCCGACCTGCCGTGGCGGAAAATTGATTACGCCAACGATTTGTTTGCCGATCAGGTCATCGGGCTGATACAGCGCCTTGATCTGGGCGCTGGTCTTCTTGATGCCATGCGGCCCGAAATCGACCCACAGCCGCCACGCCGGTTTGCGTGCTTCAGGAAAATCCTCGACCCGCAACACGGTACCAGCACAGATCAGCACCTTTTCGAAATCGTCCCAGCTGATGAATGCTTCGTCCATGCCTGTCATACGCTGCGCTCACGCCAATCCTTCCAGGCATCCTTTGCCTGCAACCAGGAATAGCCCAACTGGGCACCAACAAAGCCTGCCGGTTTGAACGCCGACACCAACCCGTAATGGCTCAATTCACGCCAGCGCGCGTCACCTTCGGCAATCGCCGACGCGACCAATTCACCAGCGAAGGTGGTGGGCGCCACACCATGGCCACCAAATGCCTGTGCCAGCCACAGCCCCGGCTCGATTTCACCGATCTGCGGCATCTCATGGCGGGCGTAACTCATCAACCCCGACCAGGCGTAATCGACGCCGATGCCATCGAGTTGTGGAAACACCTTGAGCAGGTCGCGGTAAAGCACACGGCGCACCGCATGCGGCGAGCGATCACGTACCGAAATCCGCCCGCCCCACAGCAAACGTGTATCGGGCAACGGCCGGTAGTAATCAAAGGCGAACCGCGTGTCGTAAATGGCCGCCTGGGTCGATAACACCTCGGCCATGCGCGCGCCCAGCGGTTCGGTGACCATCACATAGGTCGCAATCGGCAACACCGCCGAATCCACCCGCTTGTGCAAGCCGGCAAGATAACCGCCGCAAGCAAGGACTACCTGTTTGGCGTCGATTTGCGCATCGGGTGTGGTAATCCGCCAGCCATTGCCACGGCGTTCAAGCTTCAGCGCCGGGCTGTTGCCATGGACATGCACACCCTGCCGCATCGCTGCATCGGCAATGCCCAAAGCATAGTTGAGCGGGTGCAGATGCAGGGCTGTCGGTTCAAACAAGGCATCGTGATAGCGGGCACTGTGTATCCGCTGTTGTACCTGTGCTGCGTCGAGCCACTGCCAATGGCTGTCGAAGTGTTCTGCCAGCAGACGCTGGCGCGACGCCAACACCTTGCGATCACGAAACCAGTTGACCCACAGCACCCCGGCATCCACCGCATCGCAGGCGATGGCGTACTGCGCCACACGCTTGCGGATCAGCGCCACCGCATCGGTGGTGCCGCTGTACAGGGCTTTGGCGCGTACCGGCCCCAAGTCGGCAAGCAGGCGATCCTCACCACGGCTGAAGCCAGCAAACACGAAGCCGCCATTGCGCCCGGAAGCGCCAAAGCCGGGCGACTGCGCATCGAGCACCAGTACATCGCGTACGCCGCGTTCTGCCAGCCCCAGTGCGGTATTCAGGCCGGCGAAACCGGCACCGATAACGCACACTCGTGTTTCATGCTGGCCCGACAGCGCCGGAAACGCGCGGCGGTGCGCGCTGTCGCGGTAGTAAGTCGTGTCGGTACGCATACTCAGGAATCGCGCACGCCAAGTTCGCTCAACGCCGATTCCATCGCCTTGCGTGCGGCCTGATTCAAGTCCTCGTGATCCAGCGCAAAGCGGATCGTGGCCTCGACCAGTCCGATACGGCTGCCGCAATCAAAACGCGTACCCTGGAAGCGGTAGGCCAATATCGGTGAGGTTTCCAGCAACGCGGCAATGGCGTCGGTGAGTTGGATCTCGCCACCTTTGCCCGGCGGCAGTTTGTCCAGAAACTCAAATATCCGACCCGGCAACAGGTAACGTCCGACCACTGCCAGCGTACTGGGAGCTTGTTCCGGGCTTGGCTTTTCCACCATCGCGCGAATGCGCCCGGCGCGGCCATCAAAACGGTCGGTCGCCACGATGCCGTAGCTACCGGTCTTTTCGCGCGGCACATCCTGCACCGCAATCACCCCGGCATCGTTTTCAGCGGCCAACTCGGTCATCTGCCGCAGCGCACCCTTGCCGTGCCGGTTCCAGATCAGATCATCGGGCAGCAATACTGCAAACGGCTCGTCACCGATCACCGGCCGTGCGCACAACACCGCATGCCCCAGCCCCAACGGTTCGGATTGGGTAACGAACACGGCGCGCACATGCTTGGGCAGTACATCACGGATCAACGCCAGCATTTCAGTCTTGCCGGATTTCTCCAGTGCCTGCTCCAGTTCGTAGGCCTTGTCGAAGTAGTCCGCGACAGCATGTTTGTAGCGGTTGGTGACGAATACCAACGTGTCGCAACCGGCTTCAATCGCCTCGTCCACCGCATACTGGATCAGCGGCCGATCGACCACCGGCAGCATTTCCTTGGGTACCGTTTTGGTGGCCGGCAAAAAACGGGTGCCCTGCCCGGCGACAGGGAAGACTGCCTTGCGTACGCGAAAACTCATGCGATGCCCTCCATTGCGGCATTGGGCTGGTTGCTGATGCTCTCGTACTCGGGGATGGCTCGACGGATCAGTTGTGCCAGGGCCTCCTCATCGTGGCACTCAACCATGACACGTGCTTCATCAAGCCAAGCGGCCACCTGCGTTGCTGAAACCGGGCGCTGTTCTGCCTGAAAAATGCGTGGGTGCGCGGTGCGTTGGTATTTTTCATCCGGGTGAAACAGCACTTCGTGCAGCTTTTCACCAGGGCGAAGCCCGGTGTAAACGATACTGATTTGTTCACGACTGCCGCGCTCCGACAGCCGAATCATCTGCTCGGCCAGATCGCGGATGCGCACCGGCTCGCCCATGTCCAGTGTGTAGATTGCTTCATGCGGCGCCAGCGTCGCCGCCTGCAAAATCAGCTGGCAGGCTTCCGGGATGGTCATGAAATAGCGGCTCACCTCGGGATCGGTAACGGTCACCGGGCCACCCGCGCGGATCTGCTCACGGAACAGCGGCACCACGCTACCTGCGGAATCGAGCACATTGCCAAAACGCACCGTGACAAAGCGCGTTTTGAACTGCGATGCCAGACTTTGGCAAACCAATTCGGCCCAACGCTTGCTGGCCCCCAACACATTGGCCGGATTGACCGCCTTGTCGGTAGAAATCAGCACGAAGGTGCCGACACCGGCATTGGCCGACGCCCGCGCCACCACCTCGGTCGCCAGCACGTTGTTGCGAATGGCCGCGCGTAGTTGCACTTCCAGCACCGGCACGTGCTTGTAGGCCGCCGCGTGCAGCACGGTGTCTGCCTGACTGCGTTGCAGGGCATGCGCCATCAGCACGGCGTCGCCGCAATCACCCAACACGGCATCGATCTCAAGGCCCGGGAAGGTGGCGCGCAGCGAGCGCACGATAGTTTCCAGCGCCAACTCGGATTGATCGAGCACCTGCAAACGCCGCACGCCAAGTCGCGCCACCTGCCGGCATAGCTCTGAACCAATCGAGCCACCAGCACCGGTAATCAATACCGAACGCCCGGCGAGCCATTCGCGCACTGGCACCCAATCGGGCGCCACCGGCTCGCGGCCTAACAAATCCTCGATCACTACCGATTTCAGTTCACCCGGAGCAACCCGCCCGCCCAGCACGTCGCTCAAACGCGGCACCGTGCGAAACGGCAAACGCGCACGCTCACACAACGCCACAATGCGTTGCATCTGCTCCGGTGTCGCCGTTGGAATTGCAATCACCACCAGCTCGGCCGCCACTTCACTGGCCACCTGCGGCAGCCGTTGCAGCGGCCCCAACACCGGCAAGCCCTGCAAGCGTGCGCGTTGCAACTTGGGCTGATCGTCGAGAAAGCCGATCGGGCGATAACGGCCATCACGGCGCATATCACGCACCAGCGCTTCACCGGCAGCGCCCGCACCCAGCACCAACACCCGGCTGCGTGGTTGGTCAAGACTGGTGGCCAGACGGCGATCCTTCCAGGCGCGATACAGCACCCGTGGCGCACTGAGCAACATCACCAGCGTCGGCACGTACAGCGCCAGCGCCGCACGCGGCACGCCATCCAGGCGGTTGTACAAAAACAGGCCAATGCCAATGCCAATCAGCCCCAACGCACAGGCGCGGGCAATATTCCACAAGTCGGCAACGCTGGCGAAGCGCCACAAACCGCGATACAGCCCCATCATCCAGAACACCAGGCCCTGTGCCAGCAAAACGATCAGATGCTCGGTGGAAAACCACGGCCGCTCGACAGTGCCTTGCACATAGCTGTAGCGCAAGTACACCAAACCGGTCCAGCAAATCCAGACCATCAGCATGTCGTGGGCCACCACCAGCACGCGCGGCAGCAACGCGGCCAGTTTTCCGGACCAGGAGCTCATCGCAATTTCCTTTGCACTTTGCGACGCGCATGCACGCGCAGCCAAAACCAGGCCAGCGTCGTTGCCAGCAACCACAATGTTGCTGGCAACACGTTATCGCCATAGGGTAGTTCAAGCACCAAGGCAACCGCCAGCGTGCTCCATACAAAATAACCCAGAGTCACCTGCCAATGCGCGTAGCCGGCACGCACCAACCATTGATAGGTGTGCTCGCGGTGCGCTCTCCACCACGCCTTGCCCTGCACGATGCGCTTGCCCAGCGTCAGCGCGCTGTCCACAAAAAACGCAGAAATCAGCACTAGTACCATCGGCCACGCCAGCGCATTCAACGCCACCGACTGGACCAGCAACGCCGCCACCATGAAGCCGATGGCACCGCTGCCGACATCACCCAAAAACACCCATGCCTTGGGTAGATTGAAAGGCAAAAACCCGAGGCAGGCCAGCGCAAGCAATGCTGCGGCATACATCCAGATGCCACCGCCAACGAGTACGGCAAGCGCCAACGCAATCAACATCGCCTGCGAACCGGCAATGCCGTTGATGCCATCCATGAAGTTCCAGATATTGATCAGGCTGACAATCGCAAACCAGGACATAAACACATGCAACGGACTTGCTGCATGACCATCGGCCTGGTACAGCACCGCCACAAACAGCGCCGCAGCAATGCCATGGACGAGCAATCGATAGCTTGGCGCGACGTCGCGCACATCATCGCGCCAGCCCACCACCGCCACCAACGCAGTTCCGAGCACGTATGCCAGCAACAAATAATCACGTAAATCTAGTAGCCAATACGCTGCCAGCAGCGGCAGCAACGCACCCGCCAGCACACCCACACCCCCACCTCGTGGCGTCGGCGAGGCGTGGCTGCGCCGACAACCAGGCAAATCCAGCATGTTGCGCCTGAGGGCCAGACGACGGATCAACACAGTGACCGCCATGCTTGTCAACAGTGCCGACACAGCCAGCGAAACCATGGTTATGGTTAATGCACTGGGGCTCATTTCATCGCAGCGCTCTGTACCGGCATCACGCTCCCCCAAACACGGCAGCTTGGGCATTGCCAGTGATGGCTGCGCGCACCAAAACCACAACGATTGCAGCGATAGCCTGGCGCCCGCTTGAGCAGGTCATCGGTGCTGACGGCCAGCACCTCAAGCACCGTGCGAGCTGGTCCATCCGTGGCTTGTTGGGCCAATGCAATCAACGCTGCTTGCGCAGCTATCGATGGGCGCTCACGCACATTTTTGCCAAGAAACTCCAGCGCTGCATCGCAGCCTTCATCGCGCTCGATCAGGCGTGCCATCGCCAACACCGGTGCCACGCCGTCATGGCGTTCAAGCATTTCCGCGAGAAATGCCCGCATGCGCGCATGATCACCGCACAGTTCGTAGCACGCCAGCAGAGGCGAAATTACTTCTGGCAAAAAATCGGTATCATTCCGCGCAACCCGCTCGTAAAGTCGAATTGCTGCTGTGGGATTGCCATCTGCGGCCTCGATCTGCGCCAACAACATGCCTGCACGCGAACTGTTGGGATCGGCCTGCGCCGCTTGCAACAGGAGCTCACGAGCAGACGTACCATCGCCACTGCGTCGCGCCTGCTCGGCCATCTCACAATGTAATTGAGCAATCAGCCCTGCACACGACTCACCACTCACCTGCTCAACACGGCGCGCAAACTCGATCGACTTGGGCCAATCACGCTCAAACTGGTAAATCGCCAACAGGTGGCGCAGCGCCTTTTCCTGTTGTTCATCCAGGCGAACCAGATCGGTGAACAAGGTTTCGGCGCGATCAAGCAACCCGGCGCGCATGTAATCTTCGCCCAGTTCAAGCAAGGCAACGATTTTATCGGCGTCGCTGATGTCGGTACGTGAAACCAGGCCCTGATGCAGGCGAATCGCACGCTCCACCTCACCACGGCTTCGAAACAAATGGCCCAGCGCAATTTGCGTTTCAATCGTGTTGCGGTCGGCGCGTGCAATCTGCAAAAACAGCTCGATGGCCTTGTCCGGCTGCTCGTTGAGCAGGTAGTTAAGACCACGAAAATAAGTGGTGGACATGCGGCTGAGCCGCTTGCCGGTAGTGCGGATCGTGTTCTGACGCCCGAGATACCAGCCGCAAGCGGCACTGACCGCCAGCAGTATCAACACCAGTAACGTGTCAGTCACGCGGCGTCCACAGGCCCATTGAGGGTTCGGCTCGATTCGGGAATCGCAACGTTACGCTGTAACGCTTTCAGCCTGCGCCGCAGCGGCCACACACCACCGACGATAACTGCAATGGCGCCCAGCACTGCACCTGCAAGCATGGCAAACAACACCATAAACCCGCTATTGGCAGACAGTTGATTGAAGTAAAAATCGACCGTGATCGGCGCGGTATTCAGCGCTGCAAACGATGCGCCGACCAGTATGAATACCAAGACCATCAGCGCGTGAATGACTCGCATGGGCAGGCTCCTGGAGCGGAGAGATCAAACGAAGTGAACACAAGCACAGAGCGTGTGTCTGAAAAAGCAATCAGTCTGTGCTGGTAACAATAGATGCGTTATTCACGCGTTCACGCAATTCCTTGCCCGGCTTGAAGTGCGGCACGTGCTTGCCAGGAAGCGCAACCGACTCCCCGGTCTTGGGGTTGCGGCCAATACGCGCCGGACGAAAATGCAAGGAAAAACTGCCAAAACCCCGAATTTCAATGCGCTCGCCCTCAGCCAGCGCTGTGCTCATCAATTCGAGCAAGGTCTTGACCGAAACATCGACATCATCGGCTTTCAGGTGGCCCTGGCTGCGAGCCAGCAATTCAATCAATTCGGACTTGGTCATGGTGTCTTCGGGCTGGATGCCGCTGGAAAGACGTTCGGGGCCTGCATCACAGGCCCCGAACGATGACTTACTCGGACTTGTTCAACTGCTCGCGCAACAAGGCACCCAACTTGGTGGTGCCACTGCTGGAGGCAGTTGCCTGATACTCGTCCATCACCTGCGCCACATCGGCATCATCCTTGGCGCGGATCGAGAGTTGCAACACACGGCCCTTGCGATCCATACCGATGAACTTGGCCTCGATGGTTTCGCCAACCTTGAGCACCGCGCTGGCGTCTTCAACGCGCTCCTTGGAGATATCCGAAGCGCGCACATAGCCCTCAACGCCATCAGCCAGCTCGATGTTGGCGCCACGTGCATCCACTTCCTTGACCGTACCGGTCAGGACATCGCCCTTGGCATGCTGCGCCATGAACTGGCCAAACGGGTCCTGCTCCATCTGCTTGAGGCCAAGCGAAATACGCTCGCGCTCGGGATCGACCGCCAGCACCACGGCCTCAACCTCGTCGCCCTTCTTGAAGTTGCGCACGATGTCTTCACCGGTGGCGTTCCAGGAGATGTCGGACAGGTGAACCAGGCCGTCGATGCCGCCCTCGATACCGACAAAGATGCCGAAATCGGTGATCGACTTGATGCGGCGAAGGCTTCCCACGGATTGGAGGTGCACTGCTTGATGCCGAGCGAAATGCGGCGACGCTCTTCATCCACATCGAGCACCATCACTTCGACATCGTCGCCAACCTGCACCACCTTGGACGGATTGACATTCTTGTTGGTCCAATCCATTTCGGAAACGTGTACCAGACCCTCGACGCCGGCTTCGATTTCGACGAACGCGCCGTAATCGGTGACGTTGGAGACCTTGCCGAACACGCGCGAGGTGCTCGGGTAACGACGGGCGATGTTCTCCCACGGATCCTCGCCCAGCTGCTTCAGGCCGAGGCTGACGCGGTTGCGCTCGCGATCGAACTTGAGCACGCGCACGTCGAGCTCGTCGCCCACGTTGACCACTTCGGACGGATGGCGCACGCGCTTCCACGCCATGTCGGTGATGTGCAGCAGGCCGTCGATGCCACCGAGGTCCACGAACGCGCCGTAATCGGTGAGGTTCTTGACCACACCCTTGACCACCGCGTTTTCCTGCAAGCGCTCCAGCATCTTCTCGCGCTCTTCGGAGAACTCGCTCTCCACCACCGCACGACGCGACACCACCACATTGTTGCGCTTGCGATCGAGCTTGATCAGCTTGAACTCAAGCTCCTTGCCTTCAAGGTAGGCCGGGTCGCGCACCGGGCGCACATCCACCAGCGAACCGGGCAGGAACGCCCGCACATCCTTGATATCGACAGTGAAACCACCCTTGACCTTGCCGCTGATGCGGCCGGTGATGGTGGCATTGCTCTGCAGTGCTTCTTCCAGCTCGTCCCACACCATCGCACGCTTGGCTTTCTCGCGCGACAACACGGTTTCGCCGAAGCCGTTTTCCAGCGAATCCAGGGCTACCTTGACGGTATCACCCACCGCGACTTCGAGTTCTCCAGCTTCGTTCCGGAACTGTTCGATCGGCACAATGCCTTCCGACTTCAGGCCCGCATTGACGACCACCACATCGGATCGGATTTCGACTACCACACCGCTAACGATGGACCCGGGCTTGAGGTTGGTCAGTGCAGCTTGGCTTTGTTCGAACAGCTCAGCAAATGATTCGGTCATTGAAAGATTTCTCGGTTGAACACACGGGCCGCGATCGGCGCGACCCACCATTGTGTGGCGCTTGCGCGCCGGTTGAGGAAACTCCCCACGCACCATGCGTGAGGGCCAGTTCTGCCCACGGTGCCAATACCTGGCAGACGCTACTGCTGCCGCAGCGATGCCGGCAACAGCGCAAGGACTTTTTCGATCACCGCATCGATGCCCAAGCCGGTGGTGTCGATGGTGACGGCATCTGTGGCCGGCATCAGGGGCGCTACCGCACGCTGGGCATCACGCTGGTCACGAGCAAGAATCTCGCGTAGCAGACTGTCCAGCTTAACCGAAACCCCTTTTTCCTTCAACTGCTTATACCGCCGTTGTGCGCGCTCATCGGCGCTGGCGGTCAAAAACACCTTGTACGGCGCGTCGGCAAAGATCACCGTGCCCATGTCGCGGCCATCGGCCACCAGGCCGGGCATGCGCCGCGCACGCCGCTGGCGTGCCGTCAGCGCCGTGCGCACCTGCGGCAGCGCCGCGATGGCCGATGCCGCAGCGCCAGCGGTTTCGGTACGCAATTCGTCGGTGGCATCCACCCCATTGACCAGCACCCGTGGCTCGGCCGACGGATCGGCGGCTTCGCGAAACTGTACACGGACCTCTTCGGTACAACGCAGCAACGCGTCGGCATCGCTCAGATCGATGTCCGCCCACGCCGCAGCCAGGCCCACCGCGCGGTACAGCGCCCCCGAATCCAGATAGTGCCAGCCCAAACGTGCCGCCAGCGCCCGGCTGATGGTGCCCTTGCCCGAGCCCGAAGGGCCATCAATAGTCAGTACCGGTATGGTGCTCATGCATCCCTCTTGTTGTGCCCCCCGGTGCCGCACCAAGGCCTGCGCAGGCGATAGTGTAAGCCACCACCGCATGGCATCCGCGACGTGCATCCGCAATCGCGGTGCGCCAAGCTGAGCCGGCGCGGCTGGAGCAAGCCGCATCCATAGCGTGCAATGGCCGGGTTCATCGGGCTGTCAAGACCGCCATAACACCGAATACCACTAATTAGTCAAAAATCGGCAGAATCGGGGCCACCATTTCGCCGCCGCCGTCAACTGCAAAATCGGTAGAATCGGGACCAGACCCGAATGGCGCTTGCTTAAACGTCGTCATGCCAGCGAAAGCTGGCATCCAGCTTCTTTCACTCGTACCCACTTTCCTGAAGTCATTGGATTCCCGCCTTACGGGCCAGCTTCGCTGTTCGCGCACGCTCCGGGCGCGCGCAGTCGCGGGGATGACGAATTGAGGGGAGGGTTCTGGCTTAAGAAAGTGCCATTCCAGTTTTACCCCCTGGCTTAAGAAAGTGCCATTCCAGTTTTACCCCTGTTTTGTGCCATTTTGTGCTACTGCAACACCGACAAATCCCACGCCTTCGAGCGCGAAACCACCGTGGACGCCAAGCCCGTGATGGGCTCCGAGAACAAGGTCAACACGTTGAAAGGGACGCAGGCGACGTGCATTCCCGGCGACAATGTAAAGGCATAACGGCAGCAGGTGAAGTGGGTTTGTTAGGGGCACAGCCAGGCGGCAAGCGGCCGTCGGCGCTTGCGCCTTGTGATTAGGTAGGCAATGCTGACCCCAAGGGTATTCACCGCGCTTTCCAGGGAACCATCGCATGACAAACCAGACACGGCTGCGCGCAGCTGTCAGGACGCTGCTTTTCCCGCTCATGCTGCTGCCTGCGCTGGCGCTGGCCACACCGGCAGCGCCCGCTGCGCCCGACCCCAACCCCACCGTCAACAAGGTGGCCAAAAGCTACGGCACCGACCCCGTCGGCACCGTCGCCGCACTGGAGTTGATTTACGCCAACCCGACCCATCCCGAGCGTGCCGCCGCCGGCCGGGCCCTGCTCAACACCCTATTGATAAAAAAGCAGGCTGCCGAAGCCAAGGCGCTGGCCGCCGACCTGCTGGCCGCGCCGCCCACCGACGCGCTGGGTGAAGCCAAGTTGCTGCAGCTCGATCTTGAGCGCCGATACGCCGCCGGCGACTGGGAAGGCCTGGAGGCCATCGAACCCCGCGCCACGGCCGCCTCCCAGGACACGACGGTGCCGGTGGAGGCCCGCGCCGACCTCCTGCACCACCTGATGACGGTCTATTCGCGCGTACCCCGCCTGGAAGACGCAAGCCGCACGCTGGAAACCATCATCACCCTGCTGGGCGACACGCCCAGCCAGCGCCTGCTCACCGCGCTGCGCGCCAAGGGTGCCATCCACGCCATGCAGAGCCAGTTCCCCCCGGCCATCGAAGCCCTGCTCGCCGCTCTGCGCGTGGGCGAGGCGCTGGGCGAACCGGTGGACACAGGCGTGCTACGCAACCTCACCGGCATCTTCATCTACCTGGGCGAACACGCGCGCGCCATCGAGTACGCCGAGCGCGCCGAAAAGGAGCAGCGCGGACAATCCCCCACTCCCGAGGAGCGCATGGGCGTGCTGTCGGTGCTGGCCACCGCGTATATCGGTGCCGGTAACGTGGAGCAAGGCCGGCGCTGGTCGCAGGAGGCGCTGGCGTTTGGCCGCGCCAACCAGTTGCCCACCGGCGGTGCGCTGAACAACTACGGCCACCTGCTGCGCGACGAAGGCCAGTTCGCCGAAGCGCTGGAAGTTTTTCAGGAGCTTGCCCGCCAGGTGGACCCGCGCGACCCGCCGGAGGTGCGCGCCGTGGTCGAAAAGAACCTGGGCGAAACCCTGGCGCAGCTCGCACGGCACGCCGAAGCCGCGCCGCACCTGCAGCGCGCCCGCGAACTCTACGAAACCGCCGACGTGCGCCCGAAGCGGCTCGAGCTTTACCCGGTGCTGATTGACAACCTCGAAGTCTTGGGCCGCTATGCCGAAGCCCTGGTGGCCATGCGCGAGTTCAAGGCGCTCAGCGATGAAGTGACCTCCACCGAGTCGCAGACGCGCATCGGTGAGCTGGAAAACACCCTCGACCTTGAGCGCAAGAACCAGGCACTTGCTGTCGCCGAGACTGCCAACGAGATTCAACGCGCCGAGAACACCGCCCTGCAGGCCCAGCGGGCACGCGCTGACGCCATCAACCTGGCCCTCGTCGCCAGCCTGGTGGCCGCTGCCGCCGTGCTGGTGCTGCTGTGGCGCACGCACCGCCTGCGCACTCGCAGCCACCATGAGCTGGCCGCCCGCAGCGCCGAGATCGAAAGGCAGCGCAACGACCTGGCCGAACTTAACACCACCATTTCCCAGCAAAGCCGCGAAGACGAACTCACCGGCCTAGGCAACCGCCGCTGCTTGATCGAAGCCATCGCCACGCCAGGCCACTTCGACGGCCAGCACCTGCTGGTGATGCTGGACCTTGACCACTTCAAGACAATCAACGACAACCACGGCCACGACGCCGGCGACCGCGCCCTGCAGCAGTTCGCCGACACCCTGCGCGCCGTGGCCCGCCAGGGCGACCTGATGGTGCGCTGGGGCGGCGAGGAGTTCGTGTGGGTGTGCCGCGGCGCCAGCGCCGACCAGGGCCCGGCCCTGTGCGAGCGCCTGCTGCGCCAGTTGCGCGAGCAGCCGTTCGTGGAAGGCACCAGCCGCCGCATCACCGCCTCGCTGGGCTACGTGCCCCTGCCCACCTGGGACGATGCCGCGCCTGACTGGGACACCGCCCTGCGCATCGCCGACTACGCCGTGTACTGCACCAAGGCCAGCGGCCGCGACGGCTGGACCGGGCTTGTGGGCGAAGGCAGCACCCCGGACCTGGCGGGGACATCGCCGGCGGAGCTGGAGGAGCGCGGGGTGCTTCGACGGTTGGCGTCGGGTCGCGTGATGGACGCGCCCGGCAGCGGTTGAGGCCGTTTCGTCAGCGCTGGCTCGCCGTTCAGCGACGCTTCTTTCAAAGCATCTCCACCTGCCGCGGCCAGGCATAATCGGCATAATCTGGGTCAGACTGGAATGGCACTTCCTTAAGCCAGAACGCCATCAAATCGTCATTCCCGCACAGGCGGGAATCCAGTGATTTCAGGAAATTTGGCACGAGCGAAAGAAGCTGGATGCCAGCTTTCGCTGGAAGGACGGTGCTTAAGCAAGCGCCATTCGGGTCGGACGGATATTTCCGAGTCATCTGGCTTCCTCATCCGCCCCGCATTTCCCGGGCGCACCCGGCTCCGCCGGGGCCCACCGATACCAACCACTACGTTTGCGTACCAGCAGCCATGAACCGGGGATCCATCGCAACAACTGGCCAAGATGTTTGTGGCGTCGGTGTGGGTGCCTGTGGTGGTACAGTATCTGCCCGGCTCGGCGGTACAGTGGGCCGAGCAAGAAGCACCCCGTCAGGCTCATCGCTAATGGGAGATGCGGCTTCAGTTTCCGGATCGAGCCATGCTGGACACGACACGCTCGCTCTTGCACGCTCCGTTGTGCTATGCAACACTGAGTACCAATGAATCGCTCGTACACCGACGCCGATATCCTGACCACCGCCCGCATGGCGGCTGGCATGACTTCGCGCGCGCGCCGAGTGCGGCCCACAATTCACGCTGGGTAGCGTCGTCCGGTTCTGTCACCGACTTTCGAAGCCCAGCCTGTGCGCTGGGCTTTTTTTTTTGCGAATCGCATCCCCCTTTCCCCTTGAACCTTGGCCATCTCATGAAGCACTTTCTCAATACTCAGGATTGGAGTCGCCCGGAAATCGATGCGGTACTGCGCGAAGCCGCCGCCTTCAAGCGCGAACGCCTCGGTGATCAGCTCAAGGGCAAGACCATCGCCCTGGTGTTCTTCAATCCCTCGCTGCGCACACGCAGCAGTTTCGAGATCGGCGCCTTTCAACTCGGCGGCCACGCCGTGGTGCTGGCGCCGGGCAAGGATGCCTGGCCGATCGAGTTTGACCTTGGCACGGTGATGGATGGCGACACCGAGGAGCACATCGCCGAGGTGGCACGCGTGTTGAGCCGCTATGTCGATTTGATTGGCGTGCGTGCCTTTCCGAAATTCCAGAACTGGTCGGTCGACCGCGAAGATCACGTGCTGCGTGGCTTCGCCAAATATTCCACGGTGCCGGTAATCAACATGGAAACGATCACCCACCCGTGCCAGGAACTGGCGCACGCGCTGGCGTTGCAAGAGCACTTCGGCAGCGAGGATCTGCGCGGTAAAAAATACGTGCTCACCTGGACCTACCACCCTCGCCCACTCAACACCGCGGTCGCCAATTCCGCGCTTACCATCGCAACGCGCCTGGGCATGGATGTGACCTTGCTGTGCCCGACCCCGGAATACCTGCTCGATGCGCGATACATGGACTGGGCGCGCGACAACGTTGCCGCCAATGGTGGCTCGCTGGCGGTCAGCCACGACCCGCAGGTGGCCTATGCCGGCGCCGATGTGATCTACGCCAAGAGCTGGGGCGCGATTCCGTATTTCGGGCGCTGGGAACAGGAAAAACCGATCCGCGACGCGCACCAGCACTTCATGGTCGACAGCGACAAAATGGCGTTGACCAACAACGCGGTGTTCAGTCACTGCCTGCCACTGCGCCGCAACGTCAAGGCCAGCGACGCGGTGATGGATTCGCCCGCCTGCATCGCCATCGACGAGGCCGAAAACCGCCTGCATGTGCAGAAGGCGGTGATGGTTGCTTTGACGGGACTCGGGACTCGGGACTCGGGACTCGGTTAGTGCCAACCCACAGCATTCGTGCGAAATCCCATTCATATCTTGCACTAGAGGTCTGCCATGTCCACACCATCTGCTTCTTCGAGTCCCCAGTCCCCAGTCCCGAGTCCCGGCCTCACTGGATCCCAAGTCGCGAGTCCCGGCTCCAACAAAGTCGTCCTCGCCTTCTCCGGCGGCCTCGACACCAGCTTCTGCGTGCCCTACCTCAAGGAGCAGGGCTGGGAAGTACACACGGTGTTTGCCGACACCGGCGGGGTGGATGCCGCCGAGCGCGCGTTCATCGAACAGCGTGCAGCCGAGTTGGGCGTGGCCAGTCACGTCACCGTCGATGGCGGGCCGGCGATCTGGGACGGTTTCGTGGTGCCGTTCGTGATGGCCGGCGAAGGCTATCAGGGCCAGTACCCGTTGCTGGTCTCGGATCGCTACCTGATCGTCGATGCGGCGCTAAAGCGCGCCGCTGAACTGGGCACGCGCGCGATCGCGCACGGCTGTACCGGCATGGGCAACGATCAGGTGCGCTTCGATCTGGCGGTGAAGGCCAGCGGCGATTACAGCATCTTGGCGCCGATCCGCGAGATCCAGAAGGAACACACCCAGGTACGCGCCTACGAGCAGCGATACCTGGAAGAACGCGGTTTCGGCGTGCGCAGCAAGCAGCAGCAGTACACCATCAACGAAAACTTGCTCGGCCTGACCATGTCGGGCGGCGAAATCGATCATTGGCAAACGCCGGGCGAAGGCGCGGTCGGCTGGTGCGCGCCACCGGCGCAATGGCCGTCCGCGGCATTGCAGGTGTGCGTGGGATTCGAGCACGGCGAAGCGGTATCGCTCGATGGCGAACGCCTGCCCGGCGCACAGTTGCTGGCACGCTTGAACAGCGCGTTTGCCCGCTACGGTGTCGGCCGCGGCGTCTACACCGGCGACACCACCATCGGCCTCAAGGGTCGCATCGTGTACGAGGCGCCCGGTTTGATCGCGTTGCTCTGCGCCCACCGCGCGCTGGAAGAAGCCGTGCTCAGCAAACAACAGAACCGCTTCAAGCCCAACGTCGCGCGGCAGTGGGTGGAACTGGTCTACGAAGGCTTTTTCCACGATCCATTGAAATCCGACCTCGAAGCGTTCCTGCGCTCGAGCCAGCGCTGTGTCAATGGCGAGGTGACCTTGCTCACCCACGGCGGCAGGGTCGATGCGGTGGCCGTGCGCTCGCCGCACATCCTCAACGCCAAGGGCGCAACCTACGCGCAATCGGCTGACTGGGGCGTGGCCGAGGCCGAGGGTTTCATCAAGCTGTACGGGATGAGTTCTACCCTGTGGGCGCAGGTGAATGAAGCGGGGACTGGGGACTCGGGACTCGGGGCTCGGGGAGAGTCAAAAGCATCGCGTCCGTAGGCCGGCTCAAGGCGCGAAGCGCCGGAGCCGACATGAATTGCTGCGCACTCCACCGACGGACAAATCACTACGTCATTGCTGTCGGATCCGCCCCGTTGGGGCTTGATCCGACCTACCCAACACCAGAGGTCTCTCATGCTCTTGCTCCTCGCCTTTCCAAGTCCCGATTCCCCAGTCCCGAGTCCCGGAAACTGACCCATGCTCCCCACCATCCTCCAACACCTCGAACACCTGGTCGCCTTCGACACACGTAATCCGCCGCGCAAAATCGGCAGCGGTGGCATCTTCGATTACCTGCAGGCGCAGTTGCCGAGCTTTCGTTTTGAACTGACCGATTTTGGTGCCGGTGCGGTGGCACTGCTGGCGGTGCGCGGCAATCCGCGGCGGCTGTTCAACGTGCATATCGACACGGTTCCGGACTCGCCGCACTGGAGCGCCGATCCGCATCGCCTGCGGGTGAGCGAAGATCGCGCCATCGGGCTGGGTGCCTGCGACATCAAGGGCGCGGCGGCCGGATTGCTGAGTGCAGCCGCGCACACCAGCGGCGATGCCGCGTTCTTGTTCAGTTCCGACGAAGAAGCCAACGACGCGCGCTGCATCGCGGGCTTTCTCAAGGCCCATGGCGGGCAATTCGATGCCGCGTTGGTGGCCGAACCGACCCGCTGCGAGGCAGTGCTCGCACATCGCGGCATCGCGTCGGTGCAGATGCGTTTTCGCGGCCGCGCCGGGCATGCCTCGGGTAGCGAAGCGATGGACGCCAATGCTCTGCATCAGGCCGCACGCTGGAGCGTGGCCGCACTGGATTACGTCAATGCACAGGCGCACGCGCGTTTTGGCGGTCTCACCGGCCTGCGTTTCAACATCGGCCGTATCGAAGGCGGCATCAAGGCCAACATGATCGCACCGGAGGCGGAGTTGCGATTTGGCTTCAGGCCGCTGCCTTCGCAAGGGATTGATGAACTGCATGCCGTTTTTCGTGCGCTGGCCGCCGAGCCGGCGCTGGAGTTGTACCAGGCCACGTTTGCCGGGCCGCCGTTGCCGGCCGGCGATATCGCCAGCGCCGAACAGCGTCGATTGCTGGCACGCGATCTGGCCGACGAACTGGAACTGCCGATTGGCAACGCGGTGGACTTCTGGACCGAAGCCTCGCTGTTCTCTGCTGCCGGCCTCACCGCGATGGTGTACGGCCCGGGCGATATTGCCCAGGCCCACAGCGCCGACGAATGGGTAGCGCTGGATCAATTGCAAACCTATGCCGATGCGGTCGCCCGCATCATTGCCTGAGCTGCCACGCCATGAACGATCTTCGCCCCACCATCGTCCGCCTGCTGTCCAACATGGCCAGCGCCAAGGAAATCCAGCAATACCTCAAGCGCTTCTCACAACTGGATGCCGCACGTTTTGCGGTGGTCAAGGTCGGCGGCGCGATCTTGCGCGATGAACTCGATTCGCTGGTCAGCTCACTCGCCTTTTTGCAGCAGGTTGGGCTGACCCCGGTGGTGATCCACGGCGCCGGCCCGCAACTCGATGTAGACATGGGCAAGGCCGGCATCGAAAAGCACACTGTCGACGGCCTGCGCGTCACCAGCGGCGAAGGCTTGGCGGTGGTTCGCCGCGTGCTGCAACGCGAAAACCTGCGTCTGGTCGAGGCCTTGCAGGCAGCCGGCGTGCGCGCCACCTCGCTGCAAACCGGGGTGTTCGAGTGTGCGTTTCTGGGCCGGCGCAAGTACGGTCTGGTCGGCAAAGTCACGCAAGTACATACCGAAGGCATCCATGCGGCGCTCAAGGTGCGCTCGATTCCGGTGATCGCATCGTTGGGCGAAACTGCATCCGGCCAGATCCTCAACGTCAATGCCGACTGGGCGGCCAACGATCTGGTCAAGAATCTGCAACCGTACAAGATCGTCTTTCTTACCGGCACCGGCGGCCTGCTCGATGGCGAGGAGCGCATGATCGACTCGATCAATCTGAGCACCGAATACGACGATCTGATGGCGCAGCCGTGGTTGCACTCGGGCATGCGCGTGAAGATCACGCAGATCCACGACCTGCTGATGGCATTGCCGCCTTCATCGTCGGTATCCATCACCCGCCCCGACGAACTGGCCAAGGAGCTGTTCACCCATCGGGGCTCGGGCACTCTGGTTAGGCGCGGTGAAAAAATCCGCCGCTACAGCAGTTGGAAGCGACTCGATCTGGCGCGCCTGGGCAAGCTGATCGAATCGGGCTTCGGCCGCAAACTGGCACCGGACTACTTTGAACGCACCAAACCCTGGCGCATCTACGTCAGTGAGCATTACCGTGCGGCGATGGTGCTGACCCGTGAGAATGGCATCACCCACCTCGACAAGTTCGCGGTCAGCGACGACGCCCAGGGCGAGGGTCTTGGCCGCGCCGCGTGGCTGGTGATGAAGGCCGAGAACCCGCAGATGTTCTGGCGCGCGCGCCCCGGCAATGCAATTAACGATTTTTATGCCAGCGAGTCCGATGGTTGCCTCAAGGGCGACAAGTGGAACGTCTATTGGTATGGCCTGCACGAGTTTGACGATGTGCGTTTTGCCATCGATCATTGCCGCAACCGCCCGGCGACATTGAAGGGATGAACATGAGCAAGCCGTATCAAATAGGCATCGTCGGCGCGCGCGGCCATGTCGGCAGCGAGTTGATCGGCTTGCTCGCCGCCCATCCGCGTTTCGCGATCGGGTTCGTGTCCTCGCGCGAGCGCGCTGGCGAACCCCTGGCCGCGCACGAAGCCAGTTATTCCGGCGATCTGAATTACGTCGACTTCGACGCCGCGCTAGCCGCACAGCAAGGCATGGATGCGCTGATTCTAGCGCTGCCCAATGGCCTGGCGGCACCGTTTGTAGCCGCGCTCGATCAGCAGGCCCCGGCCACCGTGGTGATCGATCTGTCGGCCGATTACCGTTTCGATGACGGCTGGCATTACGGTCTGCCCGAGCGCTCGCGCCAAGGCGCAGCGACGGCGCGCCGGATCAGCAACCCGGGTTGCTATGCCACCGCGATGCAACTGGCGATCGCGCCGATGCTTGCGGTGTTGGACGGGCCGGTGCAATGCTTTGGCGTATCGGGTTATTCAGGCGCCGGCACCACGCCATCGGATCGCAACAATCCGGAAAAGCTGCGCGACAACCTGATGCCCTACGCGCTCACCGGCCACCTGCACGAGCACGAAGTCAGCCGACAGCTGGCGCATCCGGTCGAGTTCATGCCGCATGTGGCGCCGCACTTTCGCGGGCTGAGCATCACCGCCAACCTGCACCTTGGCGAGACATTCGATGCCGATGCCGTGTTGCTGCGCTATCTTCAGGCCTACACCGACGAACCACTGCTGCGGGTGATGAAAGATGCGCCGTGGGTGAGTGCCATCGCCGGCAGGCACCACGTCGAAATCGGCGGCTTTACGCTGTCGGCTGATGGCCGCCGGTTGGTGGTGGTGACCACCCTCGACAACCTGCTCAAGGGCGCTGCCACGCAAGCGCTGCAAAACCTCAATCTGGCCTTCGGTCTGCCCGAAACCATGGGAATCCCGTTATGAGCGAGTTGCTCTGGCAAAAACCCGGCACCCGCATCGATGAACGCATCCAGCGCTTTCTCGCCGGCGAGGATGTGCGTCTGGACCGGCAACTGCTGGCCTACGATATTCGCGCAAGTCGCGCTCATGCCAATGGCTTGCAGCGCATCGGCGTGTTGGCCGCTGACGAATGCAGCGCGCTGTGCGCAGAGCTCGACGTATTGGCCGCAGATTGGCAAGCCGGGCGTTTTGTGCTCGATGAGCGCTTCGAGGACATGCACTCGGCCATCGAGTCGCGCCTGATCGAGCGCCTGGGTGATGTCGGGCGCAAGATCCACACCGGCCGCAGCCGCAACGATCAGGTGTTGGTGGCATTGCGCCTGTATCTGCGCGATGCAATGGCGACACTGCAGCACTCATGCAAGGCAATTGCCGACGTTGCCCTGACCCGCGCCCGTGCGGATGCCGGGGTAGCGATGCCCGGCTACACCCACATGCAGCGCGCCATGGTCAGTTCCGCCGGCATGTGGTGGGCAGCCTGGGCTGAAGCCTTCATCGACAATGCCGCGCTCACCGCAGCCAGTGCGCAATGGGTGGATGCCAACCCGCTTGGCACTGCCGCCGGTTACGGCGTATCGCTGGCGCTGGATCGCGATGGCAGCAGCGCTGAACTGGGGTTTTCACGGACCCAGATCAACCCGATCTATGCCCAACTCTCGCGCGGCAAGTTCGAGTTGCAGGCGCTGGCGGCGTTGGCGCAGGCGCTGCTCGATCTGCGCCGACTGGCGTGGGATCTGAGCCTGTTCACCAGCCAGGAATACGGCTTCGTGCGGCTGCCGGCGCAGTACGCCACCGGCTCATCGCTAATGCCAAACAAGCGCAACCCGGATCTGATCGAACTACTGCGCGCCAGCTATGCGGTGGTCGCCGGTGCGCGCAGCGAGGTGGAGCAATTGCTGTCGCTGCCCTCGGGTTATCACCGCGACCTGCAATTCAGCAAGGGCCCGCTGCTGCGCGCGTTTGCACACGGCCTCGATGCGTTGGCGCTGCTGCCGGGCCTGCTGCAAGGGGTGCAGTGGGATACCCAGCGCATGCGCGACGCGCTGGAACCGGGCATGTACGCCACCGACCGCGCCATCGAACTGGCGCAACAGGGCGTGCCGTTTCGCGATGCCTATCGCCAGGCCGCCGAACAACCGCTGCCTGCTGCCGGCGCCGACCCCGATGCCAGTCTTGCCGCGCGCACCTCACCGGGTGCTTGTGCCGACCTGCGGCTGGATGCATTGGCTGCGCGTCTGGCGGCCCTCGGTTGACCGGCGTTGTGAACGCCCGCGCCGGCCTGCCGGCGAACGAACTGGCGAAAGCGCTTCGCGCGCAGAGCCTGCCCCAGACTTGATCTGGGGCGCGCTCCCACGAAAGCGGTGAACGCTCCATGTAGACACCCTGTGGGCGACCTGCCGGCAGCAGGCAGGCCTGGCCAACCCGCGCCTCGGCATCCCTTAGCGCTTGCCCAGCTTGGCAAAATGCGACGCGGCATTGGCCAGCACCTGCTGAATCTTGGCCGCGGTAAACGGCTTGACGATAAAGCCGCGTGCGCCCTGTGCGGTGGATGCCTTGATGTTGTCGAGCGTACTGTGCGCACTGAGCATCACGATGAAAGCGTTGGGTTGCTCGGCAAGGATCGGCGCGATCAGATCGATGCCATTGCCGCCGGCTAGATCAATATCGAGAAACACCAACTCGGCATGGCTGCGCGCCAAGGCCTGCGTTGCACTGGCACCGTTCGTGGCATCGGTGATTTCAGCGCAATGCAAGGCACGCAACACCGTGCGCAGATAATCGCGGCTCATCGCATCATCATCGACGATCAGCACACGCAGCTTGGCGTGGTCGGGTCGTGCAGAACTCATACGCATCCATCCCTTGCCGACGCCATACCGGCATCATCGACTATCGATTCGATCATGGTACCCAACGCGGCCAGCAGGCGTACGGCCGTTGGCACATCACCACCGCGCGCAGCCTGCTCCAGCATACCGGCACATTCGGTCAATTCCGGGAAGCCAAAGTTGCCACCCGAGCCCTTGAGTTGATGAGCGATACCAGCCACACCGTGCCAATCGCCCAGCGCCGAAGCTGCATCCATTGCATCGCATCGCGCAGCCAGAGAGTCAACAAACCGCAGCTTGAGTGCCGTGAGTTCTGGCATGTCAGCCCAGGCAAGGGTGTCGTTAACCGCGCCAGTGTCCGACAAGCACGTATGCAACGCATCCCCCAACACTCTGGCATCGATCGGTTTGGTGATGAATGCGTCGAAACCGGCGGCCAGACAGCGGTCGCGATCCTCGCTCAGCGCGTTGGCAGTCAGCGCGATCATCGGCCCGCGATAACCCGAAGCACGCAATAGCTGCGCCGCCGAAAAACCGTCCATTTCCGGCATCTGCAAATCCATCACGATCAGGTCGAAATCATCGATCAAGGCGCGTTCCACAGCGCGCGCGCCGTTCTCCACACTCACCACGCGCACATCCGGGGCGATGCTGCTGATGTACAGGGCAACCAGGTCGCGCAACTCGGCGGTATCGTCTGCCAACAGCACGTTGCCGCGCAATGGGCCAGGCGCAATGCCAGTTGCTGGCACCGGCAAATCGCCATGCTCGGCAACCCGGCGCAGCGGGATCGTCACCCGAAACAGGGCGCCGGCATGGTATTCAGGATCAAGCTCCAGCGTGCCACCCAAGCGCTCGGCGAACTGCCGTGACAGATACAAGCCAAGGCCGGTGCCACCGAACCGTCGCGAAACCGATGCATCGGCTTGCGCGAATGGCTGGAACAATGCCTGCGCCTGCTCGGCACTGATGCCGATGCCGCTGTCGCTCACCTCAAAAACCAGCCGGTCGCCATTCTCATTGACGCGCACACGCAGCCCAACCACGCCCTGATCGGTGAACTTGATCGCGTTACCCAACAAGTTGAGCAGGATCTGCCGCAGCCGTAACGGATCGCTCTCGATCATGCCCGGCATCGGCGCGATGCACTCGAGCGCAAAATCAATCCCTTTTGCCTGCATTTGCGGGGTCACGATGCCCGCCACATCGGCAATCAGTTTCGGCAAATCCAGCGCAATTGATTCGGCCAGCAATTGACCGGACTCCACTTTGGACATGTCGAGCACGGCACTGACCAACTCCAGCAGGTGCCGGCCGGCGCCAGCAATCGTGTTGATCGCCGACTGCCGTTGTTGTGCCGGAACCACACCACTGGCAAGCAACTCTGCATAGCCGATGATCGCGGTCAATGGCGTTCGAATCTCATGGCTCATGTTGGCCAGAAAAGCACTTTTCGCGTGATTGGCGGCATCGGCTTCACGGCGGGCCACCTCCAACTCGCGAGTGCGCAACACCACGCGCTCCTCCAGTTCGACATTCTGCTGCTTGATCAGGCGGTAGAGCGCGGTGGACTCCAACACATTGGCAACGCCCGACAAAATCAGTAACAGCAGGTTGAGCTTGGTTTCCGACAGGCCGGCTGCACCAGCAACATACAAGCCGGCGAACATGCCGCGCACCCGATTGCGGGTGCCCAAGGCACACAGCAGCAAGGTGCCTTTGCCAGCCAGCGTGGGCAACACCACAGCCCGTGTCTGCCGTAATGCCCAGGCAAAATGCCCATCGTCCACACGGCGATCCAGCTCCTGTTTCAACGCCCTGACGCTTTGCTGGGTGTCGCTATCGGCAAACTCGAAGCCACCGCTGCTTTCATCAACCAGCACAATGTCCATCGCATCGAAAGCGAACAGGCGTGCAATGTGCTGGCGGGTGGCGGCCAGCAGTTCGTCCTCGAACGTCGCACCTTTGATTCCCGCCTGCATACACCGGAGTGGGCTCGCTCACCCGTCCTCTCCCAGCATGATTGCCATGGTGTCGGACAACTGCTGCCGCACCAGATTGAGTGAGGGCTTGACCACGCTGACCGGAAGCCCCAATGCCGCCCATGCCCCGGCGTCAAGCGGCGGCACTGCGTCCATGCCGCTGCTGCCAAGCGCAATGGCATTGGCCATCACATCGGCCACATGCACCAGCGCCGCCGTGGGGATATTGGCACCCGCCCGCATCGGCATATGGTGATAACCCACCGCCGCACAGATCGCGGGCGGCAGATTCCACTGCTGCAACAACTCATTGCCAACCGTCGCATGGTCGAAACCCAGGATGTCGCGCTCGACGACATGCAGCAACACATCGTTGTTGCGCGAGCGCTGCAACGCCTGCACCATCGACTCGCTTGCCTTGAGCAACAACACCAGACGGCCAATATCGTGCAGCAGACCGGCGACAAAGAATTGCTCGGCATTGGCTTCGCGCCGCCAGGTGGCCAGCGCACGGGCAATCAGTCCTGTTGACACACTGTGCCGCCAGAACGAGCGCATGCTGACCATCTCCGAGGACACCCCAACGAACAGATCGAGCACGCTGGTTGCCAATGCCAGATCGCGCAACTGCCGGGTACCGACCAGCGTGATGGCACGCGACAGCGAGTCCACATGGCCGGGAAAACCGAAATAGGCGCTGTTGGCCAGACGCAACAAGCGGCCGGCGAGCGCCGGGTCTTCGTAGACCACTTCTTCCATATCGCGGATGGCGCTGCGCGGGTCGTCAACCACCGCCGTCAAGCGCAAAAATACCGCTGGCAGCGAGGGCACGGTACCCACGAGAGCGGCAAGGCCTCTGGCACTTGGTGTCATATCGACTGATCCCCGGCCTCGTTCTCAAGGCACCAGCTCATCAGTTCGGCAATCACCGGCTGCTGCATGTCGGCATGTCGAAAGCGCCGTTGCAATTGCTCGCGCAACTGCGCCAGGCGTTCAGGGTCGATTTGTTGCATCCGCTCTTCGATACCGGCCGGCGCATCCACGCCCTCGATATCAACCGAAATGACACCCCATTGCCGGAATATTCGCAGGTGGTCGTCAGTGAGGCACACGCCTTTGCGCAACAGCACGCGGCCACTCACATGCTCGGCATCCGCGGCCAGCACCATGCCCGCCTGCAATTCGTCCAGCTCCAAAATCGCCACGCGCCATCTCCATTGGTCGCAAGGGCAAGTAGAACCTGCCCGCAGGTCAATCCAGGTCGATCGTCTCGGTACGATCGATCCGCCCATCCACCATGATCACCAGACGAATCCGCCCCCTTCGATCGGGATAATGCCACTCTTCATAGCGCAATGGCTGGATGACACCGTAGCCATAACTGTCGAAATAGCGGGTATCACCGTAACGGCTATAGCGCGCCAATGGCAACCCGCAACGCAAAACCAGCTCACCCTCACGGGTGCCCCGCAAAAACGCAATCTCACCGCAGTCGGTGCCGATGCGGGCGCGGCCATAGCCCAATGAATCGATACGGTGCAAACGGCCATCGACAAACACCAGCCGTTGTACCAGCCTGCTGCTGCCAAAGTTGTAGTACCAATCCTGCACTTCCTGCACCGCACGCTGCTCGACCGGTCCGTAAGCGCCGTACACCAGAACCGTGCTGAACTCACTGACCCAGTAGGGTTCGCCGCAGCGTTCGCGCACCTGCACCGCATAGTCGCCGGTATCCACTATCCGACCGCTGCAACGCATGGCCGCTGCACTGCCCGAAACGAGCAGCAACGCGGCGAGCAACGCACCAGTCATGAGGGTTGAACGAAGCATGCCGGTATTGAAGCAGACTTGCACGACCGATGGGTAAAAATGTTGCTCACGGGGCTGTCATGGGCAGCCCGCAACACTATCGCGGCGAGCCGACTACGGCCCGCGACACATCGCCAGCGACAGCTTCTGCCCAGGGCGGATCAGGTACTGCGGGCCGCGAATGGCATTGCCCTGCGCCAGGCTGCGCGGATTGCCACAGCCGTGCTTGCGCGCAATGCCGGCCAGGGTATCGCCCGAGCGCACGGTATACGCCGCCAGCCTTGCCTTGCTCGCCTGTACCCGGTTGGCGCTGGCGATGTCTTTGGCCTGCGCAGCAATTGCGTCGTTCAAACAGCGATCACGGTACAGCGGCACCACCACCGCAGGCACCCGCAACTCGGTACCCTCCGCGATCATCGTGTGTGCCTCGAAACGCGGATTGAGATTGCGCAGTGGCCGGAACCAGCCATCGCGATTGCCTGCGTTGCCCAGGCAGATCGCCAATTCATTGATCGAACCGGCATGCTGCAGCACCAGCGTCGACGGCCGTGCATCGACCTCGGGAAACTCCAGACCGTACTGCTCTGGATGCATGAACAACCAGGCCGCGGCCAGCACCATCGGCACGTAATCGCGTGTCTCCGGCGGCAGATTGCCGTATACGCCGCTGCTCCAGAAGTCCTTGCCACCGCTACTGCGATACAAGCGCCCCACCCGGCCCTCGCCACCGTTGTAGGCAGCCAGCGCCATTTCCAGATTGTGATTGAGCTCGGCAAAGCGATCGTTCAGATAGCTCACGTTGGCGCGCGCCGACAGTTGCGGGTCGAACCGGGTATCGAAGCCATTGACCTGGCCCAGCCCATAACGCAGCCCGGTGCTGTACATGAATTGCAACGGGCCGCTGGCGCCGGCACGCGACACCGCATGCACCCGGCCACCGGACTCCTTGGCCAGAATGCCGAACAGCAACGCCTCGGGCAGGCCGGCCTTTTCGTACTCCGGCCACATCAGATAACGCATGTACTGGTAGTTTTCCCAGGCGCTGATCAGATTCGGGCGCATCCAGGTCAGCCATTCATTGAGGCTGGCCTTGACCGGGCCCTTCATGGCGATGATCTCGGAAAGATTGCGGCCATTGAGCAGTGCCACCGAACGCCCCGACTCAGGCACATCGGCAACCAGCGGCGATTGTTCCTGCGCCAAGCCCTCGCCTGCGGTGATCTCATCGGCAGGCAGCGCGACAAACGATTCACTCTGCGCATCCAGCGCCTGCGCGCGTTCCTGCAACAGCGCATCGTAGACCGACACCACCCGTGTCACATCGCAACCGCTGGCGGCGACACAGCGGCTCACCGCATCGCGCAACTGTGCCGTGGCACCAGCTACGCCAGCGTTGCCCTGCGCCGGATCGTCTCCTGCAAGCTGCTGCAACGCGGCCCGGTACGCTTCCGCCGCCGCATCCACACGGGCATACAACGCCGTAATTGCCGATTCATCGAGGGGATTCTGCCCACCTTGCACGTTGTTTGTCGGATGGGTGGCACAGGCGGATAACAGCAACAACAACGGCAACGCAACGCGAGCAAAAACAGGCATGGCAAACTCCGGCAAGACGGCGGCCAGACTACCGGTGCTGGCAACACAGAGCAACCGATGCGCGAGTGATGATGGGTGACCGCAAGGGCGCAGGTCGCTGCCAAGCGATCCCGGGTTGCGGCCTGCGGCCTGCAGGGACGGACCGGGACACCGGGACGGACCGGGACACCCACAATCTCGAACCGGCAACAAGTGTGGCGACAACCAACCGGTGGCAAGCAGGGGCAAACCGCGCATGGGCATGTAGGAGATGTCGGAATCTTGTATGTCCCGAGATTTTCGGTGGAGACGATCTTCGATCCACTGGCGGCGGTGCTCGAACGACTGACCGCTGTAACGATCCTTACCGCACAAAAACGCACGACGAACACAACGTGAAACGCAGTGGTAAGTGCCGGGCGAGCCGGGCGGAACGAGTTGGCTACGTGGATACGTCATGGCCACAGCATGACGCGCTCACCGCTATGCGTCAGTCAGCAAAACGCGCACGGGCGTGTAGGAAATTTCGGAATCTTGGGTGTCCGGGGCTTCGCTTTGTTGGGCAATTTCTGTCTAAAATCGCTTAAACCACTGTTTCGTCTACCATTTTCATTGCGTCCCATATCTTGACGACGCCCGTCATATCTTGTACGATGCCCGTCATGATGAAACAAATCAAGAATCCAGCTCTTCGAAGAATGCGGGAAATTCTCGACGACAAGTACTTCTATAAGCCGTCGTACTTTGACGGTCGCACGCAATTTATCCTGCTTGGAGGCGATAACTCTGATGTCGGCCAAAGCGCGCTGTGCTTCGAGGTCTATCCAGGAGCGCCGTTCTGCCTTTTTGTCGCAACCCCATCGAATCCTTCTAAGAAGATCCGAGATAAAGCATTAAATCATGCACTTGCAACAGAGACAATAGGAATTGTCGCGTTCTTTTCTCACGACAATGAATATTTTGAAGTTCTCAGAAGACGTTATCGAGACGACAAATTCGAAACAGTACATAGCGTCGAATATTACTATAAGGGCTCGGCCGGCGGAGAATTTCGCTTATTCGAAGAAGGCGCTGAATATCAAGCCCCAACTAACGCGCAAGCGGTTAATTTAATTCCTATAACCAATAAGCTCGAAAACATCTTCTTCGAGATTCATTCGGCAATGCGCGACATTGACGGGCTTCACGCGGATGCTGCTCTCGAAGAACTTTGCAAGCTTCTATATCTAAAGTCTTATCTAGAAGAACAAGAGTCGATACTTCCCATTTCACGTATCACTACAGCATCCTTTGGCACTGTTGAGGAATATGCGTCATGTCTGCGCGCGCTCTATCGGGAAGCAATCAATTATGACTTGCGTGTCTTTCGGTTAAAAATTCCTGAATATGAACGCTCTAGAGGAGTCTTTGATCTACCCATCTTTCTTTCCAGTTCTGCATTAGTAAAGTCCTTCCAGCTCATTGAAGAGTTTTCTTTGACGCGATCAGACACTGACCTGAAAGGTCGCGCCTTCCAAAAAGTCTTAGGCAAGTCCGTGCGTTCAGGTATGGGGCAGTACTTTACGCCGGTGCAAGTGTGTCAACTGATGGTAGAAATCACAGCGCCCACAAGTTCCGAATTAATCTTAGATCCATTTTGTGGCTCTGGTCATTTTCTCACAGAGTCACTTTCATATGTTCGCCATACGGCTCCAGACCACACCAAGGAATACCATGAGTTTGCATTTGGAAAACTTCATGGAATTGAGAAAAGTGATAGGATGACCCGTATAGCGATGACCGACATGCGACTCAACGGAGACGGGCACTCGAATATCCGTTGTACAGATGCTCTATTGGATTTCCGAAACTATCCTGATCTGAAACCAGAGAGTTTTGATTTGGTTTTGACCAATCCGCCGTTTGGTTCAATTCTTGGAATCGAGGCATTCTCAGGTCTAGCAAGATTTTCGTTGGCTGAAGGGCGAAAAAAGGTACCTCTTGAAATAGTAGGTTTGGAAAGATCTATTGAGTTTCTTCGGCCGGGAGGTCGCATTGCCATTGTATTACCAGAAAGCATCTTCAATGCGGAGTCGCTCAAGTACGTTAGAGAGTGGCTCATGAGTAAGTTGGCTATACGAATAGTGATTGATCTTCCCAATGAAACCTTCGCTCCTTTTGGGGCGAATGTGCGTAGCGGTATACTGTTTGGTAGAAAACTACGAGCTGGCGAAGATTTTCCGAAGAATCAGAAAGCATGCATGATTAGAGTTGACAATCTTGGTTATGACGCGGCTGGACGTGAAACGAAAGGTTCAGAGATAGCGGAAGCTATAAAAACAGCAAAACGATTCTTGCAAAAGGAAGGCTGGTAAATGAAAGCCAAAGCAGTTCCTATCTCTGATCTAATCGAACTCGGAAAATGGCGAGCCGATCTTCATGTTCATGAAGATGCAGAACTAAGCTCTGAAAAATTCAAGCTAGTTCGACTCGCTGAAGTCGTAATTGAGTCCAAGGCCGCAAGGAACCCGTCTGAGTTTGGTCAAGACGGATTTTATTATATAGGGCTTGAAAATGTTGAACCAATAACCGGTGAGTCACAGGGCATTTTCATGGTCACTAGTGAACAAGTTCGATCCCGATCTAAGGTGTTTACAGAAGGAGATATTCTTTACGGTCGTCTTCGTCCTTACTTGAGAAAAGCGTTCTACGTAGAACCGCCCTACACCAAAGGACTCTGCTCCACAGAGTTTATTGTCCTCAAAGCAAACACCCAATTCATATTGCCTTTATTTCTTCGCGAAATTCTTATTTCTGACCCTGTAACGGAACTTGTCTCAAGACTGCAAGCCGGTGCCGCTTTGCCACGCGTTTCTTCGAAAGATTTACTAAATATATGTGTCCCTGTTCCTCCGTTAAAATTTCAAGAGGAATGTGTCGCAAAAATTGAGCGTTTCAGGAAACAAAGGCGAGAACTTCTGTTAAAGGCCAACGCGCTTACTAAGGAAGGGCAGAAGGTCATGTCTGAGGTGTTTGACTAACAACGACTTTCTTGAGCCGTTCATTTAATTGCACGGGCTACTCTTGGAAATTTTCGCGCCATGAAATCAATGAACCTCGCTTTGGTTGGATCGGAAGCATATTCATTCTTCAGAATATCCTTCCCGTTTTTGCCCCGCGAACCCAGCATACGCAGCATGCCGCCGAAATTTGCGGCATATGACACGCCCGCCCCTTTAGAAGAATCCGGACCTGAGCGACGTTCACGAACCCCTGACGCATTTAATGGCTCACCAATATGGGTGCAGTTTTGTATAGTACAACCATCTGGACAATTACCTTTCTGGATAAAGCTCCCGCCTCGTTCAAGGTGTAGCGCATCCCTCAATTTCGCAATAGGTAAAGCGTAGCCGACGAAATAGTCGAGAATAGCTGGATAAACATTTTTCGGCTGGTCAGCTATTACTTTCCAATCCCAAAGAAAAACCGCAAGCAACTCATTTTCAGCAAATTCGTGTTGGAGTCGATCAAAATGTGCCTTTGATTCATCAGCCGAAGCAACCATAGATTTAACTTCAACCCTGAAAAGCTCACCGTCTTTTGTTTCTGGATTCCAATCCTGTCCCCTAAGGATGCACGCAAAATCATTATACTCATGGCCGTAAATCCACCCCAGCTCATAGGGAATATCTTTTTCCCTCTTGAGTATGCTGTTTAAATGAAACCCCCACAGTGCCTCAATAACACTACCCATACCGCTTCCAATCCGGCCTCCTCGGGTGTGAAAGACTTGCTCGGTAAATGCGTTTACGGCATCGACTGTTACATGGGTGCTCGTAATTATTGTGTCGGCAGCAACGTGCGCTAATGATTGTTTGCTATTTCGCATTTTCATTTCTTGCTATTGTCTCATGTCAGTCTCATGACCAACTTCTAGTCGGCGACGAATCGCCATGTATTCCCGCAGCCTATCACAGCGCGAGGATCGTTGTTTGTAAGAAAAATACTACACGAATCATCGTGTTATTCCGATGTTGCAGCCTATCTCGGCAGCCTAAGCTTGCAGCCTTTCCTGGCCGGCAGAGCGAATGCCATGGAATCCTCGCATCGCACGGGTCCGCAGTGCGGAAGCGGGATGCGGAAGCGGGACACCCACAATCTCGGAAGCGGGACACCCACAATCTCGCCAACACGGCTTGCTGTCAAGCGCGTCGGATCGCGCTGAGTCGAGTTCTGGACGGCGGCTGCTTCGCTGCGCGTGCGATACGCGCACGGGCGACTTGATATCACAGGATGGATGCGTAGTTGACTTGCGCGTGTGCCAAGCACATTGCACGGGACTCAGTGGTTCGCTTGCAACAACCGTCGTGCTGCACCAATGCCTTGCAGCCAACGCTGGCCCATGGCACTCGCTTTCGCGATCAGGTTTTCAGCGGTGCCCACAGCCCGATGAAAGTCCGAGCCAACCGCCAGTACCTGACGCGGCCATTGTGCGGCATCGTGGCCCAGTCGCTGCAATGCGCGCGGCGGCGGGCCGGTCAGCGTGCCGCGTTTGTTCGGATGAACTTGGCGGCCGGTCCAATCGAGCAATTGCAGGTAGTCGGTGGCTGTGATGCCGACCACGCACTGCCCGCCCACACCGGCAATCGGCGCGATGACTTCGCCGGTGTGCATATTGGTATCAATCTGCGGAAGCGCGGAAGCGGGACACCCACAATCTCGCCAACACGGCTTGCTGTCAAGCACGTCGGATCGCGCTGAATCGCGTTCTGGACGGCGGCTGAAAGCGGGACACCCACAATCTCGCCAACACGGCTTGCTGTCAAGCGCGTCGGATCGCGCTGAATCGAGTTCTGGACGGCGGCTGCTTCGCTGCGC
>PGZE01000043.1:19952-29055 GCA_002840015.1 Gammaproteobacteria bacterium HGW-Gammaproteobacteria-2 | reverse complement strand
GGCAGCAGCTGGAACGGCATCGCGCTGACCCGTTGGCAGCCCGACCGCAGCGGCAACGCATGCGGCCATTGGTTCGTGATCGAGGATCGCGACGACGGTACGCGGATTTCGGTCGGCATCGACCCGGTCGGTGGCGACCCGCAACATTGCACGGTGCAGTTTGGACCGCACCTGGCCGAATACCGGCGTCGTGAGCGTGGCCTGTTTTGCCAGATGACGGTTGCGGTGGCGTCGCAGCACGATGTCGAAGCGCGCAAGCTGATGTTGCGCAACGAAGGCGCACTGCCACGTCGGCTGCTGGTGACTGGTTTTGCCGAACTGGCGCTGGCGCCGACGCGCGAGTTCGAGCGGCATCCGGCGTTTGCCCGCCTGTTTGTGGAAAGCGAATGCCTGCCTGACGAGTCGATACTGATCTTCCGTCGACGTCTGCGCGGCAGCGCCGAGAAACCGTTGTACCTGGCGCATACGGTGCTGGCGACACCGGGTCACCCCTACCGATTCGGCTGGGATACCGATCGCGGCGTGCTGTTGGGGCGCTGGGGCGAGAACGCCCGGCTGCGCGCTGCGGCGCAGGGCGTGGACGGCTTCACCGGTAGCGTCGGTGCGGTGCTCGATGCCGCGATCGGCACCGGCGTCGAGTTGACGCTGGCGCCCTATGCGCAGATCGAGATCGGTTACCTCACGGCGGTTGGCCGCTCGCGCCGCGAATTGCTGGCGACGCTACGCGGCTACCGCTCGCTGCCGCAACTGAACTGGGTCATTGAACAGGCACGCATGCAGAGCGAGCAGGAGCTGCACAACCTGGAGATCGATCCGGACATGTGCCAGGAGATGATGGCACTGCTGTCGGCGGCGTTGGTGCCGCGCCGCGACTTGCGCGCCGCGCGCGTGGATCTGCTGCGCAGCCGCAGTATCCAGTCGGCACTGTGGGCGCGCGGCATTTCCGGCGACTGGCCGATCATCCTGGTGCGGATTCGCGATGCCAAGGACCTGGGCATGATCGAGCCGTTGTTGCAGGCACACACGTTCTGGTGCGGGCTCGGTGCGCGTATCGATCTGGTGTTGCTTGACGAAGAAACGGCGGGTTACGCCCAGCCGGGCCGCGACCGGTTGCGCCAGCGCATCGACGCGGTGCGTGCACGCACCTTGCGCAAACTCGATGGCGCAGTGGTGATGGTGGCGGGCGAGGACTTGTCGCCGCACGATCGCGCGGCATTGAGCGCAGCGGCTGCCGTGTTTCTCGACACCGGGCGCGGCACCTTCGCCGAGCAATTGGCTAAGGGCATACAGGGCGAACCGGAGTTGCCACCGTTGCTGGCCGGCGGCGCCAATACCTTGCCGCTACCGACACTGCCACTGGAGCGCCCCGCCGATTTGCGTTTCGACCACGGCCTTGGCGGCTTCAGCGCCGATGGCCAGGAATACGTGCTGCATCTGGCGCCTGGACAGTCGCCGCCGGCACCATGGTCGAACGTGATCGCCAATCCCGGGTTCGGCTGTCTGGTCACCGAGAGCGGGAGCACTTGCACCTGGGCCGGCAACAGCAGCGAATGGCGGCTGAGCCCGTGGTCGAATGATCCGGTCTGCGATCGCAGCGGCGAGGCCATCTATCTGCGCGACGAAGAAACCGGCGAGACGTGGTCGCCGACGCCGCGACCGATGCCTGCCGACGGCGCGTACCAGGTGCGCCACGGTGCCGGCTACAGCGAATTTCGCCATCACAGCCACGGCTTGCTGCAGAGCTGGCGCATACATGTCGATCGCACGGCGCCGGTGAAAATCTGCCGCCTGCAACTGACCAACGTCTGGCCGCAGCCCCGACGCATCACCGCCACATGCTATGTCGAGTGGGTGTTGGGCAACGCGCGTGCCGACAACGCCGCGTTCATCGTCGGCGACTACGACTCCGGGACGTGTGCTCTGTTGGCGCGAAACGGGTTTGCCCGCGACGGCGGCGATGCCACCGCGTTTCTGGCGTCCAGTCACGGACCGCATGGACTGACCGGCGATCGCACCGAGTTTCTCGGACGCAATGGCGATGTCGGCGCACCGGCTGCATTGCGACGGATCGGCCTGAGCGGGAACGTGCGTGCCGGCGACGATCCCTGCGCCGCCTATCAGGTTCACATCGACCTGGCCGCGGGTGCCAGTCACGAGGTGATGTTCCTGCTCGGTCAGGGCGACGACCGCGAACACGCCATCGCGCTGGCTGCCCGTTTTCGCGAGCCCGTCGCGGTCGAGGCCAGCTGGCAGGGCGTGCGCCGCCACTGGCAGGAATTCTTCGGCGCGGTGCAGGTGCAGACGCCGGATCCGGCCATGGATCTGTTGCTCAACCGCTGGTTGCCCTACCAGGTGCTGGCCAGTCGCGTATGGGCGCGCTGCGGCTACTACCAGTCCAGCGGTGCATTCGGTTTTCGCGATCAATTGCAGGACGTGATGGCGCTGACCTGGGCGGCACCGCAACTGGCGCGTACGCAAATCCTGCGTGCCGCCGGCCGCCAGTTCCAGGACGGCGACGTGCTGCACTGGTGGCACGAAGCGCCGCTGCGCGGCGTGCGCACGCGCTGTTCGGACGACCTGCTGTGGCTGCCGTTCGTGGTCGCGCAGTATCTTGACAGCACTGGGGATGTTGCCGTGCTCCAGGAACAGGTGGCTTATCTATCCGGGCCGGCGTTGCGGGCCGACGAGGCCGAGCACTATGCCGAATTCCTGCCGGGGGACGTGCGTGGCACGCTTTACGAGCACTGCCGGCGCGCCATCGACCGCGCCTGCACGGTAGGCCCGCATGGCCTGCCGACGATCGGCAACGGCGACTGGAACGATGGCTTCAATCGGGTCAGCACCAGCGGTCGCGGCGAAAGCGTGTGGCTGGGCTGGTTCCTGATTCGCGTGTGCACCGATTTTGCGCCGATCTGCGAACGGCAGGGCGATCCTTCCCTGGCCGCCATCTACCGCGAGTTGGCGCAAACGCTTCGCGACAGCGTCGAGGTAGATGGCTGGGACGGCGCCTGGTATCGCCGTGCCTACTACGACGATGGCACGCCGCTGGGTTCCGCAGGTAATGACGAATGCCGTATCGACCTGATCGCGCAGGCGTGGTCGGTGCTGGCATCGGATCATCCCGGCGAGCGCGCGCGGCGGGCGATGGCGGCAGTGCGCGAACAACTGGTGAAGGAATCGGATCGCCTGATCCTGTTGCTGACGCCGCCGTTTCAGCACACCGGTAAGGACCCTGGCTACATCAAGGAATACCCGCCCGGGATCCGCGAGAACGGCGGCCAGTACAGTCACGCCGCCACCTGGGCGGTATGGGCCAGCGCCGCGCTGGGCGATGCCGAACAGGCGATGCGCTGGTTCGATCTCCTCAATCCGATCTCGCGCACCACCAGCGCCGACGCGGTGGCGCATTATCGGGTCGAGCCGTACGTGCTGGCCGGCGATGTCTACGGCGCAGCACCGCATATCGGCCGTGGCGGCTGGACCTGGTATAGCGGCGCCGCCGGCTGGTTGTATCGCACTGGCGTGGAAGCCTTGCTCGGACTGAAACGGCATGGCGATGAACTGGAAGTGGCGCCGTGCCTGCCGCGCGCATGGCCCGGTTACCACGCGCAGTTGCGCCGTGGTGCCGCCCGCTACACGATCGCAGTGACGAACCTCAAAACCAGCGGCAGCAGCAGGGTGACGATCACGTTCGATGGGCGGGAATTGCCCGGCAATCGGTTGCCCTTCATCGACGACGGGCAGACCCATCGCATCGACGTGCAATTGCAACCACCCGCATAGGGTTCCGCCATGTCGCTTGCCCCGAACCACAAGGGGTGAGCAGAGCGCAGCACAACGCATCATCTGTCGCCCACAGGGTGGGCTCCCACAGGTGTGCGTTGCCGCGCCATTGCAGAAGCCCACCTTGTGGCCGACTGTCGTAAAACAATGGCAAACGACGCATTGCAAGCGTTGTATCGCCGCGCATGCCGGTGCTATAGTACGCGGCCCGCGGGTGGCAGCATTTCGCATCCCGGCAACAATTGGGCGGTTAGCTCAGCGGTAGAGCACTACCTTGACATGGTAGGGGTCACAGGTTCGAACCCTGTACCGCCCACCAGCACTGTGGCAACGCATCTCGCGGCCACGGCGCCGGTACCCGCGTTTCACTGCGACCGGATGCGGTTGCACCAGACCACAGGAACCCGGCCGAACCGCCGGAGCAGTGTGCGACATGAGCACTACCCAGCTTGGCTGAACCTTGGAACCGGTCCGCTTGCCGCGCCAATGCGCGCACAGCAGAACGCCGAACCAACACTTTCACTTCAGACAAATGGCTGCGTTTAGCGGCCGCTGGATAGCGGAGTAGCTCATCATGGTCAATATCACTCTTCCCGATGGCAGCGTGCGAGCATTTGACGTGTCGCCAACGGTTGCCGAGGTTGCCGCATCGATCGGTGCCGGGCTGGCCAAGGCCACTCTGGCCGGCAAAGTCGATGGCCGTCTGGTCGATGCCAGCCATACCATCGCCCACGATGCCAGCCTGGAAATCGTTACCGAAAAACACGCCGATGCGCTGGAAATCCTGCGCCATTCCACCGCGCATTTGTTGGCGCAAGCGGTACAGCGCCTGTTCCCGGGTGCGCAGGTCACCATCGGCCCGGTGATCGACAACGGCTTCTACTACGACTTTGCCTACGAGCGCCCGTTCACGCCCGAAGACCTGCCGCTGATCGAGGACGAGATGCGCAAGATCGTGGCCGAGAAGGTGCCGGTCGAGCGCAGCGTGAAATCGCGCGACGATGCGGTGGCGTTTTTCAAGGGCATCGGTGAGCACTACAAGGCCGAAATCATCGCATCGATCCCGGCCAGCGAGGATCTTTCGCTGTACACCCAGGGCGAGTTCACCGACCTGTGCCGCGGCCCGCACGTGCCCAGCACCGACAAGCTGCGCGCCTTCAAGTTGATGAAGGTGGCCGGTGCCTATTGGCGTGGCGACAGCAACAACGCCATGCTTTCGCGCATCTACGGCACCGCATGGCTCAACGACAAGGACCTCAAGGCCTGGCTCACCCAGCTCGAAGAGGCCGAGAAGCGCGATCACCGCAAGATCGGCAAGGCGCTCGATCTGTTCCACCAGCAGGAGGAAGCGCCCGGCATGGTGTTCTGGCATCCGCGCGGCTGGGCGCTGTGGCAGGTGGTGGAGCAATACATGCGCGGCGTGTACCTGAGCTCGGGCTATCACGAAGTGCGCTGCCCGCAGGTGCTGGACGTGTCGTTGTGGAAGCGCTCGGGGCACTGGGACAACTACCAGGAAAACATGTTTTTCACCGAGTCGGAAAAGCGCAGCTACGCGGTGAAGCCGATGAACTGCCCCGGCCATGTGCAGATCTTCAATCATGGCCTGCACAGCTACCGCGATTTGCCGATCCGCTACGGCGAGTTCGGTGCCTGCCATCGCAACGAGCCGTCCGGAGCGCTGCACGGCATCATGCGGGTGCGCGCCTTCACCCAGGATGATGGCCATATTTTCTGCACCCCGGACCAGATCGAAGCAGAGGTCACTGCATTCCATCGCCAGGCGATGGCGGTTTACGGCGACTTTGGCTTTACCGATATATCGCTCAAGATTGCGCTGCGTCCGGACAAACGGCTGGGCGACGACGCCACCTGGGACAAATCGGAAAATGCGTTGCGCGCGGCGCTCGCAGCTGCCGGCGTGAGCTGGGAGGAATTGCCGGGCGAGGGTGCCTTTTACGGCCCCAAAATCGAATACCACATGCGCGATTCCATCGGCCGCGGCTGGCAGGTCGGCACCATGCAGGTCGATTTCATGATGCCCGAGCGCCTTGGCGCCGAATACATCGACGAACACAGCCAGCGCCAGCATCCAGTCATGTTGCACCGGGCCATCGTCGGTTCGATGGAGCGCTTTATCGGCATTTTGATCGAGCACCATGCCGGGCAGTTGCCAGTGTGGCTGGCGCCGGTGCAGGCGGTGGTGATGAACATCACCGATGCCCATGCACCTTATGCTGAAAAAGTGAGTAAGGCATTGTTGGCAAAGGGCTTGCGCGTACACGCTGACCTGCGCAACGAGAAGGTGGGTTACAAGATTCGCGAGCACACTCTGCAACGGGTGCCCTATCTGCTGGTGGTGGGTGAGCGCGAGCGCGACAGTGAAATGGTGGCGGTACGCAGCCGCTCGGGTGAGGATATGGGCAGCATGGCGATCGAGGATTGCGCCCGTTTGTTGTCGGCCCGCTCGCAGCACGCCGCTTAGCGGTAAACTAACAACGCTTGCGGCGCGCACAAATACACCGCAAGCTATTGCATCGAACCGGAAGCCCACCGCTTTCGGTTCTGGCCCGGCTACCACGTAGCCGGATTCAGTAAACGGTTGGAGGATTGGCGAATCAGTACCGAAAAGCAGAACCGAAAAAATGGCGAAATCCGCGTGCCGCGGCTTCGCGTGATTGGCGCCGATGGTGAAATGATTGGCGTAATGACCCGCGACGACGCGCTGCAGATGGCTGGAGACTCCGGGCTCGATCTGGTCGAGATCCAACCTAACGCCGATCCACCGGTATGCCGGATCATGGATTTCGGCAAGCACCGCTTTGAGCAGCAAAAAAAGACCCAGGCTGCGAAGAAAAAGCAGAAGGTCGTCGAGATCAAGGAACTCAAGTTCCGTCCGGTAACCGACACCGCTGATTTTCAGGTGAAGATGCGCAATCTGCGTCGCTTCATCGAGGAAGGTGATCGGGTCAAGGTCAATATCCGGTTCAAGGGGCGCGAGATGGCGCACACCGAGCTGGGGCTTGCCATGGCCGCGAAGATCGAAGCCGATCTGGGCGATGAGGTGACCATCGAGCAACGGCCGCGCCTGGAAGGCCGGCAGATGATCATGATGATCGCACCCAAGAAGAAGTAATGCCTCTGCGTGCTGACGACGTGAACCGACATGGCCCAGGACTGCTGTGTCGGTGCGCTGTTGGCGCGTGGCGTAACGCAGCACGACAGTCGCCCACAGGGTGGGTTCTCACAGAAAACCGACAACGCTCAGCGTGATGGGCAGGGTGCAGATTGCATCAGGCCTGCAAAATGCTTTGCATAACAGCATGCAAGCTGCCATAATTCGCGGCTCGCTCAGTATTTTTGAGTGGGTGTTTCACTGGACCAGCCCTGTAGATGCAGGGCCTAAAAACCGGCACGGGCAGGATGGAAAGCGCGGTGACCCCGCCGCCCAGGTCAGTAGCAAGTAACGAAACAAGGACTTCCAATGCCCAAGATCAAGACCAATCGGGGTGCCGCCAAGCGCTTCCGGAAAACCGCTTCTGGCAAGTACAAGTGTGGCCACGCCAACCGCAGTCATATCCTCACCAAGATGTCCACCAAGCGCAAGCGCAACTTGCGGCAGACGAACCATGTTCGTGCCGAAGATGCCGGTCGTCTCGACCGCATGCTGCCTTATCTCTGAGGAGGACTGAAAAATGGCACGAGTCAAACGTGGTGTAACGGCGCGTCGGCGTCACAAGAAAATTCTCAAGCTGGCCAAAGGCTATTACAACGCCCGGCGCAAGGTGTTTCGTGTTGCCAAGCAAGCGGTAACGCGCGCCCAGCAATATGCCTACATCGGCCGCAAGCAGCGCAAGCGTCAGTTCCGTAGCCTGTGGATCGTGCGTATCAACGCCGGTGCCCGCATCTACGGCCTGAGCTACAGCCGCTTCATGAATGGCCTGAAGAAGGCCGGTATTACGCTCGATCGCAAGGTGCTGGCGGATCTCGCCGTGCGCGATATCGCTGCTTTCGGCCAGTTGGCCGAAAAAGCGAAGGGTGCGCTCGCGGCGTAACGCCAGACCTCACGCAACATGCCACCTGGCGGCGTGTTTGCGACAATGCGCAGTATCACCGGCGAGCTTTCGCCGGGGCGTGGGGAAGGGCGAAAGTCCTTCCCCATTTGCGTTTTCATGGCCGCGTAAATTGCGCGGTGAGTTCGAACCAAGCGGAGTCAATCATGAGCGACATCGCGTCCCTCGTCGCGTCCGCCACAGCGCAGATCGATGCGGCCGACAGCATTGAGGCGCTGGAAGCACAACGGGTGCAACTGTTGGGCAAGCAGGGGCAGATCACCGGGCTGTTGAAGCAACTGGGCAGCATGGCTGCCGACCAACGCAAGGCTGCCGGCGAAGCGGTCAATCGCGCCAAGGACGAGATCGGCACGCGTATCGCTGCCCGTCGCGAGCAGCTTGAGCAGGCCGCGCTGGCCGCACGCCTGGCCAGCGAGCGGCTTGATGTCACCATGCCCGGCAGAAACGATAGCCGCGCGCCGATGCACCCGATCAGCCGTGCCAGCGAGCGGATCGCCGAGATCTTCGCGCGCATGGGTTACGAGCTGGCCGATGGTCCGGAAATCGAGGACGACTGGCACAACTTCGAGGCGCTGAACTTTCCGCCACATCACCCGGCACGGGCGATGCACGACACCTTCTATTTCCCGGATGGTCGCCTGCTGCGTACCCACACCTCGCCGGTGCAGGTGCGCTACATGCGCGAGCGCAAACCGCCATTCCGCATGATCGCCATCGGCAAGGTGTACCGCAGTGATTCCGATCAAACCCACTCGCCGATGTTTCATCAGATGGAAGGGCTGTTGATCGACGAGACATCGAGCTTCGCCGATCTCAAGGGCACGCTGAAGCAGTTCGTCGATACCTTCTTCGAGCGCGACTTTGCCATGCGTTTTCGGCCCAGCTATTTTCCGTTCACCGAACCGTCGGCGGAAGTGGATATCCGCTGGCAACAACCCGATGGCAGCGCGCGCTGGTTGGAAGTGCTTGGCTGCGGCATGGTGCATCCCAATGTACTGCGCAACTGCGGTATCGACCCGGAGCGCTATACCGGCTTCGCATTTGGCATCGGCATCGAGCGCTTCGCGATGTTGCGCTATGGCGTCAACGACCTGCGTGCTTTCTTCGAAAACGACCTGCGCTTCCTGCGACAGTTTGCGTGAGAAGCCAGGGCTCGGGACTCGGGACTCGGGACTCGGGACTCGGGACTCGGGACTCGGGACTCGGGACTCGGGACTCGGGACTCGGGACTCGGGACTCGGGACTCGGGA
>PGZE01000043.1:0-19819 GCA_002840015.1 Gammaproteobacteria bacterium HGW-Gammaproteobacteria-2 | reverse complement strand
GGGACTCGGGACGGCAAGCTTGCGAGCTTTCGCTTTGTGCTTTTGCTTTGGATATTTGCTTTAGCTTTTCCGAGTCCCCAGTCCCCAGTCCCCAGTCCCGGCTTCAAAGAGTCCCGTACTTACCGCAAACCGCACACTGAAAGCTGACTTCACCTCACGGACCTCCTGTCATGAAATTCCCCGAAAGCTGGCTACGCCAACACGTTGCACACAACGCCACTGCCGAGGGTCTGGCCGAGCGCCTGACCGCTATCGGCTTGGAGGTGGAGGAGATGCAGCGACTGGGCGAGGGTCTGGATGGCGTGGTGGTGGCGCGTATCGTTGCGTGCTCGCCACATCCGCAAGCCGATCGCCTGCAAGTGTGTTCGGTCGATGCTGGTGGTTCTGCGCCAGTGCAGATCGTCTGCGGTGCGCCCAATGCGCGTCCCGGGCTGGTTGCGCCACTCGCTGTGGTCGGTGCGAGCCTGCCCGGCGGTATTGCCATCAAAGCGGCCAAGCTGCGTGGTGTCGAGTCGCAGGGCATGCTGTGCTCGGCGCGCGAGTTGGGCCTGGATAACGATGCATCAGGCTTGCTGGAACTGCCCGCCGATGCGCCGGTGGGGCAATCGCTGCTGGATTATCTGGGTTTGCCCGATACCAGCTACGAGATCAAGCTCACGCCGAACCGCGCCGATTGTTTCGGCATCCGCGGAATCGCTTATGACGTGGCCGCAGCCACCGGTGCCGAGGTGCTGCCGTTTGTGGTCGAGCCGCTGGTTGCGGCGATTGAAGATGGGGTTGCGGTACAACTGGATGCCGGTGACGCATGCCCACGCTACTGCGGCCGGGTGATCCGCGGGATCGATCCTGATGTTGTCACCCCATTATGGATGCGCGAGCGGCTGCGGCGCTCGGGCGTGCGTCCGATCAGTTTTCTGGTCGATGTGACCCAGTACGTGATGCTGGAACTGGGTCAGCCGATGCATGCGTTTGATCGTGATCTTCTAAAGGGGCCGGTTGGCGTGCGTCTGGCGCGACCCGGCGAGACCCTGAAACTGCTCGACGAGCGCACAGTTGCCTTGGACGATGGCTTTGTGGTGATTACCGATGCCCAGCGCCCGGTTGCGCTGGCCGGGGTGATGGGCGGTTGGGATACCCGCGTCACCGAAGCCACCTGCAACGTGTTTCTGGAAAGCGCGCATTTCGCGCCAGATGCAATCATCGGCCGGGCGCGCCGCCTTGGCATGCACACCGATGCCTCGCATCGTTTCGAGCGCGGCGTTGATCCGGAATTGCCGCGTCAGGCGCTCGAATACGCCACCCGTCTGATCCTCGATATTGCTGGCGGCAAACCCGGCGCGGTGACCGAAGCGAGCGTGGTTGATGCGTTGCACGTTGCGCGCCCGGTTTCGCTGCGCCGAGCGCGTTTGCAGCGGGTGCTGGGTATCACCGTAAGTGATAACGAGATCGAGCGCATCCTGCGCGCGCTTGGCATGGTGGTTGAGGCTACCGCCGATGGCTGGTCGGTGCTGCCGCCGAGCCGTCGTTTTGATATCGCCATCGAAGAAGACCTGATCGAAGAAGTCGTGCGCATTCATGGCTATGAGGCTGTGCCGACGACGCTGCCCAGTGGCAGTTTTCCGTTGCTGGTGCCGAGCGAGACCCGCGTTGCCGATGGTGAACTGCGCCGACAACTGCTGGCGCGGGATTATGCCGAGGCGGTGTGTTTTTCCTTTCTTGACGCGCAAACGCTGGCGCACTGGCAACTCGATCATGGTGCGGTAACACTGGCCAACCCTTTGAGCGAAGAGCTTGCGGTGATGCGCACGGCATTGTTGCCGGGTCTGGTGCAGACGCTGGCGCGCAATCGAGATCGCCAGCAAGGCCGGGTACGGCTGTTTGAGCTGGGCCGTGTGTTCCACGCGGATGGTGCGGGCGAAACCCGTCGCATCGCGGCGGTGGCTTGCGGCACTGCCCACGCCGAGCAATGGGGCGTTGCCGAGCGTGAGCTCGGGTTCTACGATATCAAGGGCGATCTGGAGAGCCTGCTGGCACTGGCTGGCCCGCTCAACGTGCAATGGACGGGCACCGACCTGCCATGGCTGCATCCCGGGCGCTCGGCCAGCGTGAAACGTGGCGAGCAGGTGTTGGGTTGGATCGGCGCCCTGCACCCGGCCCTGCTGCGCGCGCTGGACCTGGATAGCGAGGTATGGGTGTTCGAAATGGACCTCGATGCGATCGCACAGCGCGAGTTGGCGCGGGCCCGGCCACTGTCGCGATTCCCGTCGGTGCGCCGCGACCTGGCCGTGGTGCTGGCCGAAACCACGCCGTGGGCGGCGGTGGAAGCCAGCGTGCGTGGCAGTCTGGGCGAGCGTCTCAATGCGCTGTTACTGTTTGACCAATATCAGGGGCCTGGGCTGGAATCGGGCACAAAAAGTCTTGCTATGGGCTTGATTTTGCACGACGTATCGCGCACTCTTACGGATCACGACGCTGACAGCGCCGTGGCCGACGTGGTCGCTGCCCTGGGCCGTGATTGCGGTGCAAGAATCAGGGGGTGACATGGCGTTGACCAAAGCAGAAATGGCAGAGCGGTTGTTTGAGCAGGTTGGCCTGAACAAGCGTGAAGCCAAAGAGTTCGTGGACGCGTTTTTCGACGCGTTGCGCGGCGCGTTGGAGCGTGGCCAGCAAGTCAAGTTGTCGGGTTTCGGCAATTTCGACCTGCGCAGCAAGAACCAGCGCCCGGGGCGCAATCCCAAAACCGGCGAAGAGATTCCGATTTCAGCCCGTACGGTGGTGACATTCCGCCCTGGGCAGAAGCTGAAGGAGCGCGTGGAAGCTTATTCCGGGAACGGGCGTGCTTGATCCGGGCAGCAATCGCGAACTGCCGCCGATTCCGGCCAAGCGCTACTTCACCATTGGTGAGGTGAGCGAGCTGTGCGACGTCAAGCCGCATGTGCTGCGTTACTGGGAAACCGAGTTCGGCAACCTCAATCCGGTCAAGCGCCGCGGCAACCGGCGTTATTACCAGCGCCACGATGTGCTGATGATCCGTCAGATCCGCGCGTTGTTGTATGAAGAGGGCTACACTATCGGCGGTGCCCGTCAGCGGCTGGAAGGCGAGGCCGGGCGCAACGAGTCGAGCATGAGCGCGCAGGTGATACGCGAGGTGCGGCGCGAGCTGGAAGAAGTGTTGTTGCTGCTGCGACGCTGATCGCACGACGATCATCGTTTCAGGGCGCTGTAGGGAACCTCGACGCAAGCATCGCCCGGGACAGTAGGTTTCAGGTGCTCACTCCGGGTATACTAATCGGCCGGGCGGCAAGCCCGGGTGTCAAAGCAACACATGTCGGGGCGTAGCGCAGCCTGGTAGCGCATCTGCCTGGGGGGCAGAGGGTCGTGGGTTCAAATCCCGCCGCCCCGACCAATCATCGCGACACCGCGCCATGCGGTCATCGATTCGCGACGCCACTTCACCGCAAGTCATCCACGTCGCCTTGTTACACTGTGCGCTGTTGACCAGTGGGCAAGTCTCATGCACATGCTATATCCCGATATCGACGCGTTTGACCACGGCATGCTGCCGGTTGATGCCCGGCATACGCTGTATTACGAACAATGCGGCAACCCCAACGGCAAGCCGGTGGTGATCCTGCACGGCGGACCGGGTGGCGGCTGCAATGCCAAAATGCGGCGCTTCCATGACCCGAAGGTGTACCGCATCATCTTGTTCGATCAGCGCGGCGCCGGGCGTTCCACACCGCATGCCGATCTGGTTGATAACACCACCTGGCATCTGGTGTCCGACATCGAAGCCCTGCGCAGCCATCTTGGCATAGCGCGCTGGCAGGTGTTTGGCGGTTCCTGGGGCTCCACTCTGGCGCTGGCTTATGCGCAAACCCATCCACAGCGGGTGAGTGAACTGGTATTGCGCGGCATCTTCATGTTGCGACGCTGGGAACTGGAATGGTTTTACCAGGAGGGAGCTTCGCGCCTGTTCCCGGAGGCGTGGCAGCAGTACCTGAGTGCAATCCCGCTGGTCGAGCGCCATGACCTGATATCGGCCTACCATCGCCGCTTGACCAGTGATGACGCCGATACCCGGCTCGCAGCAGCGCGCGCGTGGTCGGTGTGGGAAGCGGCGACCAGCCTGTTGCATCCAGACCCGGCCTTCATCGGTGCGCATGAAGACCCCGCATTCGCGCTGGCATTCGCCCGTATTGAATGCCATTACTTCGTCAATGGTGGCTTCTTCGAGGTCGATGATCAGTTGTTGCGCGATGCCGACCGGCTGCGCGAAATACCCGGCGTAATCGTACACGGCCGTTACGATGTCGTGTGCCCGGTCACCAACGCCTGGGATTTGCATCAGGCCTGGCCCAAAGCCGAACTGCAGATCTGCGGCAGTTCCGGACATTCCGCGTTTGAACCGGAAATTGCCAGCGCGCTGGTGCGTGCCACCGACCGTTTTCGGTAGGGAGCAGGGGCAGCGGAGAGATGTAGGTCGGCACAAGCGTAGCGCCGACAACGATTTCCCGGTAGTGCCGGGACTTGCGGAGAGCGTAATGCACATTGGGTCCGCAAAGAGCGAAAAGTTCGCAAAAGAAATCTCAAATCTGGAAGTGCCTGTGAGCCTGTATCATTCGCTGCCAGTCGATCAATCAATTGCCCATGTCTGCATTCCCCGACAACCGTAACGAACCACGCATGGATGACCTGCGGCTGCCGCCGCAGGCGGTGGAGGCCGAGCAGGCGGTCTTGGGTGGCCTGATGCTGGCGCCGGAGGCGCTGGATCGGGTTGCCGATGTGCTGGTCGAGGAGGATTTTTACCGCCGCGATCATCGGGCGATTTTCCGCGCGGTGCGCGAGCTGGCATCCAAGAACAGCCCGTTTGATGCGATCACCCTGGGCGAATGGCTGGAAGCCAATCAGTTGGCGGAACAAGCCGGTGGCACCGCGTACCTGATCGAGCTGGCCAGCACCACACCGTCGGCGGCGAATATTGCCGCGTATGCCGCCATCGTGCGCGAAAAGGCGGTGATGCGGCAGCTGATCGACGCCGGCTCGAAGATCGTTGATAGTGCGTTTCAGCCGGCCGGCCGCGACAGCCAGGAAGTGCTGGCGCAGGCCGAGCAGGCGGTGTTCCGCATTGCCGAGCACGGCCGCCGTGGGCGCCAGGATTATGTGGCGCTGCGCGATGCCATGCGCGAAGCCTTCACGGTGTTGCAGGCGCGCTACGAAAACCAGTCCGATGTCACCGGTGTGCCGACCGGCTACACCGAGTTCGACCTGATCACCGCCGGCTTGCAGCCTTCGGACCTGCTGATCCTGGCGGCGCGTCCGGCGATGGGCAAAACCAGTCTGGCCTTGAATATTGCCGAGTACGCGGCGCTGAAAACGCGCAAGGCCTGCGTGGTGTTTTCGATGGAAATGTCGGCGCCGCAGTTGGCGTTCCGCCTGATTTCATCGATCGGCCGGATCAACCAGCAACGCCTGCGTACCGGGCAACTGGAAGACGAGGACTGGAGCCGCGTCAACCACGCAATCCGGATGCTGTCGGAAGCGAAGATGTTCATCGACGATACTCCGGCGCTATCGCCCGATGTGCTGCGCTCCAAGGCGCGGCGGCTGAAGCGCGAGCATGACCTCGGCCTGATCGTAATCGATTACCTGCAATTGATGCAGGTGCCCGGCAACAAGGAAAACCGCGCCACCGAGATTTCCGAGATTTCGCGCAGCCTCAAGGCACTGGCCAAGGAACTCAATGTGCCGGTGATCGCGCTGTCGCAGCTCAATCGCGGCCTGGAAACGCGTACCGACAAGCGCCCGGTGATGGCGGATCTGCGCGAGTCGGGTGCGATCGAGCAGGATGCCGATCTGATCGTGTTCATCTACCGCGACGATTACTACAACCAGGATTCACAGGACAAAGGGCTGGCCGAGATCATCATCGGCAAGCACCGCAACGGCCCCACCGGCACGGTCAAGCTGCGCTTTTTCGGCGAATACACCCGCTTCGACAATTTGGCCCACGACAGTGTCGGCCGGATGGAGTAGGCGCCTGCAAATCGCCATCTTTCTGCAGTGCGATGCCGGTTTCCGGGGCGATGCTGCAACCACGATTGTTTCGCGAGTCTGATCTGCCCATGAGCCGCCCAACCTGCGCCCATATCGATCTGGATGCCCTGCGCCATAATCTGGCCGCAGTGCGTTTGCGCGCGCCGGCGTCACGGGTGATGGCGGTGGTCAAGGCCGACGGTTATGGCCATGGCCTGGAGCGGGTCGCACGCGCATTGACCAGCGCCGACGCGTTTGGGGTGGCGGCATTGGCCGACGCCCAGCGCTTGCGTGCGGCGGGCCTGAACCAGCGCATCGTGTTGCTGTCGGGTTTTGATGAACCGACCGACCTGCCATTGCTGCGGCAACTGGCGGTCGATACCGTGATCCACCATCCAAGCCAGCTCGCCATGCTCGATGCGCTGGATGCCGGCACGCCGATCCGTTGCTGGCTCAAGCTCGATACCGGGATGCACCGGCTCGGTATTCCGGCTGCGGATGGCGCGTTGGTGGCAGCGCGGTTGCGTGCGATGCCAGCGGTTGACCCCGAACTGGTGCTGATGAGCCATTTTGCGCGCTCCGACGAGTTCGGCGAGGATGCCACGCTGGCGCAGATCGCCTGTTTCGAATCGGCTTGCCAGGGCATTTCCGACGCACGGTCGCTGGCCAACTCCGCCGCCGTGCTCGGCTGGCCCGCAGCCCATGCCGACTGGGTGCGGCCGGGCGGGGCCTTGTACGGCATCTCGGTGGTGGACGGGCGCACCGGCGCGGATTTCGGCCTGCGCTCGGCGATGCGGCTATGCACCCGCTTGATTGCAGTGAACCGTGTTCGTGCCGGCGAGCCGGTCGGTTACGGTGCCCGCTTCATCTGCCCCGAAGACATGGCGGTGGGGGTTGCCGCCATCGGTTATGGCGATGGCTACCCGCGCCATGTGCCATCGGGTACACCGGTGCTGGTCAATGGCCGGCGCGTGCCATTGATCGGGCGGGTGTCGATGGATCTGATGACGCTCGATCTGCGTAGCCAGCCCGCTGCGCGGGTGGGTGATCCGGTGCAGCTGTGGGGGCCGGAATTGGCGGTCGAAGTGATCGCCGCCGCCGCTGGCACCATCGGCTACGAGTTGACTTGCTCGATCACCCGACGGGTGCAGTTTATCGAGGGCTGAGTGCCGCTGCGTGGGTTGCGCCAGGCTCGTGATCTCGGTGCTTCACGAAGCGCTGACGTGGCGATCACTATCGTGTAGCAATGAACACAGTACTGATTACCGGTGCCAGCGGTGGCGTGGCCAAAGCCGCTGCCACCCAGTTGCATGATGCGGGCTGGGAGCTGCTTCGGGTTTCGCGCGACATCGATTCGCTCGATCCTGCGCTCGGCCCGGTGTTGCCCGCCGATGTGTCCAGCGAAGACGGTGCGCAAAACGCGCTGGATTGGGCATGCAGCCACTTCAATTCGCCGCCAATGGCAGTGATCCATACCGCCGGCAGCAGCCTGATTGCACCCATCGCTCGCACCCGTGTCGATCAGTATCGGGCGGTAATGGCAGCGAATCTGGATTCGGCATTCTTTGTTTCACGGGCCTACGCCGCTGCGGTGCAGAAGTCGAATCAGGGCGGTTCACTGGTGTTGTTTTCGTCGGTAGTTGCGCGCGTAGGGGTTGCCAATCATGCCGCGATTGCCGCAGCAAAAGGCGGTGTCGAAGCGCTCGCGCGCTCGTTGGCTGCGGATTTTTCGGCGTGTGGCCTGCGCGTGAACTGCATTGCACCGGGATTGATGCGCACACCGATGACGGCGCGGTTGATCGCCAGCGATGCTGGCGCGGCACAGGCATCGGCGCAATATCCGCTGGGCCGCTTCGGCGAGGCTGCCGATGCCGCTGCATTGGCGGTGTTTTTGGCCTCTGCCGCGTCGGCGTGGCTCAGCGGGCAGGTGATAGGGCTCGATGGCGGTTTTACTGCGGTTCGGCCTTACGTGAAGGCGGGTTGAGGTCGTGGCACGCGCCATCGTCTGGTTTCGCCGCGACCTGCGCCTGAGCGACAACCCGGCGCTGGCTGCGGCATTGGCCGACGGCCATCAGCCGATCCCGCTGTATATCCATGCGCCTGACGAGGAAGCGCCGTGGGCGCCGGGTGCCGCATCACGGGCATGGCTTGAGCGTTCATTGCGCGCACTGGACACGGAGTTGCGCGCGCTTGGCTCGCAATTGCTGGTGCTGCGCGGCGAGAGTGGCGCGCAACTGCAAGCGTTGATCGCTGCCAGCGGTGCAACCGCGGTGTACTGGAATCGTCTTTACGAGCCCGCCTGCATTGCCCGTGATCGCGTACTCAAGGTCGCGTTGCGCGAGCGCGGTATTGCGGTGTCGAGCCACAACGCTGCGTTGCTTGTAGAGCCGTGGCAGGTGGCGACGCAAAAAGGCGACCCGTACCGCGTGTTCACGCCGTTCTGGCGCACAGCGCTGGCACGCTTGCCAGCGCAGTTTGCGGTTCCCTCCGCGCCAGTCGCATTGCCGTCGTCGCCGGCCATCGCCGGCCATGCCATCGATTCGCTCGGTCTGTCGGCGCGTCCGCAATGGGACGCGGGATTCTGGTCGCATTGGCAGCCGGGCGAGGCGGGCGCGCAGGAAGCGCTGAGCGTGTTTCTCGATGACGCAGTGCGTGGCTACAAAGCGCAGCGCGATATTCCCGGCCGGGTCGGTACCTCACGGCTGTCGCCGCATCTGCATTTTGGCGAAATCTCGCCGCGTCAGATATGGAACGCGCTGGCCACTGCCGGGTTGCCGGCCCATTGCGATGCGCATCTGCTGCATTACCGCAACGAGTTGGGCTGGCGCGAGTTTTCCCATCATCTGCTGTTTCATTATCCGCATACCCCCGAGCGCAACCTGGATGCGCGCTTTGATGGCTTTGCCTGGGCTGAGCCAGACCAGGCCTTGCTCAAGGCCTGGCAAAGCGGGCGCACCGGCGTGCCGCTGATTGATGCCGGGATGCGCGAGTTGTGGCACAGCGGCTGGATGCACAACCGGGTGCGCATGGTGGTGGCCAGTTTTTTGTGCAAAAACCTGCGCATTCACTGGACGCATGGTGCGCGCTGGTTCTGGGATACTTTGCTGGACGCCGATCTGGCGGCCAACACCCAGGGCTGGCAATGGAGTGCCGGTACCGGGGCCGATGCCGCGCCGTATTTCCGGATTTTCAGCCCGGCATCACAGGCGGCGCGATTCGATCCCGACGGGGTATACATCCGGCGCTGGTGCCCAGAGCTGGCGGCCTTGCCCGAGCGTGCGCTGCACGCGCCGTGGCTGCATCGTGAGCTGCTTGCTCGCGTTGCGCCGTCGTATCCAGCACCGATCGTGGACATCCCGGCAAGCCGCGACGCAGCGCTGGCGGCATGGCAAACACTGCGCGCGTTGACGCCTACCGAACCGGCGTGATTCACTGACCCTCGGTAACGAGGGGCAGGGCAATGGCGAAGATCGACAAGGTTCGGCGTGAACCAATGTCGCGGGTGGATACCGCATGGCTGCGCATGGAACGCGCCACCAACCTGATGATGATCACCGGGGTGATGATGTTTGATGAGCCGATCACGCTGGATCGGCTCAAGCGCATCATCAAGCAACGGTTTCTGGCCTATCCGCGCTTCCGACAAAAAACCGTTGATGCCGCAACTGGCGCGATCTGGGAAGACGACAGCGACTTCGATCTGGATTGGCATGTACGCCTTACCGCGCTGCCTGGCCGTGGCGGCAAACGCGAGCTGGAGCGTCTGTGCGGGCAGTTGGCATCGACGCCGCTCGACAAGACCAAACCGCTGTGGCAATTCCATCTGGTCGAGCGTTATGACGGTGGCAGCGCGCTGATCACCCGCATCCATCATTGCTATGCCGACGGCATCGCGCTGGTGCAGGTGTTGCTGTCGCTGACCGATACCACGCGCAAGGCCAAGCCGGGCAGCGATCTCGCCAAAAAATGGCTGAAGGCCGACGGCGCAAAGGTCGCCGAGCGGGTCGGCGGCATCAATCGCGCAGTGCAGTTCGGCGAACGCATGCTGGAAAAGAGCATGGATTTTTACCGTGACCCGAGCCTGGCCGGAGTGCTGGCGCGAGAAGGGGGCGAGATCGCCCGCGAATTGGGTCACGCGTTGAGCCTGTCCGACGATCCCAAAACCGTGTTGCGTGGTCGCCTCGGTGTCAGCAAGCGCGTCGCCTGGGCCGAGCCGCTGGATCTGGAGGAAGTCAAGGCAGTCAGCCGCGCATTCGACTGCACCGTCAACGATGTGTTGATGGCAACCGCATCGGGTGCCTTGCGTGCCTACCTGATCGAGCGTGGTGAGCGCATCGATGGCTTGACCGTGCGCGCGACCGTGCCGGTCAACCTGCGTCCACTGGAACACGCGCGCAAGCTGGGCAATCACTTTGGCCTGGTGTTCCTTGAATTGCCGGTGGGCGAGGCCAATCCGGCCACCCGCCTGCATCGGGTCAAAGCGAGCATGGCCGAGCTGAAGACCTCGCGACAGGCGATTGTTGCGTATGGCTTGTTGGCAGCGATGGGCTTGGCGCCGCCTGCAGTGCAACGCACCGCGCTGGAGCTGTTCAGTCGCAAGGCAACGGCGGTGGCAACCAATGTGCCGGGGCCACAGATGCCGCTGTACATGGCCGGCAGCCAGATCCGCGAAATGATGTTTTGGGTGCCGCAGACCGGTTCGATCGGGGTTGGTATTTCGATCCTGAGCTATCACGGCCGCGTGCATTTCGGGCTGATCGGCGATGCCCGCCTGATGCCCGACCCGGACGCAGTGATCCGGCGCTTCCGCCCGGAGTTTGAGAAATTGCTGTACCTCTCGCTGATGGCCGATTGGGATGGCGTCGTTAAATCGGAAGATGCCGAGTCGGTCAATGATGCTCGCGTTGTCGCCGATTGATGCCGGGATGCAACGCGTGAAGGCCAACTGCGTCCGAGGACAACGCGCCGGGCTACAATAGCGGTTTCGTTTTTGCTAGCCAAGGAACCGACGCGATGGACTTCCAGTTTACCGACGAGCAGTTGATGATTCAGGATGTGGCACGCCGCATCGCGCAAGAAAAAATCGCGCCGACCGCTGCCGAGTTTGATCGCAGTGGCGAGTTTCCGCTGGAGAACATCCGCCTGCTGGGCGAAAACGGCCTGATGGGCATTGAAGTACCGCACGAATACGGTGGCGCCGGTCTCGACGGCATCGGCTATGTGCTGGCAATGATCGAGATCGCCGCCGCCGACTGTGCGCATTCGACCATCATGTCGGTCAACAACACCTTGTATTGCAACGGCCTGCTGAAGTCCGGCACCGAGGAACAAAAGCACAAGTACGTAACCCCGATCGCCAGCGGTGCGGCGATTGGTGCCTACGCACTGACCGAGCCGCAGTCGGGCTCGGATGCGGTCAACATGCGCACCAGGGCGGTGTTGGCGGCCGATGGCAGCCATTACCTCGTCAACGGCAAGAAAAGCTGGATCACTTCCGGCCCGGTCGCCAAGTACATCATGCTGTTTGCAGTCACCGACGCCAGCAAGGGTGCCAGGGGCATCAGTGCGTTCATCATCGACACCGAGCGCGAGGGCTTCCATCGCGGCAAGACCGAACCCAAGCTCGGCATTCGCGCTTCGGCGACCTGCGAGATCGAGTTCACCGATTACAAAGTGCCGGTTGAAGATCGCATCGGTGCAGAAGGCGAGGGCTTTCGCAACGCCATGGGCGTGCTCGATGCCGGGCGCATCGGCATCGCTTCGCAGGCGGTCGGCCTTGCCCGCGCCGCCTACGATGCCACCGTGGCTTACGTGAAGGAACGCAAAGCTTTCGGTCAGCCGATCGGCAGCTTCCAGATGACCCAGGCCAAGATCGCCGACATGAAATGCAGGCTCGATGCCGCCTGGTTGTTGACCCTGCGTGCGGCCTGGGCCAAGCAGCAGGCCGACAAGCATGGCGGGCGCTTCTCCACCGAAGCATCGGTGGCCAAGCTGGTGGCCTCGGAAGCGGCGATGTTCATCACCCACCAGGCAGTGCAGATCCACGGCGGCATGGGCTATTCCAAGGAAATGCCGTTGGAGCGTTACTTCCGCGACGCCAAGATCACCGAAATCTACGAAGGCACCAGCGAGATCCAGCGTCTGGTCATCGCCCGCAACGAGACCGGGTTGCGTTGATAGACTCGGGACTCGGGACTGGGGACTCGGGACTCGGGACTCGGGACTCGGGACTCGGGACTCGGGACTCGGGACTCGGGACTCGGGACTCGGGACTCGGGACTCGGGACGACAAACTCGCGAAATTTTTGCTTTTGCTTTTGCTTTTGAGTTGTTGCTTTGGTTTTTCCGAGTCCCCAGTCCCCAGTTCCGAGTCCCGGCTTTACAGTGCCAACACCGCCCAGATCAGCGCGACGCTGGCCAGCGTTGCCGTGCCATAGCACAGGCGTGCGGCGAACTGTCGTGCGCCGTGGCTGCGCACCCCGATGTCCTGCAAGGTCATGCGCAGGCGGTGGGCGGCGTGCCACAGTAGCAGTGCGATGACGCCAAACAACACAATGCGCGACAGCGGATTGCCAGCGAAGGCCAACACACGCTCGTAGCCGAGATTGGCGGCCGGCATCAGTTGCATGGAGTCGAGCAAAAATACCAGCATCAACGCCGGCACCAGCAGCGCGGCAAGCATGCCGCCGGCAGCGAACGGAAGCCATAATATCGGTTTGTTGGATAGGCTCATGTCATGCTCCTGCCAGCAAGAGGATGATTACGCTCAACACCACCCACAACAGGTAATGCGCGCCGGAGATCCACCACGCTGGAACTCGGCGTGTACCGATTTGCAAGGGCATGGTGCGCGGTGCCAGTGCGAACCAGGTGATGCTGTGGTAAAGCGCAAACGCCAGTGCCAGCAGTTGCCACGCAATCGCCAACGGCGTTGCCAGTGCGGCGCGAAATGCCTGCCACGCTTCCGGCCCTTGGCCCAGTCGCAGCAGTGCAAAAATCAGCAGCACCGCGAATGCGCCGATCGGGATGCAGGTCAATTCACGCAACATGTAGCGCAGGTAGTTGGGTTGCTTCAGCCACCAGTTTGTCGGCAACTTCGGCGAGTAGACCTTGGCGTTCATGAGCCACCTCCCGGGATGCGGCGCGCCAGCCATTGCAGGCTGCTGGCGAGTTTCATTTGCTGGATGGCTCCGGCCGGGTCCACGTGTTTCGGACACACTTCGGAGCATTCGCCGATGAAGGTGCATTCCCACACGCCATCATCCTGCGCCAGCGCCAGGGCTGCCGGGCCGAGGTAGCCCTCGTTGAGTGCCACTTGCGGACAGGCGGCGTAACACAGCATGCAATTGATGCACATCGACAGTGGGCGATACTTCGCCAGTTGCGCGGGGGTTTGTCGGTACTGGTCATCGCGCGGTGGCAGTTCGCGCGGGATCAGCCAGCTCTTGACTGCGGCCATGCCATCGACCAAGCGGTTCTGCTGTACCACCAGATCGCGGATCACGCCGAGATTGGCCAGCGGCTCCACTTTGATTTGATCCGGCAAATCGCGCATGAACGCTTTGCACGACAGGGTTGGGTTACCGTTGATCATCATCCCGCAACTGCCGCACACCGCCATATGGCACGACCAGCGATAACTGAGGCTGCCGTCGAGGTGGTCCTTGATATGGTTGAGCGCATCGAGCACCGTCCACTCCTCGCAGCACGGCACCTCGTAACTCTGCCAGGTGGGGGTCGATTCCTGTTCCGGCCGGTAGCGGAGCACATCGATGGTGACGATGCGGGGGCTGTTGGCCTTGTCTGGGTTCATCGCATTCATGTCGCCGCTCCGCCGTAAACGCGCGCGGCCGGTGGCGAGCGCGTGATCGTGACCGGTTTGGTGGTGATGCTGGGCGGCTGTTCGCCGCCGTAATGGACCAGGCTGTGATGCAGGAATTGCTGGTCGTCGCGGTCCGGGAAATCCAGCCGCTGATGCGCACCGCGCGATTCGCGTCGTGCCAGCGCGGCATGCACCATCGCTTCGCCGACATCAAGCATTGCGCCTAGTTCCAGCGCCTGGAACAACTGCGTGTTGAACACCATGCTGTGATCGTCGATCGACAGTGCGCGGTAACGCTGGCGCAGCGCGGCCACCTTTTTGCAGGCATCACGCAGCAACGCCTCCTCGCGATAGATACCCGCTGCACTCTCCATCAGATCGTGCAATTCGGTGCGCAGACCGACGATGGTTTCGCTTGACTTCGGGCGTTCCAGCACCGCGCGCACCGCGGCGAAGGACACGGCGATTGCCGGTTCCCACGCGGCCTCGTCGTGTTGCTTGCTGGCGCGCGCATGCTGCGCTGCCTGCAGGCCGGCATGCTCGCCAAACACCAGGATTTCGGTCAGCGAATTGGAGCCCAACCGGTTGGCGCCATTGATGCTGACACAGGCGCATTCGCCGGCGGCATACAAGCCATTGATTCGGGTTGCCGCATCGATGTTGGTATCGATTCCGCCCATGGTGTAATGCACCACCGGCCGAACCGGGATCGGTGCGTACACGGGGTCAACGCCGACGTAGGCGCGGGCGAGTTCGCGCACCATCGGCAGGCGCTCGTCGATCACCTTTTCGCCGAGATGGCGGATATCCAGATGCACCACGTCGCCGAACTCGCTCTTGATCGTGCGGCCCTTGCGTTGTTCGTGCCAGAACGACTGGCTGAGCCGGTCGCGCGGCCCGAGCTCCATCGCCTTCGGGCGCGGGTGCGGGTCGGGCGGGCCGAGATTGTAGTCCTGCAGATAACGATAGCCATCCTTGTTGACCAGCAGGCCGCCTTCGCCGCGTGCGCCCTCGGTGATCAGGATGCCGGTGCCGGGCAGCCCGGTGGGATGGTACTGGACGAACTCGATGTCCTTGAGCGGCACGCCGGCGCGGTAGGCCATTGCCATGCCATCGCCGGTCTTGATCGCGCCGTTGGTGGTGAACGGGAAAACCCGGCCAGCACCGCCGGTGGCGATGATCACCGAACTGGCGAGGAACACGATCGGCTCGCCCGACTGCATGTGCAGCGCAGTAATGCCGCCGACTGCGCCATCGGTGCACAACAGATCCAGCGCGAACACCTCATCAAAACGCTGGATGCTGGGGAACTGCTGCGAGGTCTGGAACAGGGTGTGCAGGATATGAAAGCCGCTCTTGTCGGCGGCGAACCAGGTGCGCTGGTGTTTCATGCCGCCAAACGAGCGCACCTGCACGCCGCCGGCATCGTCACGATTCCACGGGCAGCCCCAATGCTCCAACTGACGCAAGGCCTTGGGCGCCTGTTCGACGAAACGCTCGACCGCATCCTGATCGCACAACCAATCGCCGCCGCTGACGGTGTCGTTGAAATGCGCGTCCAATGTGTCTGGCGACTTGATGACACCAGCCGCGCCACCCTCGGCAGCCACGGTGTGGCTGCGCATCGGATAGACCTTGGACACCAGCGCCACGCGCAGCTTCGGGTCACTCTGCGCCACCGCGATCGCAGCGCGCAGCCCGGCGCCACCAGCACCCACGATTACTACATCAGCATGGACCGTACGCATGATCAGGCCTGCTCGACGCGATAGCGCCACACCCGGTAGAAACCACCGAGCATCCAGACCTTGTCCTCACACACCACCCGCTTGCCGGTGACCTCGCCGCATTCGGTCAACAGTGCGTCGAGATCGGTGTGCCACAGGCTGGGCAGGAACGGCTCGGCTTTGCCAAAGATCCAGCGCAGCAGCGGCACGCGATGGAACGGATGTGACTTGGTGAAACCGCCGTATTCTGCCAGCACCAAGCTGCCGCCGGGGCGGACCACGCGAAGTGCCTCGATCAGTGCCTTGCGCCGTGACGGCACTGGCAGTTCGTGCAACAGCAGGAACATGAAAGCGGTGTCAAAACTGTCGCCCGGATAGGCAAGCGCCTCGGCGTTCATGCGGGTCAGGGTGACATTGCCATCGAGGCCGAGCTTTTCCAGCTTGACCTGGGCGCGTTCCAACTGAATTGGCGCGATATCGATGACCGTCAACGGATTGTCGCCCAGCGCCTTGGCCGCCTTGGTGATCACGTTGCCATAGGCCGATGCAATCATCAGGGTCGATCCGGCCTGTTGCGGATGCAACAGACGCACCGTGGCCTCGGTCAGTTTGCGGTACTGGCCGAAGACGATGGTGTTGATGATCGGTTGGTGATCGAAAAACCACACTGCCGGTGCCCACAGGTACGCCCACCAGTAATGCTTGACCAGATAATCAGGCAGTGCGAGGGCATCGTCTGCGGGTTTCACTGAATCGGCACTGCGCGGCGGAATGCCATACAGCCAGCGCTTGCCCTGCTGCGGCACGGTATTGAACAGGGGGGCCGGCATCGCTGGTGCAGCTGGCTCGGAACGGTCCTCATACATGACAAGACTCCCTCGATTGCGAGTGATGCGCCACCTTTTGATGGGCTGAGGCGCTTGGTGGACAGCTTGTTCCGATCCGCCTGCAAGTGTTTTGATAAGCGTCAATTTCCGCCGTCGTCGGTTTCTTTAGCAGGCTCGCTCTTTTTCTTTTTGCCAAACAGCCCTTTGAACACCGCGTCGGCCGCTTTTTCCTGCAATGCATCTTTATCGATCGTCGCATCGGCTGCACCATCACCACTCTTGCCGGCCAGCAAACCGGACAATACCGCGCCAGCCACGGCGCGGGTTTCGAGTTTGAACTTCGGGTCGTCGGCGGTGCCGGTTACCTTCAGTCCGATTCCGTCGCGGTTGCTCTTGCCTAGCGCGCCTTGCAACGCCAGTGCAATCGAGCCAGTGCCGGAGCCCTCGCCACTGCTGGCGAGCGCTGCATCAGGCGCGATGCGCAGCGCGAAATCGAGATTTTGTTTGGCGTCGAGCGTGCCGGCGCCGGTCACCTGTCCGATGTCGGTGATGATCGCAAGGATTTCGTCGAGCTTCACTCCGTCGGGGTCTACCCGAAGCAAGGTACTGGCTGATTTGATTTCGGTATTGGCCGGTGCGTTCAGCCCGGCCAGGGTCATGACGCCAGCCAGTTTCCCGCCGAGGCTGAAGCCATTGAGCCGGCTGTTTTCCAGCTTCACCGGGCCACTGATGACCATGGCATCAAGCGCGCCGCGTGCATCGAGATCGAGGTTTAGCTGACCACCCTGCAATCGTGAGTTTTCCGGCATGACGATACCGAGCATTGGCAACAGGCCTTGCACCTCATCCACCGCCAACGCCTTGCCATCGATGCTTAGATCGACGCGTAGTTGCTTGCCGCGGTTATCCAGTTGGCCGGCCAATGCCAGCACGGCAGCACCGAGGCTGAACTCGCCATTGCTGATCTGACCACGTTGGCTATTGAGGTCGTAGCGGGTGCGATGGACGAAGCGAACCGGAGCGGGTGCCACCGCAGCATCCGGGAATAAACGCAATGCATCCAGTGTTGCGTTGCCGTCCAGGTCGATTTTCCCGGCGCTCGCATTGAGTTTGCCGCGATATGCCAGGGTGCCGGCCAGCCCGCCACCAGATAGCCCGGAGGCAAGGTCGAAACCATCCAGAGTGAGTTCGGCACTGAACGGCGAGTTCGACATGTTGGCCGTGAGTATTGGCCCGACCAGGGCATCGATCTTCACGCGCGCACCCCCAGGGCCGGCGCCGCTCACCTTGAGCGGGAACGCGCGCTCCATACTCATGTTGTCGGCGGTGATGTCCAGATCCGACAACGTGCTTTGGCTGCCGTCGGCGAAGGCGATGGTGACCTGCCCATCATTGATGCGCAGTGAATCGATGCGCAGTGCGGGTGAATTGCTCTCAGGCGGGGTTTCGCCAGGCGTGAGCGAAGCAAAGTTCCAGGCGGCCTTGCGACCCTGTACCAGGCGGATCACCGGTTGTTCCAGAATGAGGTGGGTGATTTGCAGTTCGCGTTTGCTGATCAGCGGCCATGGCGCTACCTGCACCGCCAGTTGATCGGCTTTGACGAATGGGAGTTTGGCGAACGCCGGGTCGTCGCCGATCTCGATGGCATCGGCGGTAAACGCCAGTTCGCGCAACGACAGGGTCATCTTGCCGATGCTCACCGGTCGTCCCAGTGCGTTGCTCAGGCTGGCCTCGATGCGCGGTCGGAATTGATCGACATCCACGGTCATCAGTGCGACAGCCAGGCCGCCGATGGCGATCACAAGCAGCAACACGATTCCGATCATCAGCTTTTTCATGGTGTTCTCCGTCAATTGCCTGGCGTGTTCATAATGCAGCCGTCAGTTTCTACCGTGTAAAGCAACGAGTACTGATGCTGTCAGCGGAGTATTTCAATACTTGTCACGGCGAGACGCATGGGCTTGCGCTGCGTATCGTGGCAGCATAGCCTGATCGCTTGTCCTGTGCCCGCAGCTTGCCTGCGCTCGAATATAAGGAATGCTCCCGTGAAAACCCGTCGCGCCATGACCGCGCTGTCACTGTCGATTGCTCTTGCATTGTCCGCCGGTTGCAGCAAAACCCCAGAGCCAGCCAAACCCACGCCAGCCGATGCCGATGCGTTTGTCGACAGGGTCAATGAGCAGTTCGATGGACTCGAGCTCAAGCCGGAAACGGCACGTGCCATCGCACTGCTGAAGCTGAGCACCGCGATGCCGGCGCCCAAGGACCCAGCCAAACTGGCTGAGTTGACGCAGTTGTCGACCAAAATGGAAGGTATGTACGGTGCCGGCAAATACTGCGCAGACGCTGACAAGCCAGAAACCTGTCGCGATCTGGGCGAGTTGTCCAGTACGCTGGCCAACAGCCGTGATTACGACGCGCAATTGGAGGCTTGGCGCGGTTGGCGCACGATTTCGGTGCCGATGCGCGCGGATTATCAGAAGTTTGCCGCGTTGCTCAACGAGGGCGCGAGCGAGTTGGGTTTTGCCAATACTGGCGAGATGTGGCGCGCCGGCTACGACATGAGCCCGGCAGATTTTCAGGCCGAGACCGATCGTTTATGGGGACAGGTCGAGCCCTTGTACAAGCAACTGCATTGCTATGTGCGCAGCGAACTGGTGGCGCAGTATGGCCCTGCCAAGGGGCAGGTTGACGGCATGATTCCGGCGCATCTCACCGGCAATATGTGGGCGCAGCAATGGGGCAATATCTGGGATTTGGTTGAACCGTACAAGGGTGCCGGCAGCCTGGATGTCGGCAGCACCTTGCGTGCGCATCGCGATACCGAGTTCAAGCGTTTGCTGGCCGATTTCAAGGGCTCGCCCACTGCCCTGGAGCAGGCTGAATTGAGCCATCAGGCCGACCTGGCGGTGGCAACCAAAATGACCCAGCGCGCCGAGGATTTCTATCGCTCGCTTGGTATGCCAGCGCTGCCGAAGACGTTTTATGAGCGCTCGCAGTTGATCAAGCCACGCGATCGCGATGTGGTCTGCCATGCCAGTGCCTGGGATATGGATTATCAGGGTGATGTGCGCATCAAGATGTGCATCGAGCCCAGCGAAGATGAGTTCACCACCATCTATCATGAGCTTGGGCATATCTTTTATTATCTGGCGTACAACCACTTGCCGCCGATCTTCCAGAGCGGCGCGCACGATGGGTTTCACGAGGCGATCGGCGACACCATGGTGTTGGCGATGACTCCGGGATACCTCAGTTCAATCGGCCTGGTCGACAAGCCCAAGGTTTCCGAAGAGGCGCTTATCAACGGCCAATTGCGCATGGCGTTGGATAAGGTCGCCTTTCTGCCGTTCGGTTTGATGATCGACCGCTGGCGCTGGGGTGTGTTTGATGGCTCGATTGCGCCA
>PGZE01000042.1 GCA_002840015.1 Gammaproteobacteria bacterium HGW-Gammaproteobacteria-2 | reverse complement strand
TGCTGGAAGTAGGTGAACTGGGTGACTTCCATGCCGTTGAGCCAGACTTCCCAGCCCAGGCCCCAGGCGCCGAGGGTCGGCGATTCCCAGTTGTCCTCGACCAGGCGCAGGTCGTGCACTTCGGGGTCGATGCCCAGCGCCTTGAGCGAATTGAAATAGCGCTCGACGATGTCGTCGGGGCTGGGCTTCATCACCACCTGATACTGGTAGTAGCGCTGCAGCCGGTTGGGGTTTTCGCCGTAGCGGCCATCGGTGGGGCGGCGGCAGGGTTGCACGTAGGCGGCATTCCACGGCTCGGGGCCGAGAGCGCGCAGGAAGGTGGCCGGATGAAAGGTGCCGGCGCCGACTTCCAGATCGAGAGGCTGGATCAGTGCGCAGCCTTGCGCATCCCAATACTGGTTGAGTCGGGAAATCAGTTGTTGAAATGTCGGTGCGGACATGGCCGGTGCCGATAATGGGAGCCCGCTAGTATAACGTTCGTAGTGAATGACCGGTCTGTGCTGGCTGAAAGAAGCCGGTTCGCTTAACCTGCAACCTGAATTGAAAAGGCGATACCAGCATGCAAATCTCGATTCATACCGTCCCCGCCAGCAAGGGCTTGAACTGGATCACCCAATCCCTGGATGTCGCCGGCCGCCGGCCCGCGCTGGTGCTCAGCACCATGCTGTTGGGCTTGTTTTTACTGCTCGTTGTTGCGTTGTTCGCAGCGATTCCAGGCGCCGTGCTGGTGGCCATGGCGGGTGCTGATAACGCGCACGACCTGCCATTCAGCCCGATATGGGTGCTGATGGCGTTGCCGGTGCTGACCATCATTTTTGTGCAACCGCTGCTGTTTGCCGGGATGCTGCACGTATTTCGCGAGGTCGATGCCGGGCGCCCGGTCGGCATCATGGGCATCCTGGCAGGGCTGGCTGGCGGACAAGCCATGGCGCTGGCAAGCATTGGTTTGGTGCAGCTTGCAGCGAGCGCGCTCAATGTGTTGTTCACGCGCTTGTTTGGCGGCGCGGAATACATGGCGCAATACAGCAATTATGTAGCCTCAGCGCTGAAAGGAGTAATGGTTGCGCCGCCGGTGGCCGAGCACGAGGCGCTGATGTTTTTATCCGGTCTGGCAATCGGGTTTTTTGCCTTCACCGCGCAGATGTATGCCATTGCCCAAGTGCAGTTTCAGCGCCGCGAACCTTTGGCGGCGGTCATTGCCAGCCTGATTGCCTCGGTTCGCAATGTGTTGCCGTTAACCGTGGCTGGCCTGGTCATGGCAGTCGGCATGTTTGCCGGGATCATCGTGCTGATGCTGGCCGGTGGCTTGTTGGTGATGATCGCGTCGTTCATCGCCAAAGCGCTGGGCAGTCTGGTTGCACTGCTGGTTGGCCTGTTCGCCATGGCGCTGGTATTCACGCTGATGTTCGGTGGCATCTATCTGTCGTGGCGCGACATGTTCAGTGATGAGCAACCACCAGCCAGCGAACCGCCGCCGCAGGTGCAGGCGGAGATGTAAGCTCGAATCTGATTGGCCGCGGGTACCATTGAAGTGGCATCTCGTTCAGGTTTTGCAAAAGACTTGATCGCCCGGAAATACCCGCATAGTATCGGCCATATCGATATTCTGATATCGAAGGGGATCGGGTGAAGTGTTACCAAATCTGCTGTAGTCGCGCGGAAACCAATGGTTTCCCTTTGTTGGTGCAGCCACTGTTTGCCCTTCGTTACAACGACCTGGACAGAGGATAGCCGTCTGCCAGGGTAGTCATGTCCAACGGGGGGTTCCAACATGAGTATTGCCACTTCTTCGCTTGATTCGACTTCTCTATTGCGTGCTTTGGACGCTATCCGCAACTGGCGTGCGTATGCTCTTCTATTGCTTGGTGGCGTAGTTGCCGGGATTCTCGGCGCGATGTTTTTCTATCTCAGCGTGCGGATGATCTACTGGGACATGGCTACGTTCGGCAAGATCATTGCCTTTATCGGCAGCTTGCTTGCGGGCTTGGTTTACATGTGGGGCTTTTCGGCCTGTGGCATCACTTTGCTTGATCAGGCAAAGGGGCAAGCGGTACGTTCGCTCGGCGACGCACTCATGGCCGGTTTGCTGGTGGTGCCACGCCTCATCGTGTTGTCGTTGTTGTTACTGGCGGTATATATCGCGATTGCCTTGTTTGTGATTGCCATTTTTCTGATCGCCAAGATTCCGGTTGTCGGTCCTCTGGTTTATTTTTTTGCCTTTCCGTTTGCAACCGTGTTGTTTGGCATGCTGGTTTTCGTCGTCTTTTTTGTCGTCAATACTTTTGCGGCGCCAGCACTGTGGGATGGCAACGGCGTAATGGAGACGGTGGCGCGCTTGCTCAAGGCGGCACGCCAGGATTTGCTCAAGGTAATGGTCAGCCAATCACTGCTGTTCATGCTGGTGCTGTTTGCGTCGGCCATGCTCGCCGCCATCCTGATTCTCGGCGCGGTGGCGGCTGGCGGGCTCTCCGAATTGGTGCTGGGTGTCGGTTTCAACAATCCACTGGCGCGATACGGATCGATTGCCTCGTTGTTTGCGAACAATGCTGACTACGCGAAGGCGGCCGGTGCCGGCATGGCGATACTCGCTGGCGCGGCAGTGATGGCAGTGCTGTTGATTTATATCAGCGGCAACTGTTTGTTGTATCTGCAGTACGCTGCAAATATTGATGCTTCCGAAGTGGAGCAAGGCTTGCGCAGTCGTGTCGATGGGGTGCGTGCCCGTGCTGTTGCTGCGCAGGCACAAGTCCGCGAGGCCGCTGTTCGTCAGGCACAGGCGCAGCGCGATGCACGCGCAGCGGCGGCTGCTCGCCAACAGGCAACGGCGCGTACATGTGCGCAATGCAGCAGTCCTGTGACCCCTGACGACGTGTTTTGCGGTACTTGCGGTCACAAGCAGCCTGGCCACGGCGGCTAACCTGAATTTTCTGGCCGTGGGAGTAATACCCGATGGATTGTCCAGACTGTAAAACAGCAAACGCCGATCATGCCCGCTTTTGTCGTCACTGTGGCTGCGACTTGCAACATGCAGCGACCACGCCGGCACCGACAGGTGTAGCCGCTGCGGCTGCCGGTCTATGCGCCCATTGTGAAGCACCACTGCGCCCCGGTGCGGCATTTTGCGGCCATTGCGGCACGGCCACGCAAACCGTGCCAAGCACGAAAGCGACCTCGTCAACCGACCGCGAAACCCCTGTGCCCCCGGCAAGCAAAAGCACTGCGGGTACAGCAGCGCCGGCGGCACCCGCAGCATCCTGTCCGCATTGTGAAGCACCGTTGCGACCCGGGGCCGCGTTTTGCGGTCGTTGTGGAAAGTCGCCAACCGCGCCGATTGCGCCGGTCGTCGCTGCTTCCGAATCAGCAAAGGCGGCTGCCGAGCCCGCTGCAGCTACAGCCAAAGCAGCAAAGCCAATTATCAGCAGTACTCCGGCATCGGTGCCCACATCGGCCGCTGCCGATGTATCGACGTGCAAGCATTGTGCCGCGTCGCTACGACCCGGCGCGGAGTTTTGTGCGGCGTGCGGCACCCCAGTAAATGGCGCGGTTACAGCGGTTGACGCAACGCCTGCAACGGAGCACGCGTCACTTTGGGACGGCCCTACTTCCGCCGATGAACCACGCCATGCGCCGCAAGAGCCTTCGCAACCATCACCGCCAGCCATGCCGTTGCCGGAACCGGCCACGGTTCGGCGGCACGCAGTTGCTGCCAAAAGCAAGCAACCACCGCTACTCGCTGTGGTGCTTGTTGCGGCCTTGGTTGTTGTGTTGTTGGTGGGTGGCATCGTGTGGTGGCGGTTGCGCGATAGTGGCAGTGCCGATGTGGCGCAACAGCCGGCTGCAGTTGAATCGCAAGCTGCACCCACGTTGCCGGATCAGACACAGCCTGAGCCGGTGGCGGCACTGCCGTTTCTGGGTGAGTGGCTGGTCGAGAAAGATTTCGATAACCCCGGCCAACTCCCCGATGTCGGCATTATTCGTTTCAGTGCGGATCGATTTCGTTTCAAGGGCGCGACGCAAGCAGTGACTTATCCAGTGCGCGGGGACGGTGCGTTTGGCATTCGATTTGGCAATGAGGATGACGGGGAACTGGGCAACGAAGACCCACTCACGATAAGCATCACCGATACCGACCATCTGCTGTTGTCCAGTCAGGAGTTCTCCCTGGGCCTGGTGCGCCGCGACTCAACAGCGGGCCAGGCGTTTTTGGCGAAAGCCAACACAATCGTGCCAACTGCTCCGCCCGTAGCGGCGCCCGCGCTGAAGCCAGCGAGCAATCCTGCAGCGCCGCCGGTCGCGAAGGCCGCACCAAGCCCGGTTCAGTCGGCCATCAACGCCAGTCTTGAAGAAGGGCGACGTTGCATGGCCAGCAATAAATACGATTGTGCAATCAGCAGTGCCAATGCGGTGTTGCGGCTTGCGCCGCGCAATGCAGCGGCACTGGCGATGAAGCGGGAGGCCGAGGCTGCACAGGAACGCGCCTTGTCGGAAATCGAAATTCGCTGAGCGAACTTCAGCAAGGGAGACAATGCATGGCATATGAGTACAGTTCAACCAGTCGGCGGCTGGATGTGCCCAATCCGCTGCGCAGCGAGAATGTGTTCTTGTTTGCAGCAGCAGCAATCGTGTTGGCGGCGGCGGTGTACTTGCTGATGATCAGCCGAGGCGCGATGGCGGCTGGCAATGGCTGGTGGAGTGCCGTGCCACTGGTGGTCGGCGTGATCTTGCTGGTGCGTGCGATCTTGTTGTTGGCGAAGGGTTTGGGGCAATTGCGGTTCTTCTTCGGCCGTGGGCAGCCGGCTGGGCTGGCTGCCGAGCTTGGTCAGGATCAGGCAGGTATCAGTGAGGAGGGCGCCGCTCTGCGTGAAACCCTGCGTCAGAATGCGCTGACCTACAGCGAACCGCAGGGCGCGCTGAGTGGCTTGCTGTTTAGTTGGATTCCTGACCTGATCTTTGCACCGCCACGGATACAACAGGTCACGCAACGGCAGTTCCAGACGGCGCTTGCATTGCTCGCGACAGCGTTGTCGTGGGCGGTGAGCATGATTACCCTGAGTGACCAAAAAGCCAGTGCATGGTCGGGCTTGTTCTACTTTCTGTTTGCAACCTTTCTGCTGGTCAAGCCTTTGGATGCAGGTATTGGCGGGCGTGCGCAGATGGGGATGCGCAGTCTGGTTGGGCTGGTGTTGCTAGCCATGTTCGGCCCGGTATTGATTCCATCGCTCAGCGCCAGCCTGCCCGACATCGGTTGGCTGCGCTTGAACCTGCAGACCGGGATTCTGATGGTATCGGCACTGCTCGCGGTTGCTTTGTTTTTTGTCGCACTGCTGCGGCAGTTGAATGCTCCGCCGCCGACCACAATGGCAAGAGAGCAACTGGCATTGAGTTTCAATGCACACCCCAAGCAGGTTCTGGACGAATTGGATCGCTTGTTGCAGGCCAACTGGAGCGAGCAAATTCCCAATCGGCGCTATGCGTTTGAGGAGCCGCAGGTCAGCGGTGGTACCGGCTCGTTTCGTGCCGAGTTGATCGAGGAAACCCAGCCATTGCCGCGCACAGACATGCCGGTCTACGACCTCGCGGGTTCGCTGGCTTCCCCACGCTATCGCTGGCTGGTGTGGCTCGATGTGGTCGCTCTGGCGTTTACCATCGGTGGCGCGCTGGGCTGGGTTGCATTTGCCAGTGCATTTGACCCGACAGGAGTAGCTCGTGATGCGTTGTTTTGGGCGAGTCTCGCCATTGCTTTGCTGGTGGTGGCCCGTTTCTGCTTCAGCGCCGCGCACGTGCTTTGGCTGCGTTTCGATTTTTTATCCGAGATCATCTGGGTTGAGATGAGCGGTAATTATCAGGCGGCGGATTTCGAGTTTGGAGCCGAGTTCACTGATCGTGTCAAAAGCAAGCGCCAGGTGATAAATATCGAGACGATGACGCTGCGCGTGTGGGTGGCAGAGCTGGAAACCGTTACCTTTGGTAAACACTCGAAGCGCTGGTTGATCGGTATGCGTGGCCTGCGTGACAAGGCGCGGATGTATGCCGAGCACCTTACCGATTTTGCCGGTGCGCAGAGCATCATTGTTGCGCCAACAGCCGCTGCCGATGTGCAAAAAGTGGCTGCGATGAGCGCGATGAACAAGTTGGCCCAGAACAATGCCGGTACCGCGAGTTTGCCGCAGCCGTTGGTGGCTGCATTGGCAGCGGCCGGCGGTGCGCGGTTCTGCCACAGTTGCGGCAGTGGCAATGAAACGGATGCTCGGTTTTGTGGGCAGTGTGGCACCGGGCTGGAAGACAACAGTCCACATGTCGAACGGTGATGGGTCACCGCGACGATAGACGACCAATGGAGGATGTTTAGCATGAAACTGACGTATCGCAATTTTAGTGCTGTTGTGCTCGCACCGTTTGTGCTCGCAGCTTGTGCCACGACAGGAGGTTCTGGCAATACTGCTGGTAACACAGAGCGCGCCTGTAACCCAGTCGTTACTGGTGGAATCGGCGCGGCGCTTGGTGCATTAATCGGTGGCAAGGGTGACCGTGTCGCTGGCGCGGCCGTGGGTGCTGCGGTTGGTGCGTTGGCCTGTGTCGCCTTCAACCATCACTCCGAGCAGGTCAAAACCGCGAAGCAGGTCGACGACGACTACCGTCGTGCGCATGGCGGCAAATTGCCCGAGCAACCCGCAGTGGTTCGCTACACCAGCACATTTGACCCCGCCAGCATCAAGGCGGGCAGCGAAGCCAAGCTGACCTCGTATATTGAAGTCACCGGTGGCCGCAATGCCGCAGCGCCGCTGGTCGAGGAAGAGATCGCCCTGTACAAACCCGATGGTGGCCTTGTGCGCAAGGCCAGGAAGGCGGTTGCTGAGCAAGCCACTGCCGGAGCTTTTCAGAACACGTTCACCATTCCAATGCCAGCTGGAGTGCCGCAAGGTGACTACAAAGTAACAACGTCGCTTTATGTCGATGGCGTTGTCGTGGACACCAACGATTCACAACTGCAGGTGGTAATGACATTGCCAGCACTTGACGGCGCAACGCTTATCGCCGCACGCTGACCCGTTACCGGGTGCTTCGGAGTACCGAGGCATCCGGTGCAGGCCGTGCCAGCTCACTCCGCTGCCGGATCGGATGCCGGCTTGCGCCGTGCAATGATGCCGGCGGCAATCACGCCGACCTCGTATAGCAACAACATCGGGATACCGAGCATCAGCTGCGAAAGTGCATCGGGCGGGGTGATGATGGCGGCGACGATGAAGATGCCGACGATCACGTAACCGCGCGATGCCCGCAGTTGCGCCGGTTGCACCACGCCCAGCGCTACCAGCACGATCACTGCAATCGGCATTTCAAACGACAGGCCGGCAGCGAGAAAGATGATCAACACGAAATCGAGATAACGGCTGATGTCGGTCATCATCGCCACACCGCTGGGTGTGGTTGCGGTAAGGAAGGCGAATACCGCCGGCAACATGATGAAATAGGCGAATGCGCAGCCGAGGTAAAACAACAGTACTGCTGAAACCAGCAGTGGTTTGGCGAGGCGTCGCTCGTGCTTGTACAGCCCCGGCGCCACGAATGCCCAGGCTTGATACAGCAGCACCGGCATCGACACGATCAGTGCCACGAAGAATGCCAGCTTGATCGGCGCGAAAAACGGGCTGGCAACATCGATGGCGACCAGTTGCCCGCCAGCCGGTAGTTTGGCCAGCAGCGGGTCGGCGAGTAGCTGATAGAGTCGGTTGGCAAAAGGCACCAGCACGGCAAACACGCCAACCAGCGCCAGCACGCCGCGCATCAGCCTCGTGCGCAGTTCAATCAAGTGCGAGAACAGGCTGTCGCCGTCATCACTAAGGCGATTCATGGTTTGTCTGTCGCTGGATTTTCGATAGCAGCAGGTGCGTCGCCAGCGTCTGCCGCTTTATTGCCAGCCGCAGCATCGGCCGTTGTTTCGGGTTGCACGGCGGCTGTTGCGGCGCTGGCAGTGGCGGAAACGGTTCGCGCGGCGCTATCGAGATTGGCATTGGCATCGCGCGCGATGGCGTTGATTTCGTCACCTTGTGCCGACAGGCTGCGGCGCAGGTCTTCGGTTGCCAGTTCGCGTTCCAGTTCGGTTTTTACCGAATACCACTGGGCACGGGCACGGCGCACCCACAAACCGGCAAAGCGCGCGGCTTTTGGCAGGCGCTCGGGGCCGAGCACCAGCAGCGCAATGACCGCTACCAACAGCAGTTCACTGAATCCGATACCAAACATGGCAGCAGGCCGCAGGCGTACTTATTGCCGGGTCTTGTCGTCGTGCCGCTCGGCGGACGCGTTTTCGGCTTTCGAGTCGTCCTTGAGACGCTCGACGGGCTTGTCCTTGTCCTCGGCGTCATTCATGCCTTTCTTGAAACCCTTGATGGCCTCGCCCAGATCGCTGCCGACGTTCTTCAGGCGCTTGGTGCCGAAGATCAGCAATACGATAACCAGAACGATGAGCAACTGCTGCCAACCAATACCCATGAGTAATTCCTGCCAGATTCGTCAAGATGCCGAGCATAGCGCGACTACGCTCAAAACGTCAGTGACTCCTGCTCAGTGACTGGTGTATTCCTCAAGCCGGTCACGAAAATCGACCATCGGGTTGCTGGGCGCATTGACCCGGCCCTCGAAAATCGCCCGTGGCGTGGTGCTGGCACCATAGGCGGCAGCGTTGGCCTTGTCATCGATCGACAGCACCGCGCCATCGAGCGCGATACCGGCAAACAGCCCGCGCGAGCGCGACCATGAATAGATTTCGGCCTTGAGCTGACCGTCGGTAGAAGCCGATGCGGTGCGGCCCACCGGCCCGGCGGCGACCGCAGCATCGGCTCCCAGGGTGAACTTGCCGTTGACGATGCCATCAACACCGCGGCGGGTACGGAACACCAGCACCACGTCGGTGCTGCTGATACCGAACTGAAAACCGAAGCTGCCGCCGGCGATGGTGATGAAGCTGGGATTGCTCCACACGCCATTGGCCTGGCGTACCGAAATCAGGCCGCGGCCGAAACGCCCACCCACCACCAGACCGGCCTTGACCACGCCGGGGATCACCGCCACTGCCTGCGCATCGCGCAACATGGATTCCGGGATGGATTGCTCGGGTACCAGCATCACCTTGTCGAGCACTTTCACGGCTTCGCGTGCGCGTTCATCCTGCTTTTCACCGGCAATGGCAACGGCGCTGAGGGATAACAGGCAGATCAGGGCGAATAAACGCGTCATGGTGGCTCCGGGGCGTATGGATAAACAGCAACAGTATGGCTGCTGGCGATGAATCGCGGCTTAGGGCATTGCTGCACCGGGTGCTGACGGTGGCAATGGTATTGTTTGCAGGCAATCCACGGCATGGTGGCTGCGTGAGCGGCCAGGAGGAACTATGGGCAAGCGTTACTGGGCACCGGGCAAAACATCGGAAAATCCGCAGGTTGGCGTGGTGCTGGTCAATCTGGGCACCCCCGAGGCACCAACCGCCAGCGCAGTGCGCCGCTATCTGGCGCAGTTTCTGCACGACTGGCGGGTGGTGGATGTCAGCCGCTGGCTGTGGTGCCTGGTCTTGCACGGCATCATCCTGCCGCTGCGCTCGCGCCGGGTGGCCGGCAAATATGCGGCAATCTGGGGCACGGATGGATCGCCGCTGATGGCGTTCAGCCGCGATCTGAGTCAACGCGTAGATGCCGCATTGGATGGCCATGTGGTGCAACTGGCAATGACCTACGGTGAGCCCAGTGTGCGCACGGTATTGCGCGGCATGGCCGAACGCGGCATTCGCCGGGTGCTGGTGTTACCGCTGTACCCACAATATTCGGCGACCACCAGTGGCGCCGTATTTGATGCCGTGGCGCGCGAGTTGATGGGCTGGCGCGAGCTGCCGGAGCTGCGATTCGTGCGTGATTATCATCGCGACCCGGCCTGGGTGCAGGCAATGGCCGATTCGATTCGCGCCCATTGGCAGGCTCAAGGTCGAGCCGAGCGCCTGCTGTTTTCGTTTCACGGGATTCCACAGCGATTTGCGAAAGCCGGCGACCCGTATCCGCAGCAGTGCCGGGCCAGCGCCGAAGCCATTGCCGCCGCGCTGAGACTGGCCGAAGGCGATTGGGCGTTGACCTATCAGTCGCGTTTTGGCCGCGAGCCGTGGTTGCAGCCCTATACCGATATCAGCCTGCACGAATGGGCCGCTGCCGGGCTGGTCAGCGTTGACGTGGTATGCCCCGGCTTTGCGGTGGATTGCCTGGAAACGCTGGAGGAGATCGCGGTGGAGAATCGCGATGCGTTCATTGCCGCCGGTGGCCAGCGCTTGAGCTATGTTGCCGCGCTCAACGCCAGCGACGGGCATGTGGCGGCACTGCAAGCGGTGATTGCGCAACACGTTTCCGGATGGAACGCCAACGCGAAGCGCGATCATGCGTGAGTTGCGCATCGACACCGCACACGGCCAGATGACAGCGCTGCGCGCCGGCCGCGAAGGCGCGCCACGGGTATTGGCGGTGCACGGCTGGCTCGACAATGCCGCCAGTTTCATGCCGTTGCTGGCGCATCTTGGCGACTACGATGTGGTCGCCATCGACCTGCCCGGCCACGGTTGCAGTTTTCATCGTCCGCCCGGCGCCAGCTACGGCCTGGCCGAATATCTGGATGACCTGCTCAATGCGCTGGATGCGCTGGGTTGGTCGCGTTGCCATCTGCTGGGGCATTCGCTGGGCGGCGCGATCAGCAGCATGCTGGCCTGCGCCGCACCCGAGCGGGTGGAAAAACTGGCATTGGTCGAGGCGCTGGGGCCGCTGGCGGGCGCACCGGGCAGCGCCGCCGAACGCCTGCGGCAGGCGGTCAGCGAACGCCGCGCGCTACGCAGCAAGCAACTGCGCACCTTCCCCGACATTTTTACCGCCGTGCGCGCGCGGGTGCAGGCCAATGGCCTTTCCGAACACGCTGCACGATTGTTGGTCGAGCGCGGCATTGCGCCGGTCGAAGGCGGCTTCCTGTGGCGCTCCGATCCGCGTTTGACCACCACCACCGCACTGCGTGCCGACGAAGGCACGATCCGCGAGTGGATCGCGGGGATCGAAGCACCGACGCTGGTGATCGCCGCTGAACAGGCGCCGCCGTATTTCGATGCGGCGCTGCGCCAAGCGCGGATGGCCTGTCTGCGCGACGGCCGGTGCCTGCAACTGCCGGGCGGCCATCATCTGCATATGGAAACACCGGAGCCGGTAGCGGCGGCGGTAGCGGCGTTTTTAGCGGGTTAACGGCAAAAATTCCGCTGTTGTGACGCGGCAGCGGCGGTCTCAACTTTCGTTGGAGAGCAGGGCGTCGAGCGCTCCCGGGGTCAGGCCCGCACGTGCGGCGGCGGCGGATTCGTCCAGTGTGTGTTGCAGGCGATCCGCGCAGAAGGCGCGCATGGCTTCATAGTCCTCGGCACTGACCATCACCCCAACCACGCGCTCGTGGCGCATTACTCGCACCGGCTCACGTTGGGCGCGGTCGAGAAACTCGCCGAACCGGGTTCTGGCTTCGTTGGCGGTGTAGGTACGCATGGGCTGAGCCGCGATGGATGCAGGGACGACAGGATCAGCATTGCTCAAATCGTTTGATTCGGTCAACTCGGCCGGTTTGGTAACCAGACCGAGCAGATGGCACACAACGAAAAGCTCTGGATTCCAGCTTTCGCTGGAATGACGGCGAGGGGTGGGTGCGTAACCGCAAACCCGTGCGTACGGCACCCAGCCTACGTGCTGCACGCTGGGCTTGCCTTTGCGAGCTTTGCGTCCTTTGCGGACCGGGAGCTTTTCGCTATTCACGTGGTCCCGGGTCCCGGGTCCCGGGTCCCGAGCCCCAAGTAGCTTAGGTGCAGAGCAGATCAGCTCTCGCCAAGACGCCAAGAACGCCAAGGATTCCATCGAGCTGGAATGACTCGGCAACTAAACGAACCGCCCTGTGGCGTGCCTACGCCAGCAACCGTTTCAGCAGATCCTGCGCATCGCGCGAATGCACGCCGGCACGCAGGCGTAGCAATGCCGCGCGGGCCAGGGCGGCACGTTTCCCCAACAGGCGGGCATGCGATTCAAACGCGCCTATCAGGCGCGCAGCGACTTGCGGATTGACCGCATCCAGACGCGGCAACTGCTCCACCAGCAGGGCATAGCCGGCACCATCGGCACGATGAAACGCAACCGGATTCATCCGCGCAAAGCTACCGAGCACGGCACGTACGCGGTTGGGGTTGGTCGGTATCCACCACGGCGACTCGAGCAGCGCGGACACATCGTCGATGGCCTCGGGCTGTGGCCGGCTGGCAACCAGGGTGATCCATTTGTCGGTCACCAGCGCATCGCCGCGGTAGCGTTGCTGAAACTGCGCCAGCGCCTCGGCCTTGCCCGGTGCGTCGAAGCGCACCAGCACGCGCAGCGCGCCGAGGCGGTCGGTCATGTTGGTGGCTGCGGCAAACTGGACGTTGGCCAACGCCACTGCCGGATCGAGCCGGCTGATCCAGGCCAGGCAGGTGTTGCGCAGTGCCCGTGCCGCAATCGCCGGGCCGTCGATGCCGCCTGCGGCGGCACCAGCGAGTGCTTCATAACGCCGTTGCAGGCGTTCGATATGATCTTCGGCGAGCAGATCCAGGGTTTCCTCACGCGCCGCTAGCAGTGCATCGACATCGATGATTTCCACCGCATCGGCGAGGGTGTCGAAATCAGGCAAGGCCAGGCATTCGGCGACGAATGCCGGGTCGGCATCGTCATCATCGAGCAGGGCGCCGATGGCGTCGCTGAGCGCCGCATTGGCATCGCGCGGATCGGGGGACTGGCGCAACAATACCGCCTTGGCCAATTGCTGCAGGGCATCCCAGCGATTGAATGGATCGCGCTCGATCCGCGCCAGCGTCGCCAGCTCGACCGGGGAGTAGTCGCAGTGCAACTTCACCGGCGCGCTGAAGCCCTGGTTGAACGCCGGCAACGGCGGCGCGTCGAGGCCGTTGAACACCAGTTCGTGGCTGGCCTGATCCAGCACCACCAGGCCGCTGCCATCGCCGCCTTCGGGCGCCACATCCAGTGCCGTGCCACTGCCATCGTAGAGCGCATAGCGCAGCGGCATCTGCAATGGCTGCGGCGCACTCTGGCCGGCGATAGTGGGGGCGGTCTGCTCGATCCTCAGGCGCAAGCAACCGTCGGCCCAATGCCGATTTATGTGCAGGCGTGGGGTGCCGGCCTGGCTGTACCAGCGCGCGAATTGCGCCAGATCGCGGCCGCTGGCAGCTTCGTGTGCGCGCAGGAAATCCTCGACCGTCGCCGCACGGCCATCGTTGTCGGCGAAGTAGCGGTCCATGCCGGCGCGGAAGCTGGCCTCGCCGAGCAGGGTGTGCAGCATGCGCACGATTTCCGCGCCCTTTTCGTACACGGTCAGGGTGTAGAAATTGTTGATCTCGCGATACTCGGGTGGCCGCACCGGGTGCGGAACTCCTGGTCGCGGAACACGGTGAGCCCTTCCTTGAGCGAAAGCTGAAACCAGTCGCGCAGGGTGACCCGGTTGCCGGACCAGTTGTGGAAATACTCATGGCCGATCACCGACTCGATGCCGAGGTAGTCGGCGTCGGTGGCGGTGTCCTGGTCTGCCAGGATGAAGCGGGCGTTGAAGATGTTCAGGCCCTTGTTTTCCATCGCGCCCATGGTGAAGTCCTGGGCGGCGAGGATGTTGAACTGGCTGAGGTCGTAATAACGGCCGAAGCGTTGCTCATCCCAACGCAGCGCGCGCTCCAGCGCATCCAGCGCAAAGCCGCAGCGCGGCACATCATCGGGCGTTGCCCACACCGCCAGCCGCACCGGGCGGCCATCGCCGGTGACGATGTCGCGGCTGACGCTGTCGAGGGTGCCGGCCACCAGCGCGAACAGATAGCACGGCGTCGGATGCGGGTTTTCCCACACTGCCTGATGGCGGCCATCCGCCAACGTCTCAGTATCCAGCGGATTGCCGTTGCCGAGCAGTACCGGAAACCGGGCGCGTTCGGCGCGCAGGGTGATGTGCCAGGTCGGCATCACGTCCGGGCGATCGGTGAAGAAGGTGATGCGGCGAAAGCCCTCGGCTTCGCACTGGGTCAACAGCAGGCCACGGCTCGCGTACAGGCCTTCGAGCCGGGTATTGCGGCTGGGATGGATGCGCACGCGGGTGCGCAGCCGGCACGCGGCGCGAGCCGCCGGGATCACCAATCGGCCATTGGCGTGGCCATAGCCATCGGCATCCAGCGGTACGCCATCAAGCTGGATCGCCAGCAGCTCCAGATCTTCGCCATCCAGCACCAGCTCGGCCAGCGGCTGGTCTGGATCGGGTTCCAGCGACAAGGTGCAATCGACCTCGCTGGCATCCAGATCCAGATCAAAAGCGATATCGACATGGCGCACGCGCCAGGCGGGTGGTTGATAATCAGCCAATCGTGCGATGGGGGTTTCGTTCATTCGAGCAGTTTACCGCGCACCGGTGCGGCACAGGATCAGGCGCAAGCATTGACGTGTAAGCGAGTGGGGGGGTGAAGAGCAGATATGCTCTCGCCAAGACGCCAAGTGAAGAAAAAGCTGATGGATTCCTTGGCGCGCTTGGCGTCTTGGCGAGAGTACCCGCGCGTGGAGCGAAAAAACCAACACGCAACGGATCTCTACATTCAACGATAATCCATCGATTGGATGCCTTGGCTTTCGTGCTGAGCAAACCTTCACCCGCAATGCTGCGCAGGAGCCAACCCGATGGACCCGAGTACCCACATCCCGACGCTGGTCGACATCCGTGATGCCGCCGCGCGGATCGCGCCATTGGCGCAGGTGACGCCGGTGCTGCGCTCGCGCTCGCTCGATGCGCTGGCCGGTTGCCAGTTGCATTTCAAATGCGAAAACCTGCAGCGCGTCGGTGCCTTCAAGTTTCGCGGTGCCTGCAATGCGGTGTTTTCGCTGGACATGTTGTCCGCCGCGCGTGGGGTGGTGACGCAAAGCTCGGGCAATCATGGTGCGGCAATCGCCCTGGCCTGTCGCCTGCGCAACATTCCGGCGCATATCGTGGTGCCCAACGATGCACCGCAAGCCAAGGTCGATGCCATGCTCCTGCACGGGGCGCATCTGCACCGCTGCGCGCCGGGCATGGTCGCACGTGATGCCGCTACCGAACGCGTGCTGCACGAGGTCGGCGGTACCTTGGTTCACCCGTTCAACGATGCCCGCGTGATCGCCGGCCAGGGCACGGCCACGCTGGAGTTGCTGGCGCAGGCGCCGACGCTGGATGCCCTGATTGCCCCAGTCAGCGGCGGCGGCTTGTTATCGGGTACCGCTATCGCCGGGCAATCGCTGGCACCGGGAATCGAGATCTTTGGTGCCGAGCCTGAAGGTGCCGCCGATGCCCATGATTCACTGCTTGCCGGAGAGCGCATCAGCGGTCGGCGTGCGAACACGATCTGCGATGGCCTGCGCGCCGAGCTGGGGCCGCTGACCTTTGCGATACTGCGCGAGCGGGCCAGCGCGATCTTGCTCGCTTCCGATGCCGAGGCTTTGGCGGCGATGCGCTTGATCTTCGAGCGGCTGAAGCTGGTGGTGGAGCCCTCGGCGGC
>PGZE01000041.1 GCA_002840015.1 Gammaproteobacteria bacterium HGW-Gammaproteobacteria-2 | reverse complement strand
GCATTGCCCTGCGCGCCTTGTGCGTGGCGTTGCTGCTGGCCGTGGTGGCAATGCCGGTGCTGCTGGCTGCGGGTGAGTTGCACGAACTGGATCATCATGCTCAGGCTGGGCATCCACCCGCCGCGCACAGTGCTGACCACGGCGGGCCAGGCGAACTGCCGCCGCCGTCAGAAGCCCCGGGGCAGTGGCATCTGTTGATTCACCTGGCGCATTGCTGCGGCCAGGCGGCGGCGTTGTTGCCCGCCACCCTGCTGATTGATGACCTGCGGCAGATCGCGTTTGTCGCAGGCCGTGAACCCTCACCCCGGCTGAGCACCGCTCAGCACCGACTGCTGCGACCTCCGATCACCGGGTAACGCACGCTACGCCTCACCGGCGTCCCGTTCCCCATCCCGGAGTCAACCCATGTCAACGTTCCGTGCGGCCATTGCCGCAGCGGTTATCGTGCTTGGTGCAGCAGCACCCACGCGAGCGACCGAAACCCTGCGCCTGGACGACGCGTTCCAGCGCGTCATCCAATCCCATCCCGAACTTGCCGTACTGCGTTACCGCGAAGCCAGCCTGCGTGCGCAGGTGGAGCAGGCAGCGCAGAGCGCACCGCTGCAATTGGGTGCCAGCGCCGAAAATGTCCTCGGCAGTGGCACCGCCTCGGGCGTGTCCGGCGCCGAGCTCACGGTATCGCTGGCCTCGGTGCTGGAGCGCGGTGGCAAGCGCGCCGCACGCGTGGCGCTCGCCGAACAGCACTATCGCGGCCTCGATCTGCAACGCGAGGCAAAGCAGCTCGACCTGCTGGCCGAAGTGGCACGGCGCTACCTGGATGTCGCGGCCGCCCGTGCGTTGTCCGTGCTGGCGCAGCAGGACGTAGCCCAGCGCCAGCGGGCAGCAGCAGCCACCAGCATGCGAGTAGCGGCAGGTGGTGCGCCTGAATCGGTGCGTCTGGCCGCGCAAGCGGCAGTGACGCGTGCGCAAGGCGCGCTGTCGCGTGCTGAACTGGCACAGGCCGCTTCCATCCGCCGGCTTGCTCTGCTCTGGGGCGAGCACGATCCGCACTACGCGATTGTCAGCGGTGAGCTGACTGCATTGCCGCCAGTGCGCGACTACACCAGCTTGATTGCGCGCCTGGCAGCCAGCCCTGAACTACGCCGTTTTGCCAGCGAAGCACGGCTGCGTGAAGCACGCCTGCAACTGGCACGCAGCGCGCGTTCAAGCGATATGCAATGGCAACTGGGGGTACGCCGACTGGAGGTCGATAACGACTGGGGCCTGGTCGGCAGCCTGTTGATTCCGTTCGGCAACGCCGAGCGCGCACGGCCGGGGATTAGCGCCGCCGAAGCAGACCTCTCCGCGCTCGACCTGGAACGTGAAGGGCAAACGCGCACGCTGGAAACCACGCTGCTCGAAGTGGCGGCACAGATCGAAATGGCGGTTGCCGAGGCGCGGCACATTGATGACGCATTGTTGCCGCTCCTGCAGCAAGCCGAGCAGGCCGCAGAACGCGCCTATCGCACGGGTGCCTTGAGCCATCTGGAATGGGCGCAACTGCAATCCGAGATCACTGCCAGTCAACGTGATCGGCTGCACGCCAGCATCGCCGCGCATCGCGGCCTGATCGACCTGCAACGCTTGACCGGCGAATCATTGCTGCCGGCCAGCACCCCAAGCAAGGAATCGCAACCATGAAGCTGTCACTTTTCACTGCACTTGTCGCGACGGCCCTGATGATCTCCGGCTGCGGCAACCGCGATGACAACCAATCCTCATCCGCCGAGCATGGTGCCATCGCAGCAAAAATCGAAAAAGGCCCACACAACGGACGCCTGCTGCGCGATGGCAATCTGGCGGTGGAACTGGCGATTTTCGAGGACGGCATCCCCCCCGAGTACCGCGCGTGGCTGTATCGCGATGGCCAGTTGCTGCCACCCTCCGCCGGACAATTGCAGGTGGTGTTGCAGCGGCTGGGCAAGGTTACCGATACCCATGCATTCACCGCGCAGGATGATTTTTTGCGAGGCAATGCCGAAGTCTACGAACCACATTCGTTTGATGTCGAAGTGACCGCGCAAATCGACGGCAAAACCCTGCACTGGCAATTCGACAGTTACGAGGGGCGCACCACCATTGCCGCTGCCATCGCCACCCAGTCGGGTATCCGGGTGCTGCCAGCGAGCCCCGGCATCATCCGTGATGAGCATGAGGTGCAGGGCCTGCTGACGCTCGTTGAAGGCCGCTACGCGCGGGTGATGGCGCGCTTCCCGGGCCCGATCCGCGCGGTCAGCGTGGCAGTCGGCGATACCGTCAAAGCGGGCCAGCCACTGGCCACGGTGGAAAGCAACGTCAGCCTGTCGAATTACGTGGTGTCATCACCCTTGAGCGGCACCGTGCTGGCGCGCAATGCCAATATCGGTGAACTCGCCGGCGACCAGCCGTTGTTCGAGATTGCCGATCTATCCACGCTGTGGGTGGACTTGCATGTGTTCGGCAGCGATGCCACCCACATCGCGGCCGGTGCGGCCGTGGTGGTCACTCGCCTGAGCGACGATCTAAACATTGCCACCCGCATCGATCGCGTATTGCCGTCCACCGCCACCGCCAGCCAGAGCACCGTGGCGCGCGCCACGTTGCACAACGATGACGGCCACTGGCGACCAGGCACTGCAGTGCGTGCGCTTGTCACTGTGGCCGAAGATCAGGTCGCGCTGGCGGTGCCACTGGCCGCACTGCAACGCTTTCGCGATTGGGACGTAGTGTTTGTTCGTGATGGTGATGATTACGAGATCCGGCCGCTGCAATTGGGCCGCCGCGATGGTGTCAATGCCGAGGTGCTGGATGGCCTCAAGCCCGGTGATCCGGTCGTGGTTGAACAGAGTTATCTGGTGAAAGCGGACATCGAAAAGTCCGGTGCATCCCACGACCACTGAGGCCATCACCATGCTTGAACGCATCATACGATTTGCCATCATCCAGCGCTGGCTGATGCTGGCGCTGACGCTCGGCCTGATTGCCCTTGGTGCATGGAGCTTTGGCAAGCTGCCGATCGATGCCACCCCCGACATCACCAACGTGCAAGTGCAGATCAACACCGAGGCTCCCGGCTATTCACCGCTGGAATCCGAGCAACGCGTCACCTTCCCCATCGAGACCGCGCTGGCCGGATTGGCACGGTTGGAATACACCCGCTCACTGTCGCGTTATGGCCTGTCGCAAGTCACCGTGGCGTTCAAGGACGGCACCGACATCTATTTTGCACGGCAACAAGTCGCCGAACGCCTGCAACAGGCCCGGTCGCAACTGCCTGCGGGGCTGGAACCGCAACTCGGGCCGGTTGCCACGGGTCTCGGCGAAATCTACATGTACACGGTGGAAGCCGCGCCCGGCGCACGCAAGCCCGATGGCTCGTCATGGACACCAACCGATCTGCGCACCGTGCAAGATTGGGTGGTGCGCCCGCAACTGCGCAACACGCCCGGCGTCACCGAGGTCAACACCATCGGCGGCTTCGCGCGACAGATCCACATCACCCCCGATCCGGCAAAGCTGGTCGCGTTCGGCTTTACCTTGCAGGACGTGGTTGATGCGGTGGCACGCAACAATCAGAACATCGGTGCCGGCTACATCGAGCGCAATGGCCAGCAATATCTGGTGCGCGTACCTGGGCAGGTCGCCGATCTGGACGCACTGCGCCGCATCGTGCTTGATCGCCGCGACGGCGTGCCGATCCGGGTGGCGGATGTCGCCGAAGTCGGCGAAGGCCCGGAATTGCGCACTGGCGCTGCCACCCAGAATGGCGAGGAAATTGTGCTCGGCACGGTGTTCATGCTGGTCGGCGAAAACAGCCGTGAAGTCGCGCAAGCGACCGCGCAACGCCTGCGTGAAGTATCGCGCAGCTTGCCCAACGGCGTCGTCGCCACGCCGGTATACGACCGCACCGCATTGGTCGATCGCACCATCGCCACGGTCACCAGAAATCTGGTTGAAGGCGCATTGCTGGTGATCGTGGTGCTGTTTTTGTTGCTTGGCAACATTCGCGCCGCGCTGATTACGGCGGCAGTGATCCCCATCGCCATGTTGATGACCATTACCGGCATGGTGCGCGGCGGCGTATCGGGCAATCTGATGAGCCTTGGCGCACTGGACTTTGGCTTGATCGTCGATGGTGCGGTCATCATCATCGAAAACTGCCTGCGCCGGTTTGGCGAGCGCCAACGTGCGTTGGGGCGAACGCTGAGCCGCGAGGAACGCTTCGATGCCACGGCATCGGCCACCGCCGAAGTGATCCGGCCCAGCCTGTTTGGCATTGCCATCATTGCCGCGGTGTACCTGCCGGTGTTTGCGCTTACCGGTATTGAGGGCAAGATGTTTCATCCGATGGCATTTACCGTGGTGCTGGCATTGAGTGCCGCCATGGTGCTGTCGCTGACGTTCGTGCCCGCCGCCGTGGCGGTGCTCCTGGGCGGCAATGTGCAGGAAACCGAAGGCTGGGCGCTGCAAACGGCACGACGCTGGTATGCGCCGGCGCTGGACTGGGCGATGCGTCTGCGTGCGCCGGTGGTCGCGGCATCTGTCGTGCTCGTGCTGCTCTCAGGCATGCTCGTCACCCGCCTTGGCACCGAGTTCATCCCGAGCCTGGATGAGGGAGACATCGCCCTGCATGCACTGCGTATTCCCGGCACCAGCCTGAGCCAGGCGGTGCAGATGCAATCGACACTGGAAGCGCGGATCAAGCAATTCCCGGAAGTGGAACGGGTGTTCGGAAAACTCGGTACCGCAGAGGTCGCTACCGACCCGATGCCACCCTCGGTAGCCGATACCTTCATCATCATGAAACCGCGTGCGCAATGGCCCGACCCGCGCAAGCCAAAGGCGGTGCTGATCGCCGAGTTGGAAGTTGCCGTGCGCGAGATTCCGGGCAATAACTACGAGTTCACCCAGCCCATCCAGATGCGCATGAACGAGTTGATCTCAGGCGTGCGCGCCGATGTGGCGGTCAAACTGTTTGGCGATGATCTCGATACCCTGATCGCCGTGGGCGAGCGGATCGAGGTGGTCACCAAAACCGTGCCCGGCGCCGCCGATGTCAAGCTTGAACAAGCCACCGGCCTGCCGTTGTTGACGATCACCCCGGACCCGGCGGCGTTGGTCCGTTACGGGCTCAATCAGGTTGCGGTGCAGGATGCGGTTGGCACCGCGATTGGCGGCACCGTGGCCGGACAACTGTTCGAGGGTGACCGCCGTTTCGATCTGGTGGTGCGCTTGCCCGAAGCGATCCGCAGCGATCCGGCACGCCTGGCCGACCTGCCGATTCCGCTCGCCGCGCAGCAACGCGCTGGCGACGAAGCCGGACGCGGCGCCAGCTGGGCCAGTGGCAGCCCCGGTGTGGTGCCGCTGCGCGAAGTGGCAACAGTCGAACAAACCCTTGGGCCAAACCAGATCAACCGGGAGAACGGCAAACGCCGGGTGGTGGTGACGGCCAATGTACGTGGCCGCGACCTCGGCAGCTTCGTCAGCGAACTGCGCGAGCGGATCGAGACTGAAGTGGAGGTGCCCGCCGGCTATTGGGTTGGCTACGGCGGCACATTCGAGCAACTGATTGCGGCCGGTCAGCGTCTGAGTGTGGTGGTGCCGGTCACGCTGGCGCTGATCTTCGGTCTGTTGTTCATGGCGTTCGGCTCGGGCCGCGATGCACTGGCGGTTTTCAGCGGGGTGCCGCTGGCGCTGACCGGTGGCGTGCTGGCGTTGTGGCTGCGCGATATCCCGCTGTCGATCTCGGCCGGGGTCGGCTTCATCGCACTGTCGGGTGTGGCGGTACTCAATGGCGTGGTGTTGATCACCTTCATCCGCAAGCTGTGGCAGGACGGCGACCGCCTCGACGATGCCATTCGCGATGGCGCGTTGGGCCGCCTGCGGCCAGTGCTGATGACGGCATTGGTGGCATCGCTCGGTTTTGTACCGATGGCGGTCAACGTCGGCGCCGGCGCCGAAGTGCAGCGGCCGCTGGCGACGGTAGTGATCGGCGGCATCGTATCTTCAACGCTGCTTACCCTGCTGGTGCTGCCTGCGTTGTACCGCCTGCTGCACCGCGAGCGGTCGTAAACTACACCTGTCAGTCCACGCGGAGCCACCATGCCGAACCCGAATGCTGTCGAGACACTCTACGAAGGCGAATACCTGCGCCTGAAGCGACAGGGCCACTGGGAATACGCCGAGCGCTGCAATGCCGGCTGCGCGGTGATCGTGGTAGCACTCACCCCCGAGAACAAGCTGTTGTTTGTCGAGCAGTACCGCATTCCGATTGCCGCACGCAGCATCGAGATGCCAGCCGGGCTGGTTGGCGACCTCAGCGATAACGACACCATCGAGAGCGCGGCACGGCGTGAACTGCTGGAGGAAACCGGCTGGCAGGCCGAACACATCGACCGGCTGATGACCGGCCCCACCTCGTCGGGCATGAGCAACGAGATGATCGCCTTTGTGCGCGCCCGTGGCCTCACCCGCATCCACGCCGGTGGCGGCGATGAGACCGAGGACATCACCGTACACGAGGTGGCGCTGGCCGATGCCCCGCGCTGGCTCGCCAGCAAGATGGCCGAAGGCTACTCGATGGACCCCAAGCTGTGGGCCGGGCTGTGGATGATTGCGCGCAACCCCGATGGCAGCGCGCTCGACGACTGATCGACACAGACAGAAGCGAACAGATCGGCGATCATGTGCGCCATGTCCATACCCACATCCAGCCCCATCAAGCCCGCCATCGAAGTGCGCGGTGTCAGCAAGACCTATCGCATGTGGGCAACCCCTGCTGCCCGGCTGTGGGTGCCATTGCTGTATCGCGCCGCGCGTGCGTGTCAAACCGTGCTTCCGGCATTGGCACAGCGCCTGAATTCGGCCGCGATGCGCCGCCTGCACAGCCATCAGGCGCTCAGCGATATCAACCTGACGCTGTTGCCCGGCGAGTCATTGGGCATCATCGGCCTCAACGGCAGCGGCAAGAGCACGCTGTTGCAGATCATCGCCGGGGTGTTGCCGCCATCGTCGGGAACCGTGCGCGTAGATGGCCGGGTAGCGGCATTGCTGGAACTGGGTTCGGGATTCAACCCGGACATGACCGGGCGCGAAAATGTCTATATCAATGCCGCCATTCTCGGCTTCGAACGGCGCCGGGTGGATACCTTGATCGACCAGATCATCGCGTTCGCCGAAATTGGCGACTACATCGATGAACCGGTGCGTACCTACAGCTCGGGCATGGTGCTGCGCCTGGCGTTCGCGGTGCAGGTGCATGTCGAGCCCGATGTGCTGATCGTTGACGAGGCGCTGTCGGTAGGCGATGCGCAGTTCCAGGCCAAGGCGATGACCCGGATCGAAGAGATTCTGGCCAATGGCACCACGCTGTTGTTCGTCGGCCACGACCTCAATGCCCTGCGCGCGTTTTGTCAGCATGCAATGCTGCTGGAAAAGGGCCGCGTGGTGCTGCAGGGCCTGCCCGAAGATGTGATCACCGCCTATTTGCAGGACATCCAACGCGGTGTGCTGAGCGCACGCGGGCGCGATGCCAGCGCGCTGGTGGCGGTCGCTGACGGGTTTGCCCACGGCAAGACCAGGGTGCTGGAGGCCCGCTTCGAAAACGGCGGCAACCACTGCACCCTGCGTTTTGCCGAACCGGTAAGCGTACATATTGCACTGAGCCTGGATTCGGGCATCGGTGCGCCCGGCATTATCGTGGACGTACTCGACCTCAAGGGGCTGCAAGTCAGTGGCCGACGTATCACGCTGCCGGCCACGCCGCACGGCGGCCTGCTGAATCTGCGCCTGCAACTCTCGGCAGCGCTGCAAAAAGGGGTCTACCGGATCCGCACCCGCATCGTCGATGCTCCCAGCCTGGAGCAGACCGTGGTGCTGGCGCGTCACGATGGTGGCCTGTCATTCGAAGTGATCGACGACAGCCGCCACCGCTTTACCGGCCTGTTCGAGTTGCCGATGCAGGTGGACATCCTGCCCTGAGTGCATGCCAAACACCTCCTCGTCACCCACCCAGGCCCGGTCATGACCACGCCGCCCATCATGCTTTTTCATCGTGATTTTCGCGGCTACAGCGGCGGCCATGGCAAGGTCTGGGATTATTTCAACCACGCCATTGCGGCCGGTTGGGATGCGCGGGTTTACTTCACGCCACAATCGCTGCACGACGCGAGCAACCCCTGGCTGGCCGTGCCCGAGCGTGTGGTTGATCGCTACGCACCGCAAACCGCCGATGCGTTGTTCATCGGCGGCATGGACTGGCTAGCGTTGAATGATGATGTCGCGCTGAGTGGCAAGCCGGTATTCAATCTGATCCAGCATGTCCGCCACGGCGATCCGCAGCACCCGCTTTACGCATTCCTGATGCGGCCGGCGCACCGCATCTGCGTGTCGCCACAAGTGGCGAACTCGATCAGCGCCAGCGGCCGCGTCAATGGCCCGGTAACGGTGATCGAGGCCGCACTCAACCTGTCGCAGACGGCGTTTGCCGGGGCGCGCGAAAGCGTGTTCATCGATGGCATCAAGCAACCCGAACTGGCCCGTGAACTGGCGGCTGTGCTGCGCGCTGACGGCCGCAAGGTGGTGCTGTTCGACCAGCCGATACCCCGCACGCAATACCTTGCTGCGATGGCGCAAGCACGGGTCGCAGTCACCTTGCCGCACCCGACCGAGGGTTTTTACTTGCCCGGCCTGGAAGCGATGGCTCTGGGCTGCGCAACCGTGGTGCCCGATTGTGTGGGTAATCGCGCCTATCTGGAACCGGGCAACAACGCCCTGGCACCGGTGTTGCAATGCACCGCGCTTGCCGATGCAGTGCGCCAGCTCGATGACCCAATGCTCCATGCGCAACTGCTGCGTGCCGGAACCGCCACCGCCGCACGCTTCACCCTGGCGCGCGAGCGCGCCGCCTTCCAGCACCTGGCCAGCCTGGCACGGGGATACACGCCATGAGTGGGCGCAACATTGCACTCACCGGTGTGCCGCGTTCCGGCACCACGCTCGCCTGCCGGCTGTTGGGCCAATGCCGGAACACGGTTGCGCTGTTCGAACCGATGCCGGTACTGACCCTGCCCCCCGACCATGACCTGGCGCTGGCGCAAGTGCTCGATTTCTACCGCGATGTGCGTACCCGGATCGCGCACGAGCATAACGCGCCGAGCAAGGTGCGTGGCGGCGCCGTGCCCGACAATCTGTACGCTGAAGCCGGCAGCGACGGCACGCGGCAATTGCAAGCGTATCCGGGCCTGCTGCAGGTGGCCGCGGACCTGCCCGACGACTTCAGCCTGGTGATCAAACACAACGCGGCGTTTACCGCGTTGTTGCCGAAACTGGCGATGCAACTCGACACTTTCGCCATTGTCCGCAATCCGCTGGCGGTGATCGCCTCCTGGCAGTCGGTGGATGTGCCAGTGCAGCAAGGCCGCGTGCCGGCAGGTGAACGACTCGACCCGCAACTCGCGGCACGGTTGAACGCTTGCAACGACGTGCTGGAGCGACAACTGCGGGTGCTGGACTGGTTTTTCCAGCAGTTTCATACCCATCTGCCACTGCAACGGGTGCTGCGTTACGAGGACATTGTCGCCAGCCATGGCGCACTGTTGCATGCGCGCGTTGGTGCAAGCGGAAGTGCGGATGCGACGCTGCGGGCACACAACCCAGTGTCACGCCGCGACCCCGCCGTCATCGAAACCGTACGCTGTGCGCTGCGCGAATTCCCCGGTGCATGGCGACACTGGTACGAACCCACCGCGATTGATGCTGCTTTTACCCCGCAACCGGGAGCGACCGGCTGAGCATGGAAAACCGCGATGCAACACCGCTACTGAACTTCGTCATCGGCGGCGCGCAAAAAGCCGGAACCAGCGCGCTGGCGCGCTATCTCGCGGCGCATCCCGCGATACGACTGCCGCGCGACAAGGAGGCGCATGTGTTTGACGCACCGGCATTCGATGAGGCCAGCACTGCGGCGCAGATCGATACGCTCTTCGCAGCGCACTTCGACGCCACCGATCAAGCGCATACGCTGCGCTACGGCGACGCCACTCCGATCTACCTGTTCCACGAACGCTTCGTGCAACGCATTGCGCGCTACAACCCGGCGCTGCGCTGGATCATCCTGCTGCGCGACCCGGTGGATCGCGCGCTGTCGCACTATCACATGGAGTGCGCACGCGGCGCAGAGCATTGGCCGCTATGGCCGGCCATGCTGCTGGAGCACTGGCGCCTGCGCGGCCACCTCGATGATTTTGCCGACGGCTCGCCGCTGCGCCATTTCAGTTATCGCGCACGAGGCGATTATGCGACCCAGCTTGATGCTGTCTATCGTCACTTCCCGCCGTCACGGGTTCTGCTGTTGCACAGCGCGGCCCTGCGTACCCAGCCGGGCACCTGCATGGCCAGAATCTACGCGTTCCTGGGTGTCGATGCTCCCGCAAACCCGCCCGATTTCGCGCCGGTTTTCCGTGGCGATTACCAGCGCCCCGGTCGACTCAGCCCAACCCGACTGTTGCTGCACTGGCTGTTGCGCAAGCAACGGCAACGGTTGCGCCGCACTTATGGCATCACGCTCGATGCCGGTTGATCCCGCGTCTGGTAGCAACTCGCCCACAGGTTGGGCTCCTACAGGCACATGTCGCAGCTTTTTGTAGAGCCCACCCTGTGGGCGAGCAGCAACGTGACTGCGGAGGCGAACACCCATGACAGCCTTCGCGGCACGCCGCCATCAGCAGGGCTGATCTTGCTATTGTCGCCTGACAAGGCAAACCCCAAACAGGATGCCGCACTACACCTACTGCGCCGGTAGCAACGGCAATGGATCGATCGGCTTGCCGTTGCGACGAATCTCGAAATGCAGCATGTCGCGACTGGCACCGGTGCGTCCCATCTCGGCGATGTTCTGGCCTGCGCTCACGGCCGCACCTTCGGCCACCAGACGCCGGCGGTTATGGCCGTAGGCCGACAACCACTCATCCGAATGCTTGATGATCACCAACTCGCCATAACCGACCAGACCGGAGCCGGAATAGACCACGGTACCGGCGGCGGCGGCGACCACGGCCTGTCCACCACTACCGGCGATATCGATACCCTGACGGGTATTGTCGCCAGCAACAAAACGACCAATCAGTACACCCTGGGTGGGCCAACGCCAGGGAATTTTCGCTGCGGTTGACGGCGGTAGCGGCGGCGAAGATTGTGCTGGCGGCGGTGGCGGCTTGCGTGCGGTCGGCGGTGGCGGGGTCTGGGCCGGTGCCGGCTTGCGATTGCTCGCAACCGTCGCTGGCTGGCGTGTGCTTGGACGTGTAACGATCGCCTGGCCGCGCAATTGCAGGCGTTGACCAGGGTAGATCGTGTACGGCGGGCGAATGCCGTTCCAGCGCGCCACATCGCGGTAATCCTGACCGGCGCGAAAAGCAATGCCATACAGCGTGTCGCCACGCTGCACCAGCACCGAACTGGCGCTGATCGGCTGCGTCGAGACTGGCCGGCCGTCGCGATCGCGACGCACCACGGTACTGCGGCCACAACCGGCCAGCATGACGAGCGCAAGCAACAGGCACAGCAGGCGAACGATTGCATTCATCCACGCAACTCCAACCATAATGCGAGCGCGACCAACACAATTGCCACAATCCAGCCCAGCCATTCAATGTAACGCTGCAAACTGCGCTGCAATCGTTCGCCCCCCCAAGCGACCAAACCCGCGACCAGAAAGAAACGCGCACCACGACCGACGAACGAACCAACGATGAATGGCAGCAGGCCGATGCCGGTGGCACCAGAGGCCAGAGTGAATATCTTGTAGGGTATCGGCGTGAATCCGGCCACGAACACGATCCAGAATCCATACTCGGCAAACAGACCCTGCACCCGCACAAACGTTCCAGCCCAGCCCAACCGCTCGATCCACGGCCACAGCGCGTCCAACAGGTAACTGCCAAGCACGTAGCCAAGCAATCCGCCAAGTAGCGAGGCGACTGTACAGATCAACGCAAAGCGCGCCCAGCGCTGCGGTTGCGCCAGTGTCATCGGGATCAGCATCACATCCGGTGGTACCGGAAAAATCACCGACTCGGCAGCGCTCATTGCAGCCAGAAAACCCGGCGCTCGATGATGGCTGGCCCAGCGCAGGCAACGCGCGTAAATTGGCGCAAACAGAGCCATCAAGCCAGCCCCGGCAACAACGGCACAAACACCACCGGTGCCAGCACTTCCTCGCTGATAGCATCGGCATCGCGGCGAAAACGCAGCAGTTGTTGGCCGTTGCGCCCACCCACTGGCGCCACCAGCACGCCGCCTGGCGCGAGTTGCTCGAACAGCGCCGGGTCCAGCGCCTGAGTACCGGCGGTAACGATGATCGCGTCGAACGGCGCCAACGCTGACCAGCCAGCGCTGCCGTCATCGTGGCGACAGCGCACCTTGGCAAAACCCAATCGCCGCAGGCGCCGTCGCGCCTGACGCAACAGCTCATCAATGCGTTCGATGGTACACACTTCATCAACCAGCAATGCCAGCAATGCCGCCTGATAGCCCGAACCGGTACCGATTTCCAGCACCCGCTGTGGTTGGCCGAACTCCAGCAAGGCCTGGGTCATGCGCGCCACCACCCACGGCTGCGAGATGGTCTGGCTGTGTCCGATCGGCAATGCGGTGTTTTCGTAGGCACGGCTGGCCAGTGCCTCATCGATAAACAAATGCCGTGGCAACTGGCGCATCGCGTTGAGCACACGTTCATCGCTGATACCGCCTTGCGCGCGCAGATTTTCGATCATCCGATCTCGTGCGCGCTGCGAGGTCATGCCAAGGCCCAGCGCTTCCGGGCTAAGTGCGTTGCCCGAACTCATTGCAAATCCTGCTGGTGCTCGGTCAGTGCCTGCACCCAACCCGCGACTTTTTCCAGCGCCTGGTAGCGGGTGAGGTCTACATGGATCGGCGTAATCGAAATACAGCCAGCCCGCACTGCGTGAAAATCGGTACCCGGCCCGGCATCCTGTGCCGGCCCCGGCGGGCCAATCCACCATATCGGCCGGCCACGCGGATCGTTCTGCGCGATACACGGCTCGGCACGATGGCGATGCCCCAGACGCGTGACCTCATAGCCACGCACCTGCGCCCACGGTAAATCAGGCACATTGAGATTGAGGATGGTGTCGGCCGGCAGCGGGTCGGTGCCAAGCCGCTGCATGATTGCCAGCGCAGCGCGCGCAGCGGTGTCGAAATGCCGGTGCTCACCCTCGCCCACCGCCAACGACACCGCAATCGCGGGCAGGCCGAGAAACCGGCCTTCCATCGCAGCAGCAACGGTACCGGAGTAGATCACGTCATCGCCCAGATTGGCCGAATTGTTGATACCGGAAATCACGATATCCGGCTCCACGTCCAGCATCCCAGCCAGCGCAAGATGCACGCAGTCGGTTGGAGTCCCGGCAACCCGCCAAGTCTGCGCATTGAGCTGGACCACGCGGATCGGCTGATCCAGGGTTAGTGAATTGCTGGCGCCGCTGCCGGGCGCCTCTACGCCATCATCGTTGCTGACCAGAACCCGCATACCACTCCCCGCAAAGACATGAATGATATCGGATCAACGCCGGTCATTGCTCATCCACTGACGATCCTTCGTTAATGAACGTAACACCCGAACAACTCGATAGAACAGCGCGCTGCATCATGCTTTCACTACAACGCGCTACAGTTTGACAAACTTAAGCCGATAATCAGGTATATGTCATCCATCACAGGTAGGGCAGGAACCGAATGAAGCAGCGTCTTGCTCCTGCCGCAGGTCGCTTGGCACATGGCGACGATGCGCAAACCATCGCCGCAATCCTGAATGCGCCTGACCTGCTGGCAGTCACTCATTGCCTGAAGGACTATATTGCGAGCACCCTCGCTGCACGCGATGTAATCATCGCGTGGCGTTTGCCGCATGGCAGCGATCACAGCGCACCCGCGCTGGATGAGACGCACGACGGCGAACTGCTTGCCCAAGCCGAAGCATTGCCCGGCAGGCTTGCCCGCAGTGCTGACAACGAAGGGTTTGCACTGTGCATCGCCGATGGCGACCTCGCCGCGCAAGGCCTGGGTGCGTATGTCGTTGCCCATGTTGCCGCTGACATTGATGACGCTCAAATCAATGCCGCCTTCCCGGCCTGGCTGCGCACCTGCATCAGCAGCGTGCTCGACAAAAGCAACCTGCGCGCACTGGTATCACGGCTCGATCAATCCGAGCGTTTGCAACATGCATTGTTCGCCATCACCGACATGGCCAGTTCGGGCATGGACATGGGCGAGATGCTGCGCCGGATGCACCAGATCATTGCCAGCCTGATGTACGCCGAAAACATCTACATCGCGCTGTACGACAGGGCTGCTGATGAAATCCGCTTCCTGCTGTTCGTCGATACCCAGGATGTGGCACTGGAAAACGTCAGTGGCGTCATCACCGATGCGCAGCAAGCCCGTATCCCGATGCAGCGCATCGAGGGCGGCATCACCTGGCACCTGATCCATGGTGGCAAGGCGCTGATGGGCTCGATACCACAAATCGCGAGCCAGGTTTCAGGCCAGCTCGTGACGCTGGGTTCGGACTGCCATGACCTGCTCGGCGTTCCGATGATCGCCGGCAACTCCGTGCGCGGGGTGATCGTGGTGCAAAGCTATAGCGAGCGAGCGCGTTATACCGAGGCCGACAAGAATCTGCTCGCTTTTGTCAGCAGCCACGTGCTGACCGCGCTCGACCGCAAACAGGCGCATCAGGAGCTCGAACACCGAGTTGCCGAGCGCACCCAGGCGCTGACCCAGGAAATCCACGAACGCGAACGTAGCGAGCGCCTGCAAGGCACCCTGTTCCGCATCGCCGAGCTGTCGAGCACTGCCGCCAGCACCGAAGATTTCTACGGCGAGGTACACCGCATCATCGGCGAATGGATCGATTGCCGCAACTTTTATATCGCGCTGATTTCCAACGATGGCGAATACCTGCAATTCGCCTACTTTGTCGATGAACATGAGTCCACACCTGCGCCACGCAAACTCGGCCGCAATGCCACCGAGTACGTGCTGCGCACCGGCAAGCCGCTGTTGGCTGACCTGAGCAATCCCGAGTCGGCCACCCAGCTCAGGCAGATGCAATTGCGCGGTGAATTGGAGATATTGCCGGGCGATAACAGCTGCTGGCTTGGCGTGCCGCTGATCTGCGCCGATCGGACACTGGGCGTGCTGGCGGTGCAAAGCTATACCGGTGGTACCAAATACACCGCACGCGACCAGGAATTGCTGACTTTTATTTCCTATCAGATCGCCAATGGCCTGGAGCGCGCACGCGCCGCGCAATCGCTGCAGGCAGCGTATGCCGAGCTTGAGCAGCGCGTTGCCGAGCGCACTGTCGAGTTGCGCGAGCAGATTGCGGTGCGCGAAAAAATCGAACAGCAACTCAAGCACGAAGTGCTCCATGATGCGCTGACTGGCCTGCCCAACCGCACCTATTTGCGCGACCACCTTACCCGGGTGATTAGCCGACAGCATCGCGATCCAAACTATCAGTTTGCGGTGCTGTTTCTCGATCTTGATCGTTTCAAGGTCATCAACGACAGTGCCGGGCATCTGGTCGGCGATGCCTTGCTCAAGGAAGTGGCACAACGCTTCAGTACCTGTGTGCGCGGCGATGACGTGGTGGCGCGGCTGGGCGGTGATGAGTTTGCCATCGTCATGGAAGGCATTCGCGGCAGCGGCGATACCATCCGTCTGGCTCGCCGCATCGTTTCTGCACTGTCAGAGCCGGTTCGGATCAACGACAAGGAACTGTTTACCGCCACCAGCATCGGCATCGCCATTGGCGGCCCGGACTACCAGCAGCCCGAACAGCTGCTGCGCGATGCCGACATCGCGCTGTACCGTGCCAAGGCCAACCCACGCCAACGCTACGAATTGTTTGACGAGCAACTCAACCGCGAAGCCGTACATTTACTCGACCTTGAAAACGAATTGCGCCTCGCCCTTGCCCGTCGCGAGTTCGAGCCATACTTCCAACCGATCGTGCGCCTTGACGACAGCACAGTGGTGGGCTACGAGGCGTTACTGCGCTGGCACCACCCACTGCGTGGGGTGTTGGCACCCGGCGCCTTCCTGGCGGTGGCCGAGGGCAGCGGCATTCTGGAAGCCATCGACTGGCAGATGTTCGAGCTGACCGTTGCCGCCATTCCGCAACTGTTGACGAAACAGCAATACGTCAACCTGAATGTGTCGCCACAACATTTCCGCTCGGCCAATCTCGATACCAAGCTGCTCGCCCTGCTGCGCAACAACGCAGTGGAGCCCAGCCAGGTACACATCGAAATCACCGAGGGTGCGCTGATGGACGATCCCGAACAGGCAATTGCGATCATCGAGCGATTGCGTCAGGCTGGGATGGTCACGGCGTTGGACGACTTCGGCACCGGCTATTCGTCACTGAGTTATCTGCACCGTTTCGCACTGGCAACAGTGAAAATCGATCGCTCGTTCATCATTGACCTGGCACCTGGTATACACGGCAGCGGTGAACCGGTGGTGCGCGCAATTCTGGCGCTGGCGCAATCGGTCGGCCTGGATGTAGTCGCCGAGGGCATTGAAACCAGCGATCAACACGCGGCGCTCAGTGGCCTTGGCTGTTTGCTCGGGCAGGGATATCTGTTCGCCCGCCCGCAACCGTTGAGTGTGATTCTGGCGACAAAAAAAGCAGCGGAAAGCTGATCTTCGCCCTACGCCACACCCGACTACCTGTTGCGCACACGGTTCAGGTTACCCTCTACCGATGAAACGCAAACCCCTTGTCACCAACGATGACGCCGACCTGTTCCGCTCGGCGATCGGCCCGGTGCGCCCGTTGCCGGAAGTCACTGCATTGCCGCGACAACCACCGCCAAAACCGGTTCCACGCATGCGCCAGCGTGATGAGGCCGAGGCCATCGTCGCCTCTCACACACCCGACCCCGCACTCGCACAGATGCTGGCCGACGGCGTGCTGGCCTGGCGTCGGCCGCACGTCAGTGCGCGCGTGCTGACTCGCCTCAAGCGCGGCGAGTACGCGATCCAGGATGAGCTTGATCTGCACGGCCTCAGCGAACCTGCTGCGCGCAAGCTGCTGCAAGCTTTCCTCACCAACGCCAGCCGCGAACGCTGGCATTGCCTGCGCATCATCCACGGCAAAGGCCTGAGCTCGGAACGCGGCGAATCGGTATTGCGGCCATTGGTCGCACACCTGCTCAGCCAGCGCGGCGATGTGCTCGCGTTCGCCTCGGCACCGCAAAATCAGGGTGGGGGTGGCGCCACGTTGGTAGTGTTGCAAAGCACCCGCAGCAATCGACGATAGCCGCACTGCCGCGTGCCTGCCAGCCTCCTGGCGAACGAAGTTGCTCCTGCAAAGGACGTTCACCGCTTTCGTGGGAGCGCGCCTGCGCGCGAAGCTTCTCGCGACATTGTTCGCCGGCAGGCCGGCTCCCACAGAAGCACTGGCTCGCACCAGCGGGCAACACAGTTGCTCCTGCAATAAAGCGAGTGATTGCCAACATACAAGGAGCGCTGTGTGCGCGACCGAGCGAAACTGGACTCAGCTAACGACTGTACCCAGCGCATACAGCACCGAAGTCGCATAGGCACCCGGTGGCAACTCAAAGCCCAGCTGCAGGGTGCTTGCATCGAGCCATTGCCAGTCCATTGCCGCCGGCAGCAGACGCAGGGCACGCGATTCCATGTTGAGTCCAGCGCGCTCCAGCCCGTCGCGAATGGCCTCGCTACCGGCCAGCGCGGCGCGAATTTGCGTGGCTGCCGGTTCGCCTTGGCGCAAGTCACCGCGGCCCCACAGTGGCCCTGCCGGATGGATGTCGTGTACATCAACTCGCGCGCGCAGTTGCGCGCTGAACGGTTCGGGGCCGAACACGCTGCGGCTGCCGGCGAGCACCCACAGATCACCATCGACGCCGGTATCCCAGGTTGCGCTGCGCACCCGCGCATGCAACACCGCGTTGAACAAGGCCGAACGCGCCGCCGACAGCAGGATGCTGCGTTGCTCGCGGCCAGCCCTTCGACCGGCGAACATCGCGCGTGCGGCATCGAGGTTGCCGCCGTCATGTCCGAAGCGCTGTTCGCCAAAATAATTGGCCACGCCGCCGCACTGGATCAGCGCCAGGCGCATCTGGATGGCCTCGCGATCACCGCTCACTTCGCGCAGCACCAGCACAAAACGATTGCCGGCCAGTGCGCCGCGTTGCAGCTTGCGTGCATGCCAATCGCTGGCGAGCACGCGCAGTCCTTCGCTTGGCAGGGTATCGAGCGCGGGCGCCTGCCGTTTCGGCAGATGCACACTGAAGCGCTGCCGGGTGATGGCGTGGCGATCCTTCATCCCGGCGTAGCTCACCGCCATCGGCGCCACCCCGGCCCAACGCGCCAGCAAGCCGGCGACGAAGGCGGTGTTCATGCCGGTTTTCTCGATTTCCAGCAGCAGGTGTTCGCCCTCGCCGGATGGCGCGAACGCGGGCAATTCCTCAACCCGGAAATCAGCCGGCTCGACCCGGAACCAGGCATTGAGTACCGCTTCGCCATGACAGCGCGCCAAAGGCGCCGGCGGCGCCCACTGCGAGCGATCTGCGGATTCGCTCATGCCGCTACCAACAACACGATTGCCATGGCAGCAATCCCTTCGCGCCGACCCTCGAAACCTAGGCCCTCGGTCGTGGTGGCCTTGACGCTTACCTGTGCCAGCGCAACCCCGAGCACATCGGCCAGTGCGCTGCGGATGGCTTCGCGGTGTGGGCCGATTTTTGGCCGCTCGCAGATCACGGTGATATCGGCATTGCCGAGGCGCCAGCCGGCATCGAGAATCAACCCGGCACAGTGGCGCAGGAAATGGCGACTATCGCTGCCGTTCCAGCGCGGATCATTGGGCGGAAAATGCTGGCCGATATCGCCCAGCGCCAACGCGCCCAGCATCGCATCGCACAGGGCGTGGATCACCACGTCGCCATCGGAATGCGCAATCACGCCAGCATCGTGGGCAACGCGCACGCCGCCCAGCAGCAGGTGATCGCCCGGCGCGAATGCATGCACGTCGTAGCCCTGGCCTATGCGGAATGCCGCCGTCATGGGCCGACCTCGCGTTGCCGGCGCAGCACAAACTCGGCCATCGCAAAGTCGGCCTGGGTGGTGACCTTGATATTGTCTTCTCGGCCCTCGACCAGCAGCGGCCGCAGGCCAAGCTGTTCGATCGCCATCGCCTCGTCACTGACCTCGATGCCTGCCGCCAGCGCCGCATCCAGCGCGCGCGCAAGCAGGCCACGCGCGAACAGTTGCGGTGTGAACACCCGCCACAGGCCGTCGCGCGGCGCCGTGCCGATATCCTCGCGGGCGGCGTTGGCGTGTTTCAAGGTGTCACGCACGGGCGCGCCAAGCAGCGCACCCACCGCATGCCCAGCAGCAGCGGCAAGCAGGCGGGTGATGTCGTTGCGGGTGATGCACGGCCGCGCCGCATCGTGTACCAGCACCAGGTCGGCATCGCTGACGTTGTCGGGTAGCGCGAGCAAGCCCGCACGTACCGATTCGGCGCGCTGTGCGCCGCCGATGCAGGTCAACACCGGCTTGTCATGGATGCGGCCGATGCCCGGCCAGTGCGTATCGTCGGCCGCCAGCACCACCATCACGCCATCGATGTCCGGATGCGCCAGCACCGCTTGCAGCGTATGCATGATCAACGGCTGGCCCAACAGCGGCAGATATTGTTTGGGTAACGGCCCACCAACCCGCGCGCCCAGGCCCGCTGCCGGCATCACCAGCCAGGTCATTGCTCATCCTTGCCGGCGACAGCGGACGGCAGATCGCCGGCATCAACCACACGGTAAAACACCTCGCCCGGCTTGATCATGCCCAGCTCGGTACGCGCGCGTTCTTCCAGCGCCGCTTCGCCCTGTTTGAGATCGCTCACTTCCGCCGCCAATGCGTCGTTGCGCGCGGTCAACTGCGCGTTTTCGCGCTGCTGCACGCGCACGCTCACTGCCAGCTCACGCACATCGCGGATACCGCCCGCGCCATTGAACAACTGCGAGCCTGCGCGCCGAGCGCTTCTTCGATACGCAGCAACTGGTTGTATTTGGCAACCCGGTCGGTGCGGCACAGCGAGCCGGTCTTGATCTGGCTGGCGCTGGTCGCCACCGCGATATCGGCGATGGTGGTGTCCTCGGTTTCGCCGGAACGATGCGATACCACTGCCGCATAATTCGCCGCCGCCGCCATGGCGATCGCTTCCAGGGTTTCGGTCAGAGTGCCAATCTGGTTGACCTTGATAAGGATCGCGTTGGCGATATTGCGCGCAATACCCTCGCGGAAAATGCGTGGATTGGTGACAAACAGGTCGTCGCCGACAATCTGCACCTTGTCGCCGATCGCACGGGTGAGCTGCGCCCAACCATCCCAATCGTCTTCGGCCATGCCGTCTTCGATGCTGATGATCGGGTACTGCCGCGACCAGTCGGCGAGGAATTCAGTGAACTGCTCCGAGCTCAGGCGTTTGCCCTCGCCAAGCAAATTGTATTTGCCGTTTTCGTAAAACTCCGAGGCAGCGGCATCCAGACCCAGCATGATGTCCTCGCCCGGGCTGTAACCGGCCTTGACGATCGCCTCCAGGATTGTCTCCAGCGCTTCGGCGTTGGAACGCAGATCCGGTGCAAAACCGCCCTCGTCGCCCACCGCCGTGCTCAGGCCATGGCCCTTGAGCACGCTCTTGAGCGCATGGAAAATCTCGGTGCCGGCACGCAAAGCCTCGGAAAAACTCGACGCACCCACCGGCAGGATCATGAACTCCTGCAGATCGATATTGTTGTCGGCATGGGCGCCGCCGTTGATGATGTTCATCATCGGCACCGGCAGCGACACCGGCCCGCCATTGGCCAGATGCGCCCATAGTGGCAGATCACGGGCCCTGGCCATGGCATGGGCATTGGCCATCGACACCGCGAGCAGGGCATTGGCGCCGAGCCGGCCCTTGTTGTCGGTGCCATCGAGCTCAATCAGGCGTACATCCAGGCCTTTCTGGTCGGCCGCATCAAAACCAAGCAAGGATTCGGCAATGGCCCCGTTGACATTGGCCACCGCCTTGCGCACGCCTTTGCCCAGGTAACGGGTCTTGTCGCCATCGCGCAGCTCGACTGCCTCGCGGGTGCCGGTGGACGCGCCGGATGGCACCGCGGCGCGGCCGATCTGGCCGGAAGCCAGGGTGACCTCGGCTTCGAGGGTGGGATTGCCGCGCGAATCGAGAATTTCGCGGGCGTGAATCTTGGTAATGATCGTCATGATTGGATACGGGATTCTTTAATAGACAAGGGAAGTATGCGACTGAACGGACGCGGATTCATCCACACTCGATCAGTGGCGCACTTTTTACCACACCATCCAGCGCCATCAGCGTTTCCAGCAAGGCCGCCATCTGCGCCAACGGCCAGGCATTGGGGCCATCGGAAAGGGCATTATCGGGGTCGGGATGGGTTTCCATGAACAGGCCGGACACGCCAGCGGCCACCGCCGCACGCGCCAGCACCGGAATGAACTCGCGCTGGCCGCCGGAGCGCTCACCAAGGCCACCGGGCAATTGCACCGAATGGGTGGCATCGAACACCACCGGGCAACCGGTATCGCGCATCACCGCGAGGCTGCGCATGTCCGACACCAGATTGTTGTAACCAAAACTGGCGCCGCGCTCGCAAACCATCACCCGGCTGTTGCCGGCCGCCTGCGCCTTGGCGACCACATGGCGCATGTCCCACGGCGCCAGAAACTGGCCTTTCTTGATGTTCATCGGCAGGCCGGCACGGGCGACGTTCTGGATGAAGTCGGTCTGCCGGCACAGGAATGCCGGCGTTTGCAGCACGTCCACCACTGCGGCCACTTCATCGAGCGGAGTGTATTCGTGCACATCGGTGAGCACCGGCACCCCGATCTGGCGTTTCACTTCAGCCAGAATATGCAATCCCTGCTCCAGGCCCGGGCCGCGAAAGCTGCTGGCCGAACTGCGGTTGGCCTTGTCGAAGCTGGACTTGAAAATAAAGGGGATGCCGAGCCGGGTGGTGATTTCCTTGAGCTGGCCGGCGACATCGAGTTGCAACTGCATCGACTCGATCACGCACGGCCCGGCGATCAGGAACAGCGGCTGATCCAGGCCGATGTCGAAGCCGCACAGTTTCATTGGCTGGCACCCTTCATGCTCACGCCCCGCCAACCGCGCGCACGACACGCACGCCGCCAGCCTTGTATTCGCGCGCGGCGTGGATAAAGCCGATGAACAGGGGATGGCCATCGCGCGGCGTGGAAGTGAACTCGGGATGGAACTGGCAGGCGAGGAACCACGGATGCGCCGGCAATTCGATCATTTCAACCAATGAATCGTCCAGCGAGGTGCCCGCCAGCACCATGCCCGCCGCCTGCAACGGTTCGCGGTAGTGGTTGTTGAACTCGAAGCGGTGGCGATGGCGTTCGCGGATCACGTCGGCGCCATACAATTGGTGCGCCAGTGTGCCCGGCTTGAGCCGGCATTCCTGCGCGCCCAGGCGCATGGTGCCGCCCAGGTCGGAATGCTCGTCGCGGCGCTCTACCTCGCCCGAAGCGGTGCGCCATTCGGTAATCAAGCCGATCACCGGGTCGGCGGCATTGCGGTCGTTTTCGGTGCTGTTGGCATCGGCCAGCCCCAGCACGTTGCGCGCGTATTCCACCACCGCCGCCTGCATGCCGTAGCAGATACCGAAGTAGGGAATGCGCCGCTCGCGGGCGTAACGCACCGCACGCACCTTGCCCTCGAAGCCACGATCGCCAAAGCCGCCGGGCACCAGAATGGCATCGACATCGGCCAGCACCGAGTCGCCCTGCCGTTCCATCTGCTCGGATTCGACCCACTTGAGCTTGACCCGCGTGCGCTGGCGCAAGCCGCCGTGCTTGAGCGCTTCGGCCAGTGATTTGTAGGCGTCGGCGTGATCGACATACTTGCCCACGACGGCCACTGTCACTTCATCGACCGGATGCTCGGCGGCGTCCACGGTCGCTTCCCATTCGGAAAGATCGGCCGGCTTGAGCGTCGCGGCAAACTGCAAGCGCTCGGCGACGATGCGGTCGAGCCCCTGCTGGTGCAGCCACAACGGAATCTTGTAGATGTTGTCGAGATCCACCGCCGAAATCACCGCGTCCTCGGCGACATTGGTGAACAACGCGATCTTGCGCCGCTCGCTGTCCGGCAGCGGCCGCTCGCTGCGGCAGACCAGGATGTCGGGCTGGATGCCGATCGAGCGCAGTTCCTTCACCGAATGCTGGGTCGGCTTGGTCTTCAGCTCGCCGGCAGCGGCGATGTACGGCACCAGGGTGAGGTGCATGAAGATCGCCTTGCTCGGCCCGCGCTCGACCCGGAGCTGGCGGATCGCCTCCAGAAACGGCAGCGATTCGATATCGCCCACGGTGCCGCCGATCTCGACCAGGCCGACATCGAAGCCGTCGGTGGCCTCGTCGATGCAGCGCTTGATCTCGTCGGTGATGTGCGGAATCACCTGCACCGTGGCGCCGAGGTAATCGCCGCGGCGTTCCTTGCGGATGACCTCTTCGTAGATGCGCCCGGTGGTGACCGAGTTCTTGCGGCTCAGCCGGGTGCGCACAAAACGCTCGTAATGGCCCAGGTCGAGGTCGGTCTCGGCACCATCGTCGGTGACGTAGACCTCACCGTGCTGGAATGGAGCTTCATCATCGTCACGCGCAGACCGCGCGCTTCGAGGATGGCTGCCAGCGATGCAGCGGCGATGCCCTTGCCAAGCGAGGACACCACGCCGCCGGTAACGAAGATCAGAGCAGTCATGAAATAAGCGGTTCCGGAAAATGCCATTCTACCGGCTTGGCGGCGTGGCTGCGAGTTGTGGCGGAGTTTCCGGGACTCGGGACCTTGGGAACAGCAAGGGTCCGCAAAGGACGCGAAGCGCAAATGAAGCAAAAAGCAGTTACAGGACTTGATATCGGTTCCACGCCTTATGCGCTTGAACCGACAGCACCATGATGCGGTGGGATGAAACGGCAAAGCCGCTCTGTAGCGCATGGCGACTGCATGGATGCAGGAGGTAGAGCAACGCAGGAGCAGTTGCCGAATGCGCGGACCAAATGCGACAACGCGCCGTAAAGCGCGGCGAGCATCACAGGCAACCGCAGGGGAAAGGCGCCGCTGTTTGAGCACATGGATGTGCGAGTTCGGCGCCGGCCTGCGGTTGCCGAGAAGCGCAGCGGACCGGCGAGGCAGGAGCCGAGACGGCGCGCGCCCGGCGCAAGGCGTTTTGGGTACTTTTCCGCCGTGAAAAGTGCCTCGCGCGCCGAAGGCGTGTGAAAGCTTCGCTTGCGATTGGGTCAAGCGCAACACATCGCGCTTGCGGCCACTCCTGCGCATCCATGTACAGCTTAGCGGCGGAATCGGCATCAATTTCCCTGCCATCATTTGCGTCCTTTGCGGACCCTTGCTGTTCCCGAGGTACCGAGGTACCGGGTCACGTGCCCCGTGTCCCATGCGCTGAATACGTATGCAAACGGTAGTCGCGCGCGGAGCATGCGCCTAGCATCGAAACCGTGATCCAGATCACGCTGGCGGCTGCCGCCATGGGCGTTGCAGCCGGGTTCAGATGCAATGACCCTGGGAGGGGTGGCCATGTCGATACGCACCAATCGGGCTTCGGCTCTGTCACTGTTTGTTGTAGCCGCGCTGTGGGCATTGCCGGCGCTATCAGCGCAGGTGCCGGTCGAACCGGAGCCGCAATTGGTAACCGTTGCCGGCAGCCTGCAAAGCGAGCTCGGTTGCCCAGGCGACTGGCAACCCGATTGCGCGGCATCGGGCCTGGTGTTCGATGCCGAAGACGGGGTCTGGCAGCGGGTGCTGGCGATACCGGCCGGCGACTGGGAATACAAGGCGCCATTGAATGGCAGCTGGGATGTGAACTTTGGCGCCAACGGCGTGCAGGGCGGCGCCAATATTGCGCTGTCGCTGGCCGCTGCGCGCGATGTGAAGTTCTATTACAGCCACGCCAGCCACTGGATCACCGACGCGGTCAACAGCACCATCGCGGTGGCACCCGGTAATTTCCAGAGCGAGCTGGGTTGCAACGGCGACTGGGATCCATCGTGCCTGCACTCGTGGTTACAAGATGTCGATGGCGATGGCCTGTTTTCATTCACGGCCTGGTTGCCGGCCGGCAACTATGAAACCAAGGTCGCGCTCAACGAATCCTGGGATGTGAACTTCGGCGCCAGCGGCGTGCAGAACGGCGCCAACATTCCGTTCGACGTGCCCGACGTGGAAAACGGCGGCGCCGACGTGACCTTTTTCTACGACGACAACAGCCACGAGCTGACCATCAGCCTCGACGGCTCGCTCGACCCCGAACCGCCGCAGCCGCAATCGGTGACCATCGCCGGCAGCCTGCAAAGCGAACTCGGCTGTCCCGGCGACTGGCAGCCCGATTGCGCGGCCACCGGGCTGGTCTTCGATGCGGAAGATCGCGTCTGGCAGCGCACGTTCGACCTGCCAGCCGGCAACTGGGAATACAAGGCGCCGCTGAACGGCAGCTGGGATGTGAACTTTGGCGCCAACGGCGTGCAGGGCGGCGCCAACATCCCGCTGGCGCTGGGCTCGGCGGCGTCGGTGAAGTTCTACTACAACAATGCCAGCCACTGGGTCACCGACAATCGCAACAGCCCGATCGCGGTGGTTGCCGGCAGCTTCCAGAGCGCGCTGGGCTGCAACGGCGATTGGGACCCATCGTGCCTGCGCTCGTGGTTGCTCGATGTTGACGGCGATGGCGTGTTCAAGTTCAGCGCCCGCCTGCCAGCCGGCGACTACGAAGCCAAGGTTGCACTCAACGAAAACTGGGACGTGAACTTTGGCCAGGGCGGCGCGCAAAACGGCAGCAATATCGCATTCTCGGTACCGGCATCCGATGGCCCGCGCGATAGCGAGGTGTTCTTTGCCTGGGACGCGCAGACGCATGTGCTGCAGGTGAGCCTGGTCGATGCGCAGGGCGACCTGCGCTCAGCCCGTGCGCACTGGCTGAGCGCGGATGTGCTGGCCTGGAACCCGGCGAGTCTGCCGGCCGGGGCGCGGGTTTTCCTGCATGCCGACGCCGATGCCGGCCTGCGCTTGATGCTCAATGGCGTGGAAGGCGGTGAAACCATCGAACTCACGCGCGATGACGCCGGTCTTCCGGCTGCGTTGCGTAGCGCCTACCCGCACCTGCAAGGCCTGTCCGCTTTTCGTTTGCCGGCACTGGATCAGGCGACCCTGAGCACCCTGCTCAAGACCCAACTAGCGGTCTCGGTGCTCGATGCCGATGGCCACCTGCTCGATGCCAGCGGGGTGCAGATCCCCGGCGTACTCGATGATCGCTTCGCGTTTGCGGGCGAGCTCGGCGCGGTGTACCGCGACGATGGCATCAGCCTGCGGCTGTGGGCGCCGACCGCGCAGTCGGTGCGGCTGCTGCTGTTCGACGACAGCGATCCGCTGTCTGATCCGGTGGAAACCCGCGACTTGCAAGAAGACATCGCCAGCGGCGTGTGGCAGGTCAATGGGCCGCGGGCCTGGGATCGGCGCTATTACCTATTCGAAGTCAGCGTGTTCGCGCCATCGACCGGCAAGATCGAAGTCAATCGGGTCACCGATCCGTATTCGCTCAGCCTCGCGGCGGACAGCGTGCGCAGCCAGTTTGTCGATCTGGATGCCGCCGATCTCAAGCCGCGCGGCTGGGATCATCTGCACAAGCCGGCCTTTACCGCGCCCGAGGACATGGCGCTGTATGAGCTGCACGTGCGCGATTTCTCGATCAGCGATACCAGCGTGCCGGCAGCCGAACGCGGTACGTTCCGCGCATTCACCCACCGCAACAGCATCGGCATGCGCCACCTGGCTCAACTGGCGCGCGCCGGCATCAGCCACGTGCATCTGCTGCCGAGTTTTGATTTCGCCACCGTGCCGGAAAAGCGCGCCGATCAGGCGCAGCCGGCCGGCGACCTCGCCAGCTATGCCGCCGATGGCGAGCAGCAGCAGGCGGCAATCGCAGCGGTAAAGGATCGCGACGGCTTCAACTGGGGCTACGACCCGTTCCACTACACCGTGCCCGAGGGCAGCTACGCCACCGACCCCGATGGCAGCGCGCGTATCGTCGAGTTCCGCGAGATGGTGCAAGCGCTCAACCGCGCCGGCCTGCGCGTGGTGATGGACGTGGTCTACAACCACACCACAGCGGCCGGCCAGAATGATCGCTCGGTGCTCGACAAGGTAGTGCCCGGCTATTACCACCGGCTCAATCTCGACGGCGCCATCGAGACCAGTTCGTGCTGCGCCAACACCGCATCCGAACACCGGATGATGGAAAAGCTGCTGATCGACTCGGTGCTGACCTGGGCGAAGCAGTATCAGGTCGATGGTTTCCGCTTCGACCTGATGGGCCACCACATGAAATCCAATATGGTGAAACTGCGACAGGCGCTGGACGCGCTGAGCGCACGTCGGGATGGCGTTGATGGCCGCGCCATCTATCTCTACGGCGAGGGCTGGAACTTCGGCGAGGTGGCCGACAACGCGCGCGGTGAAAACGCGATCCAGCGCAACATGGCCGGCACCGGCATTGGCAGCTTCAACGACCGTTTGCGCGACGGCCTGCGCGGCGGCAACCCCCGGCACCCTCGCCGACTACGAGCTCGTCGATGCCAGCGGCGCCAGCGTCCGCGCCGATCAAATCGACTATTTCGGCCAGCGCGCCGGCTACACCGCCGACCCGCAGGAGGCGATCAACTACGCCGCTTCACACGACAACGAGACCTTATTCGACGTGATCCAGCTCAAGGCCGCGCGCAGCGCTACTTTGGCCGAGCGCGTACGCATGCAGCAGGTGAGCAGCAGCCTGATCGCGCTCGGGCAAGGCGTGCCGTTCTTCCATGCCGGGCAGGACATCCTGCGTTCCAAGGGCATGGATCGCGACAGCTTCAACGCCGGCGACTGGTTCAATGCCATCGACTGGCATCTGGATAGCAGCGGCTGGGGCCGTGGCCTGCCCAGCGAGGAAAAGAACAAGGACGCCTGGCCGCTGATGCGGCCGCTGCTGGCCGACCCGTCGCTGGCGCCGGGCAAGGCCGAGCGCGAGCGCAGCCTGTCCACATTCGAGACCTTCCTGCGCATTCGCCAAAGTTCGCCGTTGTTCCGCCTGCACAGCGATGCACAGGTGCGCGAACACCTGCACTTCCTCAACACCGGCCCGGCGCAGGTACCCGGCCTGATCGTGATGTCGCTCGACGATGCAGCGGGCGCAATCGATCGCCGTCATCGCCGCATCGTTACCCTGTTCAACGGCGGGCTGGATGCGGTCGAGTTTCCCTTGGCCGATGCCGGCAATGCGAGTTTCACCCTGCACCCGTTGCAAATCGCCAACGACGATCCACTGCTGGCACAGGCACGATACAACCGCGTCAACCGCAGCTTCGCGACACCGGGCCTGACCACGGCGGTGTTCGTCGAGCAGCGGCCGACGCGTGAACGCATCGCCTTGTTGCAGAACGACATCAATGCTTTGCGTGAATCCGGCGCCATCGGCGTTGGCCTGCAAAAGCGCTTGCACTCGGTGCTGCGCCGTGTCGATGCACAGATTGCTGCGGGGCAGGATAGCCAGGCATCAAACAGCCTGCGAAGGTTCATCATCCAAGCCGGCACGCTTGCTGCAACGCGCGCCATCCGCGCTGAAGCAGCGGATGTGTACGAGACATTGCGGGTGTTGTGAGGTGCGCGGGATTCGGAATTGACAGGGGATTGAGGGGGGGGGGTAGACTTACGCTGGGGATTCGGGTGGTTGGCCTTCAAATTTCAGCCGGAGAGTGACAATGAAAGCCTTTCATTTGCTTGTCTCGTTATTTTTCCTTTCCTTGATCTCCACATCCAGCACAGCCCAAGCTGACCCCACACATGATTGCTCGGGCGGTTGCTGGATCGTGACTTGCGGCGGCTCGACCTGCACGCTGTGGCGCTGCGATGCGCTGGGCTGTCGTGCAGAGACCACTTTTCCCAACCACGAAAAGCGCGCGAGCGAATTGGATGGCTTGAGCAAAGCACTCGGGTCTGGCGCGCTTGACGATTCTAAAATCGCATGCACGACTGAGCGCTGCGTGGTCAAGATGTGCGATCCCTCGGAATGCGTGCTGTACGGGCTTGTCGGCAACCACTCCAGCCTGATCGGGCGATTCGAAAATACGGTGGCCCGGATCGAAGATGCCGCAAACGCGTTCATGGAAGAACCGGCACCGAATCACTCAATGTCGAGATAGTTCGGCTCCGCAGCCGAGCGGCAAACGCTCGCCACCATCCATCGGTTGGGCAGCGCAGGAGCAGTTGCCCAACTCGTTCGAGTGCAACAACGCGCCATAAAACACGGCGAGCAGCGCAGACAATCGCAGGGGAAAGGCGCCGGTGTTTGACCGGGCGAGCCGTGCAGCGGCGATGCGAAGGCATAGCCTGCGCAGCAGGCGCTGTCGCGAAGCGACCGAGCACATGGATGTGCGAGTTCGGCGCCGGCCTACGGTTGCCCAGATGCGCAGCGGATCGGTGCGGCTGGAGCCGCACTGACGTGCGTACCAGCGCAAGGCGTCGGGCCCTTTTCCGCCGGGTGAGGGCCTCGCCGGCCGCAGGCCGGTGAGAGCTTTGCTTTGAAGCTGCGCCGGTCGCTGGCTTGAAAGCATTGCGTTTTCATGCCACATGTCGCAAAAGGCCTTAAGCGAAGGATTGATTCACGCTGCGCGTTCGCAATGACAGCGGATAGGCCGTGAGCCGAGCAACGCCTGACTGCCAATTCCTGCACTCCACCCTTGACCTCACCCACCCATCCCGCCATCCTCGCCACCTTCCCCGCAATCGGTTCATCCATGAGCAGCCGTTACGATTCCGCCGATATCGAAGTCCTATCCGGCCTGGACCCGGTCAAACGCCGGCCCGGCATGTACACCGACACCACCCGCCCCAATCATCTGGCGCAGGAGGTGGTGGACAACGCAGTGGACGAGGCGCTGGCCGGGCACGCGCGCAGCATCGAGGTGACGCTGTTCGCCGACGGCAGTTGCGAGGTGATCGACGACGGCCGCGGCATGCCGGTCGATATCCACCCCGAGGAAGGCATTCCCGGTATCGAACTGATCCTCACCCGGCTGCATGCCGGCGGCAAGTTCAGCGGCAAGAACTACACGTTTTCCGGCGGCCTGCACGGCGTCGGCGTCAGCGTGGTCAATGCCCTCTCAACCCGCGTTGAGGTGTTCATCCGCCGCAACGGCAACGAATACCGGATGGCGTTCCGCGACGGCTTCACCGATTCCACCCTCGACATTGTCGGCAGCGTCGGCAAGCGCAATACCGGCACCCGCCTGCGCTTCTGGCCCGACCCCAGGTATTTCGACACCCCCAAATTCTCCCTGCGCGCACTGCGCCACTTGCTGCGCGCCAAGGCGGTGCTCTGCGCCGGGCTGAAGGTGAGCCTGCTCGATGAGACCAGCGGCGAACGCGACGAATGGTATTACGAGGATGGCCTGCCCGATTACCTGCGCAGCCAGCTCACCGGCGCATCGCCGGGCCGCGAGCTGTTGCCAGCGGAGTTGTTTACCGGCGCGGTCGCACGCGACACCGAAGCGGTGGACTGGGCGCTGTCCTGGCTGCCCGAGGCCGATGGCGGCGAGATGGTGCAAGAGGCGTACGTCAATCTGATCCCGACTGCGCAGGGCGGCACCCATGTCAACGGCCTGCGCTCGGGGCTGACGCTGGCGCTGCGCGAGTTTTGCGAGTTCCGCAATTTGTTGCCGCGCGGGGTCAAGCTGGCGCCGGAAGATGTCTGGGATCGGCTCGCTTACGTGCTCAGCGTCAAGTTGAGCGATCCGCAATTCAGCGGCCAGACCAAGGAGCGGCTAAGCTCGCGGCAAGCTGCTGCGCTGGTGGAAAACGCGGTACACGATGCCTTTTCGCTATGGCTCAACCAGCATGTCGAGCAGGGCGAGCGGATCGCGCAACTGGCGATCGAACGCGCCGCAGCACGGCTGAAAACCGAAAAGCAGATCGTGCGCAAACGCATTGTGCAGGGCCCGGCGCTGCCCGGAAAACTGGCCGATTGCAGCTCGCAGGCGACAAGGATTTCCAGGCGATCCTGCCGCTGCGTGGAAAAATCCTCAACACATGGGAAGTGGAAAGCAGCGGCGTGCTCGCCTCCAACGAAGTCCACGACCTCGCGGTGGCGATCGGCTGCGACCCCGGCTCGACCGACATCTCTGGCCTGCGTTACGGCAAGATCATCGTGCTCGCCGATGCCGACTCCGACGGTCTGCATATCGCCACCCTGCTCGCCGCGCTGTTCCTCAAGCACTTCCCGGCATTGGTCGATGGCGGCCACATTTTCGTGGCAATGCCGCCGCTGTTCCGGGTTGATGTCGGCAAGCAGGTGTTTTACGCACTCGACGAGGAAGAAAAGCGCCTGCTGCTGGATCGGATCGAGCGTGAAAAGATCAAGGGCCAGGTCAATGTCACCCGCTTCAAGGGTCTGGGTGAAATGAACCCACCGCAGTTGCGTGAATCGGCCATCCACCCCGATACCCGCCGTCTGGTGCAGCTCACCGTCGATGATGCGATCCAAACCGATGCGCTGATGGACATGCTGCTGAACAAAAAGCGCGCAGGCGAACGCAAAACCTGGCTGGAAACCAAGGGCGATCTGGCAACGCTGGAAGTCTGATCATGGCCACTGGACGTAAAATTGCGCTCGCACTTGCGCTGCTTTTAATGAATGCAGCGGCTGCGTATGCGGCTAACGTTGTCGCGCTGCCAGCAGCCGCCCTCTACCGCGATGCGGATGTTGCCACCAGTGCATCGGCATCCAGTGAAACCGCACTCGACGCGCTGATCGCGCAAGAGCCCGATAATATCGCGGCACTGGCACAGCGCGGCCGTCTGCGCATGCGCGAAGGCCGTATGGAAGATGGCCAGTCCGATTTCGACGCCGCCATCGCGCTGGCTGACGCCGACAGCAGCGATGCGCGCTTGGTGTTGTGGACTTACGGCTGGGCTCAGCTGGAAGCCGGCAACCTGCCCGATGCCCTGCACAATTGGCAAGAAGCCGAACGTCTGCATGGCGGCCACCCCTTCTGGGTTTCGTACAGTTTTGCAACTGTGCTGTGGTTGATGGATGAGCAGGAACTCGCTGTTGCCTACTACGATGCGGCAGTGCGCTCGTATCCGAAGCAGTGGGGCAACGCCGATGCCGTGGCGCGCACCTCACTGGACTGGCAGCCGTTGCCCCGCGCTGCGATTGCCGATGTTTTTGCGGCTTGGCAAAGCCAGCAACCGGCATCACCCTGAGCGAGGTCAGTTGGTCAAATCGCAATTGGCCTGCAAATCGCGCCAGCGGCGAGCCTGTACAATAACGATCCCGCAACCTGCTGCAGCCACGCCCATGAGCGCGCAAACACCGCTGACCTACCGCGATGCCGGGGTCGACATCGACGCCGGCAATACCCTCGTCGAGCGCATCAAGCCGCTGGTCAAGCGCACTTTCCGCCCTGAGGTAATGGGTGGCTTGGGTGGTTTTGGCGCCCTGTTCAATCTCTCCGGCCGTTACCGTGAACCAATTCTGGTGTCCGGCACCGATGGCGTCGGCACCAAACTCAAGCTGGCACAAACGTTGGGCCGTCACAGCCAGATCGGCATTGATCTGGTCGGCATGTGCGTCAACGATGTGCTGGTGCAAGGTGCCGAACCGCTGTTTTTCCTCGATTACTTCGCCACCGGCAAGCTTGATGTCGATACCGCTGTGGCGGTGGTGGCTGGCATCGCACAGGGCTGCGAACTCGCGGGCTGCGCGTTGATCGGCGGCGAAACCGCCGAGATGCCCGATATGTACCCAGCCGGCGAATACGATCTGGCCGGCTTTTGCGTGGGTGCAGTGGAAAAATCGGCACTACTCGATGGCAGCCAGGTACGCGCCGGTGACCGGATCATCGGCATTGCCTCCAGCGGCGCCCATGCCAACGGCTATTCGCTGATTCGTCGCATCGTCGAGCGCGCTGGCTCACCGTGGCAACAGACGATCGGCGACAGCACACTGGCCGATGCACTGCTGGCGCCGACCACGATTTACGTCAAGCCGATATTGTCTGTACTGCGCGATTTTCCGCTGCACGCGATGGCCCATATCACCGGTGGCGGCCTGCAGGAAAACATCATCCGTGTGGTGCCCGATGGCCTTGGCATTCGCATTGATGCCAGTGCCTGGACGCTACCGCCGCTGTTCGATTGGTTGCAGCGCGAAGGCGCGGTTGCCAACAGCGAGATGTGGCGCACCTTCAACTGCGGTATCGGCTTCACCCTGCTGGTCGCCGCCGACGACGAAAGCGCAATCAACCAGGCCCTGGATCAACTCGGCTTGAGTCATTGGACGATCGGTGAAGTGGTGCAATGCAGCGAATCCGAACGGGTGCGCATTGGCTGATCGGGACATCCCCGCGCTTGCCGTCAGCGGCAGTGGGCAAACCCTGCGCATTGTGGTGCTGGCCTCAGGCAACGGCAGCAACCTGCAGGCCCTGATCGACGCCATCGCCAGCACCGCACTGCGGGTGCGGATCGTGGCGGTGTGCTCCGACAAACCGGACTGCATGGCGCTGGATCGGGCACGCCAGGCAGGCATTGCCACATGGGCGCAGCGCCCACGTGACTTCGCCAATCGCGAGGCATTCGACGACGCCCTGTTTACGCACATCGACACCCTTCAGCCGGCGCTCATCGTCTGTGCCGGATACATGAGGGTAATTTCCGCGACTGCGGTGCAACGTTACGTTGGCCAGATGATCAACCTGCATCCTTCCTTGTTGCCACGGCATCCCGGCCTGCACACCCATGCCCGTGCGCTGGAAGCGGGGGACCGTGAACACGGCGCATCAGTGCATCTGGTTACTGCCGAGCTTGATGCCGGGCAGGTCATTGCCCAGGCGCGGGTGCCGGTGCATGGGAACGATAGCGTGGACGCCCTGTCGAACCGGGTGCGCGCCCGTGAGCATCCCCTGTTGCTTGGCGTGGTTGCCTTGTTCGCGGATCATCGACTGCGCACGGATGGCAATGCAATCACGCTTGATGGACAACCACTTGACTCACCCCTGCAACTGGATTGCCATGACCAACTCCAACGTTGAACACCCGTGCGTCCTGCGCTGGTTGCTCAGTGGCCTGCTGCTGATGGCACCGATGCTGATCGCCGCGCAAGCCGGTCACGATGAAACCGAAGCCGATGCCACACCGACGCCCGTGGCCGCCGCTGCCAATCCCAGCCCGGAGGCAATCACAGCCAACCCGGCAACCACCCCGGCAAGCAATGTCGCGTTGACGCCAACGAGCTACATCGCCGAATACGAATTGCTGCGCGACGGCAAAAAAGAAGGCCGGGCAACGCGCCATCTTGCCCCGCTCGGCGATGGCCGCTGGGAGCTGCACACCGAGATCAAGGGCACCAGCGGTATGGCTCGCTTTCTCGGCCTCCGAGTCGACGAACGTTCACAGGTCAGCTGGCGCGATGGCCGGGCCGAGACCGAGGGCTACACCTACCTGCAGAAGCTGGCGTTCAAGAAGCGCGAACGCTCGGTGAGCGTTGACCGTTCTGGCGGCCGGATCATCAGCCGCGACAGCCGCGACGACAACGCCGACCAGGTGCTGGCGCTGGCTGACGGCGTGCATGACCGCCAGTCGGCAAGCCTTGCCCTGGCCGACGACCTGGCCCGTGGCGCATCCGGCACCCTCGAATATGCCGTCGTGGGTCGACATGCGATCGACATCTGGCAGTTTCAGGTCGGCCCGCAGGAGTCTGTCGTCACCCCAGCCGGCCGCTTCGATGCGGTACTGGCGACACGCATCCGCGACAACGAAGACGACAAAGTCACTCGCACCTGGTTTGCGCGCTTTCCTTTACCCGGCGCCCTCGGCATGCTGCCGGTGCGCATCGAGCAAACCGAACCCGGCGAGGATGACATCGTGATGCAGCTGAGCAACTATTCCACCAACTGAAAACCGATGCCCCGCCAACTGCAGGCCTCACGCAATACGGCGAATACGCGCACCCAGCCCCGACAGTTTTTCTTCGATATTTTCGTAACCGCGATCGATGTGGTAAACACGATCAACCACCGTTTCACCCTGTGCCACCAGCCCGGCCAACACCAAGCCCGCAGACGCACGCAGATCGGTTGCCATGATCTGCGCACCGGTCAACGTCTCCACGCCGCGAATGATGGCCGACTCACCCTTGACCTGGATATCGGCGCCCAGACGCACCAGTTCCTGAATGTGCATGAAGCGGTTTTCAAACACCGTTTCGGTGACCACGCCAACACCCTCGGCCACGGTATTGAGGGCAGCAAACTGCGCCTGCATATCGGTAGGGAATGACGGATACGGGGCAGTGCTGAAACTTACCGCACGCGGCCGGTTGCCGCGCATGTCGATCTCGATGCTGTCGGCGGTGGTATTGATGTGGGCACCCGCCTGTTCCAGTTTGTTCAACACCGTGTCCAGAGTATCGCTACGGGTGCCGCGCGCGCGCACTTTGCCGCGCGTGATCGCGCCGGCCACCAGAAACGTGCCGGTCTCGATGCGGTCGGGCAGCACGTCATAGCGACAACCACCCAGACGCTCGACTCCATGCACCACGATGGTGTTGCTGCCGGCGCCTTCGATCTGCGCGCCCATGGCGATCAGGCAGTGCGCAAGATCAACGACTTCGGGCTCCTGCGCGGCGTTCTCGATGATGGTGGTGCCCTGTGCCAGAGTCGCCGCCATCATGATGTTCTCGGTGCCGGTGACGGTGACCATGTCCATCACGATGTGCGCGCCCTTGAGCCGGCCGGCACGGGCGTGGATGTAGCCGTTTTCGACCCGGATCGTCGCACCAAGCGCCTGCAGCCCGCGGATATGCTGATCCACCGGCCGCGACCCAATCGCACAGCCACCCGGCAGCGATACCTCGGCCTGGCCAAAACGCGCCACCAGCGGGCCCAGCACCAGAATCGAGGCACGCATGGTCTTGACCTGCTCGTAGGACGCCAGGAACCGGTCAACACCGCGTGGATCAGCGAGGATGCGCATATGCTCATTCAGAGTGAGCTGCACACCCATTTCGCCGAGCAAGGCCATCGAGGTGGTGACATCGTTCAAATGCGGGACGTTGCCAATATCCATGGGCTCATCGGCGAGCAGGCTGGCCGCCAGAATCGGCAGCACCGCGTTCTTGGCGCCGGAAATCATCACGTCGCCGTTTAACGGTACGCCGCCCTGAATCACAATCTTGGCCATGCTTGCTCCAGAAAAATCTGCGTTTGCAACGAGCTCGGCACGGTTTGCAACAGTGGCCGACCAACCGCTGCTCTTGGTTACACCCGGGTCTCGTCCGGCGTAAGCGTTTTCAGGCTCAGCGCGTGGATCTCGCCGCCCATCAGCTCGCCCAGCGTGGCATACACCATGCGATGCCGCGCCAGCGGCAGCTTGCCAGCGAATGCCGCACACACCACCCGCGCCTCGAAATGCACGCCATCGGCCCCTGCAACCTCCACCAGCGCATCGGGCAGGCCCTTTTCAATCAATTGACGGATGGTTTCAGCGTTCATGAGCGATACCGATGGCAGCGACGCAGTGGGATACAATCGAACCGCAAATCTTAAAGCAAACAGCCCCGTACCGATACCTGGAATCCGCCTGACCCCATGAATGCCCACGTGAAAGCCCGGCCCGCACAGCACGTCGAGGATGCCGCACTGGCAGCAAGCGGCGTCCGTGTCATCGAAATCGAGATGCAGGCACTGCAAGTGCTCCGCTCGCGAATCGACAGCGCGTTTGCCCATGCCTGTCGCTTGCTGCTGGCATGCCAAGGCCGGGTCATCTGCATCGGCATGGGTAAATCCGGGCACATCGCCCGCAAAATCGCTGCAACACTTTCATCCACCGGCACGCCGGCCTACTTTGTGCATCCGGCAGAAGCCAGCCATGGCGACCTGGGCATGATTACCGACGCCGATGCCGTGCTGGTGCTGTCAAACTCGGGTGAAACCGAGGAAGTGCTGAGCATCCTGCCGATGCTCAAGCGGCAGGGTAATGTGATGGTGGCCATGACCGGCCGGCCGCAATCCACATTGGCACGACATGCCGCCGTACACCTCGATGTCAGCGTACCAGCGGAAGCCTGCCCACTCGGCCTGGCGCCGACCGCCAGCACCACCGCCGCTCTGGCTATGGGCGACGCCCTGGCAGTAACCCTGCTCGACGCCCGCGGTTTTACCAGTGATGACTTCGCTCGCTCACATCCGGCTGGCTGCCTTGGCCGGCAATTGTTGCTGCATATCCACGACGTGATGCATCGCGGCGACGAGATCCCCTGCGTACGCTCTGGATCGACACTGAGCCACACCCTGGTCGAAATGAGCCACAAGCGGCTCGGCCTGAGCGCCGTGGTCGACGCCGACAATCGTCTGCTCGGGGTATTTACCGACGGTGACTTGCGCCGCGCCCTGGACGACAGCACCGTTGACCTGCGTGCCACGATCATCGACCAGCTCATGACCCGCGATGCCAAGACCATCGGCCCGGAACGACTCGCCAGCGAGGCCGCGCATCTGATGGAAACCCACAAGATCAGCGCCCTGCTGGTGGTCGATGATGAACAAAAAGTCGTCGGCGCCCTGAATATTCACGACTTGTTGCGTGCGCGTGTTGTCTGATCCGTACGTACAAGAACCGTTCCCGGACATGACTGCAAATTATCCGCCCAACTTTACCGAATCCCTGCTGCAACGGGCGCGTGGCGTGCGGCTGGCCGCGTTCGATGTCGATGGCACCCTGACCGACGGCCGCCTGCACTACGACCAGAACGGCGCCGAGGCCAAGGCCTTCCACGCCCAGGATGGCCTTGGCCTGAAACTGCTGGCGCAAACCGGGATCAGCGTCGCCCTGATCACCGCACGCAACAGTCCGATTGTGGCCGCGCGTGCCGCCGAGTTGGGGATCACCCTGGTTTTTCAGGGCGTTCACGACAAAGCGGAGTGTCTTCGTGCCTTGTGTACCGAGCATGGCCTGCTGACCGAACAAGCGGCATTCATGGGCGATGACCTGCCCGATCTCGGTGCGCTGTGCCTGAGCGGCCTCGCTGCCGGCCCGGCCAATGCCCATGCGCTGCTGCGTCCGTACCTGCACTGGCGCGCTGATCGC
>PGZE01000095.1 GCA_002840015.1 Gammaproteobacteria bacterium HGW-Gammaproteobacteria-2 | reverse complement strand
GAGAAAGTACTCACCGACCTGAGCGAGGACGGCTTTGACTTTATCGTCTGCGACTCGCCCGCCGGCATCGAAAAGGGTGCGTTTCTGGCGATGTACTTCGCCGATCGCGCGATCGTGGTGGTCAATCCTGAAGTCAGCTCGGTGCGCGACTCCGACCGCATCCTCGGCCTGCTCGCCAGCAAGACCCGCCGCGCCGAGCGTGGCGAGCGGGTGCAGGAGTTCCTGCTGCTTACCCGCTACAGCCCAACCCGGGTTGAAGCCAACGAGATGCTGTCCATCGCCGATGTCGAGGACATCCTCGGGCTCAAGGCGCTGGGCGTGATTCCCGAATCCAGCGACGTACTCAACGCCTCGAACAAGGGCGAGCCGGTGGTGCTCGATCCCGAATCGCAGGCGGGCCAGGCCTACGAGGATGCGGTCGCGCGGCTGCTCGGCGAAGACCGGCCAATGCGCTTCACTGAAGCCAATAAAAAGGGCTTCTTCTCGAAGCTGTTCAGGGGCTGAGCCATGAGTATTTTCGACTTCCTCAAGCCAAAAAAGAACACCGCATCGATCGCCAAGGAGCGCCTGCGCATCATCGTCGCGCAGGAACGCAGCACCCGCGGTGGCCCGGATTATCTGCCATTGTTGCGCCGCGAATTGCTTGAGGTGATCCGCAAATACGTCAGCGTTGATGTTGACGCCGTCAAGGTTGACATCATCAAGGATGGCGACAACGACGTACTCGACATTTCCGTCGCACTGCCCGATGGCAATGACGGCGAGCCGCCTGTCTCCCGCTGACCCCTGCGTGAGCGGCGTGTTGCGCATTGCCGATATCGGCTTTGCGCCCTGCACAGCCCTGCTCAAGGGCTTTGGCCTGAGCCTGCAAGCGGTTGCCGACGGCGAGGCCATCCCCGGCAGCTATTGGGGCGAATGCGAAGCCGGACTGATCGGCAACACGGTCTATGCCCGCACCGATACTCCGATCCACTCGTTGCTGCACGAAGCCTGTCACCTGATCGTGATGCCGGCCGAACGCCGGGCGACGGTACATACCGACGCGACCGATTCGATTGCCGAGGAAGATGCCACCTGTTATCTGCAAATCGTGCTCGCCGACCGCTTGCCTGGCGTTGGCCGCGATCGGCTGATGGCCGACATGGATGCCTGGGGTTACAGCTTTCGGCTCGGCTCGGCGCGGGCATGGTTCACCCACGATGCCGAGGATGCACGCGCGTTTCTTGAACGCGTCGATTCGAGGTTGTTGGATTGATTACTTCTGCACATTGACTTGGCTCGCACAGCGCATCAGGCGCATGCAGCGATCCCGGGTTACGATGCACAAGGATGTGCAAGTGCCGCGTGCGCATGGATGCGCAGGAGCGGCCGCCGCTACGCGGCTAACCCGGGCTACAACGGCCCTTGCAGCGGTGTTGCTTTTTGGGACCGCCAACTAACGGTCAGGTGCGCGGCAATGTCACCCCGGTCTGGCCCTGATATTTGCCGCCGCGATCACGATAACTCTCGGCACACGGCTCATCGGATTCGAAGAACAACATCTGCGCCACCCCTTCGTTGGCGTAGATGCGTGCCGGCAACGGTGTGGTATTGGAGAACTCCAGGGTGACATGGCCTTCCCACTCCGGTTCCAGCGGGGTGACGTTGACGATGATGCCGCAGCGCGCATACGTGCTCTTGCCCAGGCAGATCACCAGCGTGCTGCGCGGGATGCGGAAATATTCGACCGTGCGCGCCAGCGCGAAGCTGTTGGGCGGAATGATGCAGACATCGCCCTTCATGTCGACGAAGCTCTTCGGGTCGAAATGCTTGGGATCGACCACTGTCGAATTGACGTTGGTGAACAGCTTGAACTCATCGGCGCAGCGCACGTCGTAGCCGTAGCTCGAGGTGCCATACGACACGATGCGCGCGCCGGAGGCATTGGTTTTCACCTGACCCGGCGCGAACGGCTCGATCATGCGCTGTTCCTGCGCCATGCGCCGGATCCAGTTG
>PGZE01000040.1 GCA_002840015.1 Gammaproteobacteria bacterium HGW-Gammaproteobacteria-2 | reverse complement strand
TCACACCGCCTACAACGGCTACTGGACCGAACCGCACGCCTCGGTAAACCGCGACTTCTCGCGTGTGTTCTTCACCTCCAACTGGGGCAGCGGCTCCGACACCGACGTCGATGCCTATATGGTGCGGTTGCCGAACAACCTGTTTGGCGCCAGCGCGCCGGTCGCCGACGCCATAGCGCCCAGCGTCGAGGCCTCAACCGCCGGCAGCAGCGGCACAATCACCCTGATTGCCAATGCCAGCGACAACGTCGGTGTCAGCGAGGTCGAGTTCCTGATCGATGGCGTATTGGCGGGCAGCGATGCAACCAGCCCGTACACGTTGGCGATCGACTCCACGGCGCTGGCAAACGGCGCACATACGCTGTCGGCGGTGGCATACGATGCCGCCGGTAATGCGGGAGTGTCGCCGACCGTCGGATTCTCGGTCAACAACGTGGCCGCCGACACAACCGCGCCGAGTGTTTCGGCCGCGATATCAGGCAATAGCGGCACGATCACCTTTAGCGCCAATGCCAGCGACAACACCGGCGTTACCCGCGTCGATTTCCTCGTTGATGGCGTGGCCAAGGGTTCGGACAACAGTGGTCCGTACACGCTGTCTCTGGATTCGACCACCCTGAGCAATGCCAGCCACACACTGGTCGCCAAGGCCTACGATGCAGCCGGCAACATCGGCACCTCGGCTTCGGTGAGCTTCTCGGTGAACAACACGCCCACTACAACGGTCGTCGATAACTCGCAGCTGGTCGCACAGATGAAATCGCGACTCGACAGCATGGATGCGACGCTGGCGACCATGAGCACGCGCAACAGCAAGGTCAAGAGTCTAAAAGCCGACGTTGCGACACAACGCGACCTGGTTCAGCAGATCAAGTAATCGAACACGGACATTCACCCGGGCGCAGCGTATTCGCGTGCCGTGGCTACGGGATAAGATACCGGCGACGCAGCGCGGAGAATGGCAATGCAGATGTCGTCGCGATGGAGGCTGCTCGTGTGGCTCGGTGCGATTGGCGCGACGTTGATGCTGGTTGCCGCTGCACTGGCTTGGCATTACCGCGATCGCCTCCCCGAATCGGTACACGTGCCCTTGCGCGCATTGTGGTGGGGCGTGCAAATCGACGACGACGTGCGAGTTGAAGCCGCCGATGGAACCGGGTTGGCAGCTACCTTGTTTCGTCCACGCAACGCCGACGCCGCGTTGCCCACGATATTTGTGCGGATGCCCTATGACCGGCGCGCCAGTGCCGATGGCCTCGGTTACGCGCTGTTTTTCGCGCGCCACGGCTACGCCGTGCTGGTGCAGGATGTGCGCGGCACCTTCGGTTCGCAAGGTGATGATTTCGTGCCGTGGCGCCACGCTACCAGCGACGGCGTGGCCAGTCTGGACTGGATCGTCGATCAACCTTGGTCGAACGGCAAGGTCGGTACCTTCGGTTGCTCTGCGTTGGGCGAATTGCAGTTCGCACTCGCTCGCGCCAATCACTCGGCACACGCCGCGATGATCGCCAGCGGCGCCGGCGGCGGTATTGGTTCGGCAGACGGTCGCTACGGCTATTTCGGGTTGTTCGAGGGCGGCGTATTTCAGCTGGCCAGCGGTTTTGGCTGGTTCGTCGAACACGGCAACAAGGATCGCAATGCGCCACCGCCACTGTCATTCGATCGCGCCTCGGCATTGCGCGCGCTGCCCTTGCAGGACCTGCTGATGCGGGTACGTCCCGGCGCCAATGCTTTCCATGACTTTGTCAGTGTACCGTTGGCCGACCCGCGCTGGAACGATCTGGACTACGTCTCCGACTCGGACCGATTGATCACACCGGCATTGATCATCAATACGTGGGGCGACCAGACCGTCGCCGACACGATCGCACTGGCGCATCTCGCGGAGACGTCGACAGCGTCGGTTGCACCGCGACAGCAACGCGTCATCATCGCGCCCGGCGAACACTGCCACCATGAGCAGATGGGGGATGCCAACCCGATGCCATGGGGCGACCTCAGCGTCAGCAATGCCGGAAGGCCCTACAGCGATTGGTATCTTCGTTGGTTCGATTATTGGCTTCGCGATCGCGGCGATGGCCTGAGCGGCCTGCCCGCTTACCAGTTCTTTGTCGTCGGCGAGAATCGCTGGCTCGGGTCCGAAGCATGGCCGCCAAGCGCTGCGCGCCGGCAGCGCTGGTACCTGAGCAGCTCAGGACACGCCAACGGCAGCGACGGCGATGGCGCTTTGCGGCGGCAACCAGCGCCGGCTACGTCCGTGGATAGCTACCGATACGATCCCGACAACCCGGTACCCGCACGCGGCGGCCCGGTTTGCTGCACTGGCGATGATCGCACACGGTCCGGACCGGTCGATCAGCGTGAAATCGAACGCCGTGAGGATGTATTGGTATACACCTCGGACGTGTTGTCCGCACCGCTGCGCATTGCAGGCCCGGTACGCGCGCATCTGGTGATCTCGTCGTCAGCCCGGGATACCGATTTTGTCGCGCGGCTGGTGGATGTATGGCCAGACGGCCGCGCGATCAACATCCAGGAAGGCGCACTGCGCGCACGCTACCGTAACGGCATTGCCAACCCACAGTTGTTGACGCCGGACGCGACGACAACGTTGGTGGTGGAAATGCGCGACATTGCCTATCGCTTGCCTGAAGGCCATCGCCTGCGCCTGGACATCACCAGCAGCAGCTTCCCGCGGCTGGAACGCAATCTCAATACCGGCGGCAACAACTTCGACGAAAACGATGGCGTGATCGCCATCAATCGTGTCCACCATGGCGCGGAGCATCCATCGCATGTCGAACTGTTTTTGCTTGACGATGCCGCAAGCGACGATGCGCCCGCATTATAGCGATGCAGCCATGCGTTGGCCGCACACGATTCATCCGCTTGCGCCCCTTTCGAACCACAGGCGCAATCGATAGTACGCAAGACCGACAAACTCATGCAGCGCTGCTTCCGTTTTGCGCAAGGCGCTGCTGCCGGGCAACAATGCATCGGGAAAGTCGTTTGGCATGTAACGCGGATCGGCGCGAACCGGGCACACCTCAAACCCCGAGGATTCGAATATCAGGCGCGCACGCGGCATGTGCAGTGCGGACGTCACCAGCGCAATGCGTCGCGGCACAGCCGGAACCATCCGGGATACGGTGAGTGCGTTTTCCCAGGTACTCGTGGATTTGGTTTCCATGCGTATCGCAGCGTCAGGCACACCGAATGCGGTGGCATATGCCGCCAACAACCGGCTCTCCGCAGGAAACCCGAGCCGTGCCGGCCCGCCAGTGATCACCAGTGTTGTTCCGGGGTGCTCGCGCCAATAAGCCAAACCACTGTCGAGCCGTCTCCGGCTGGCGATGCCGATGGCGCTGAAGTCGCCTGCGTCTGCAGGTCGTAGATCGATGCCGCCGGCAAGTATCACCGCGACAGTCGGCGCGTCAGTCCGGCACCCGGGGTCGATTGGTTCGGCGCGCTCGAGCAGCGTCAACAACTGGTTGGCGAGCAAAGGCGTCATCGCCAGTAGCGACAGCAGCGCGAGTGCCACGCAGCCGCGCCAAGGTGCACGAAAACGACTGCGAACATGCCAGGCTGGAATGCCCGCAACGACGGCCAGCAATAGCCAGGACAATGGCGATAAAAGCCACATGATCAATCCAGCGATTTTCGCGCGGGATCGAGCCGCGCTTTGAGCAAGCGTGCCAAGGCTGGTGATTCGATGATGTTCTCGTGCCGGCTGTCGATTCGGTCGATGAATATATTGCCATCGATCAAACGTCGCCAGCCCAGTGTCGGGCTGAACCGATGAAAGATTCCCGACTGCGCCAGTACAAGGTATATGTTCGCCGAGAGCGTCGACGCGCGATAGCGGTGGAGTGCGCGGCGATTGTTTGCCTGAGCGCGCTCGATTCTAGCTTGAAGGCCAGCTTCATCGAGCTGGGACAATCCGAGATTTTGGATCAACCCGACATCGCCCGGCTGACGGAATGCCTTTCGCAGCAATACCCGTTGCCGCACCGCATCCAGCAAGCCAATCGCCAGCAACAGCGAATATCGACCCCACGAAGACAAGCGAATCATCGCGCCCTCAAGCAGGCCGGCGTCGGGTGGCACCGCTTTCATCGGCGCGTGGGTATCGAACAGCGCCAACAATTCGACCTCGTCGCCCGCGTCATGAATCTGGTGCGCGATTGCGAACGCCACGAGTCCACCCATCGAGCCACCCGCAAGGCGGTACGGGCCTTGCGGTTGAACCTGACGGATTTCGCGCAGATAATCGCGTGCCATCGCTTCTATCGAGCGCGCGCTGGCGTCAACGCCAGCGACTTCTGGCGATTGCAATCCATACGCCGGCACGCCGAGATCGACTGCCAACGCGCGATAGTTGAGCGCGTGTCCGCCGACTGCGTGAACAAAGAACACCGGCGTGCCTTCCTTCGCCTTGTTGAGCATCACCATGGATCGAAACAGATCCGGCATGGCCGATGCCTTTGCCGCACTGCGTTCGGCTCGCTGACGCTGGATCAGCACCGCCAGCTCGTTGCATGTCGAGTGTTGCAGCAGCGCCGCGAGCGGAAGATCGATGTCATGTCGATCGCTCAGCGCCGCAAAGATCCGGACCGCAACCAGCGAGTCGCCACCCAACTCGAAAAAGTCGTCGTCGGCACGCACCACAGGCACAGCCAGCATTTCGCACCACAGATCGCGCAGCATCATTACCAGACTGTTGTCGACTGCGTTGTCGGTTCGATCCACGCGGTCCAAATGCCGTGGGATGGGCAGCGCGGTACGATCCAGCTTGCCATTGGCGGTCATCGGCAGTTGGTTCAACACCACCAGGTGCTGCGGTCGCATGTAGCGCGGCAAACGCTCGGCGAGCCTGGCCCTCACCCGCTCGACAAGATGCAGGTCTTCGCTGTTGGCGACCAGATAAAGCACGAGCCGCTGATCGCCTTCCACCTCGCGCACCACCGCAACACACTCGCGCACACCCGCGTCGCCGGCCGCAGCGCTTTCGATATCACCGGGCTCGATCCGGTAGCCGCGCAACTTGATCTGATGATCGACCCGGCCCTCGAAGTACAACACTCCATCGCGGCGACGGCCGAGGTCGCCGGTTCGATACATCACCGAACCATCGTCGACGAACGGATCGCGGACAAAACGCTCGGCGGTTGCATCGGGTCGATTCTGGTAACCGTCGGCGACGCCCTTCCCTGCAATCCATATCTCGCCGATGGCAGCATCGGGCAGAAGGCGGCAATGCGCGTCGAGCAGATATATGCGGGTGTTGGCGATCGGTCGGCCGATGGCGATCGCGCCGTCGACCCGATCGATGCGCATCACAGTCGACCACACCGTCGTCTCGGTCGGCCCGTACATGTTCCAAAGCTCGCCGCACAACGGTAGCAACTGGCCTGCCAAAGCCGGGGCGAGCGCCTCGCCGCCAAGCAGCAGGCGCACGCCGGCCAACACGTCATGCCGGTTGACCTCCAGCAACAAACTCGTCAATGCGGGTGTCGTCTGCAATACCGTGACGGGATGACGCGCCAACAATTCGCAAACGGCGAGCGGGTCGCTCACCGCGGCATCCGGAGCGATCACTGTTTTGCCGCCGCAGATCAACGGCAAATAGAGTTCGAGAGCCGAAATATCGAACGACAAAGTGGTGACCGCCAGCGCATCGACACCAGAAAATTGGCAAGGTTATCGTGCCGGATACGCACACCTTTCGGTTGTCCGGTCGAGCCCGAGGTGTACAGCACATAGGCCAGTGCATTGTCGGCAACCGCTGCCAGCGGCCGTCCTCCGGAAGCCAGATCGCGACCGCTTTCGATCAGCGTCGCGATATCGAGAACGACCCGATCGCGGGTCAATACCCCGGGCAACTGAACATCCGATTCGCTCACGATGTATCGCAGCCCGGATTGCTCGATCATGTATCGAAGACGCTCGACCGGAAACTCGCGATCGAGGGGAACATACGCCACACCGGCGCGCAGTGCGCCGATCAGCATTGCCAGCATCCGCAACGAACGCGGCAGGCTCACGCCGATGAGATCGCCCTGCCCAAGCCCTTGCGCCTGCAACGTCAGTGCGATGGCGCGACTGAGCGCGTCCAGCTCACGGTAACCGACACGCTCGCCAGCGCATTCAGCCGCTATGCGATCGCCATACTCGTCAAACGCTGCCGCAAACAGCTCACGCAGCGACGGCGCAACGGTCACCCTTCCCTGGAATTCCAGCGTCGCGGTGGTCGGCACCAGAGCGACATCGGAAACCGGCTTATCGCCATCGGCGATTTGTTCCAGCACCAACAGATAGCTTCGCATCCAGGCATCGATGGTGCCAGCATCGAACAGGTCGCTGCGATACTGCACTTCCAGCAGGCCGTCGTCCGGATTCTGCAACCAGTGCAACGCCAGCTCCCACGCCATGAACTTGCGCGGCAATGGCCGGAGCTCGCTTTTCAGACCGTGAAACTTCAGTTCGCCGATTGCCGGCACCAGACTGAACGCCAGTTCGGTAAGTAGAAAGCGCCCGGCATTGCGCTTGAGCGACAGCGCCTGCACGATTTGCCCGAGCGATGTGTCCTGATGATCTGCCGCTTCGTCAAGCAGGATTTGGATACGCCTGGCGGTGCTCGCCAGGCTGGCATCGGGATCGATCGTAATGCGTAGCGGCAACGTGTTGTCGGTATCGCCGAGCATGCGCGCGCGCGATTGCGCGGCCATCGAAAACGGGATGCCGAACACGAAATCGTTCTGCCCGGTAAGGCGATGCAGCAACACAGCATAGCCACAAAGCAACAGGTTGAAGCGAGTGACCTTCAGTTGGCGCGATCGCGCCTTGAGCCGCCGCCAAAGCGGAGCGGCAAGCGGAAGCTGAAGCGCGGCGGCGTCAAAGCATATCGTTGCTGCGCGCGGCCGATCGGTCGGAAGTGCGAGCGGTTCCGGCAAGTCGCGGTAGCGTTGCAACCAGTAGTCCAGAGATTTGCGCCCCGCTTCCCCTGTGTTGCGTGCATGCTGTTCAAGCACGAACCGGCGCCAGTTGCGGGCTGCGGGCCAAACTTTTGCATTTCCCCGTTCAACCAACTGCGCATTGTAGAAATGAACGATTTCCTGCAACAGGATCCGCATCGACCAACCATCCAGCGCAAGGTGGTGCGCAATCATGAACAGGCTCGCGCTGCGCGAAGCGAAGCGGTACAGGAAAACTCGGAACGTGTCGCCATTTTCAAGGTCGAAAGGCTGCCGCATACATTCGGAATGGAAACGACGATATTCGGCGAGCGGATCCGGATGATCAGAAAGATCGACGTATTCCATGTGGGCACGCGACGGCGGCGTATATGTCTGGCCGCTGCCGTCGGGAGAGAAGCGCATCGCCAGCACGTCGTGCCGGACAATCACGTGACCGAAGGCGGCGCCAAGCGCGGCAACGTCGACCTCGCCTTCGAGAAGGACTTCATACGACTCCGAAAACGCCAAAGTGGCGTCCGGCCCATATTGCCCGCCAAGCCATTTTTCCTGCTGGGCGCACGTTAGCGGCACCGTGGCGGGAAACTGCTCGCCGTCGGCAGGCGAAGCCATGCCAGCGCCTGCAGGCTGGCGCGTGCAATCGCTCGCGGTGTCATACCCTGTAACTGGACTGTTGTTCACCGCGCCTCCTGTGCCGCTCGGCCTTTCATCCGATCAAAACATATTCGCCTGACGTCTCACCATGGAACGACGGCATTCAGCTACTGCGCTGTAAACGCCATTCCCGCAATGCCGCGCCCAATCGTGGATCGAAAAACCATACCGGTAACGCGTACAACGAGAGAAACAACAGGCCGGAGACGATCAGACGCAACCATGCCGACTCCAGACCAAACAGATTCATGCCCTTGATGATCGCCAGCAGCGGCAGCGCGCACAGGCATGCCAGCAACAGTGCTCGCGGGTCGGGAGCCTTGAGCAGACCGCGTGGACAGAGCGTCCAGTGCGCACCGCCCAGCGCGATGGTGCTGATCACCGTGGCCCATACCGCCCCCATCACCCCCATGATTGGAATCAACCAGAAATTGAGAATGATATTGACAATGGCAGCCCCCAGCGTGATGGATAACACGGTCAACGAGCGCTTTTGCAGCAGCAGCCCATAGCCACCGATATCAATCAACGGATACAAGGCGAACAGAGTGCCTACTGCGGCGAACACCGCTCCCGAGGCAGCCTTGCTCGGGCCGCTGAGTGCTACCAAAGCATCGGCGCCAACGCACCACAACATCACTGCAACGCCGATGGATGCGTAGGTCATTGGCAGCAAGATGCGACCTTTGAGTTCACGCACTGCTTTTTCGCCATCGGCACCGAACAGGCGATTGGCCACTGGCACAAAGGCCTCATTGAGCGTGGCGCTCATGAACAAGCTGACATTGATCGCCAGCGAATAGCCAATGGTATATATCCCAACCGCAGCAAAGTCACCCATCATGTGTTTGAGCATGACCCGGTCAATCGAGCCGAGCGTTACTGCTGCCACTTCATTGGCCACCAACGGCAAGCCGTACACCAGCGATGCTCGAATTGCCGGTATATCCATCATCGCGCCGGAAAACTTCAGATTGCGCAGCATCCAACGAACATAAAATACTGCGACCAATGCTGCGGCGGCCACCTTGCCGACGTATACGGCCTGGGCACTGCGCTGAAATGCAATTACGGCTGTCAATATCAGGACAAGTTCCAGCCAGCGTTTTGCCACGCGGGTTCCGGTCAACAGCAAGGAGCGCTCGCTGGCGCGAAACACCATTTCCACCAGGCTGCCTATCACCACCAAAGGGATCAGGAACAAGGCCAGCCAGAAAACCATCGAAAACGTATCGTCGCTGAATGCGTCGAAGATGCCGATCGCCGCTGCGGTGATTGACCAGATGGCGAGCGATGCAAGAATCGGTAAAAGCACAAGGTTTGTGGCGAAATGGCCCAGACGGTGATCATCGCTCTGCGCTGGGTAAAAGCGAATGATCGAGTGTTGCGCGCCCAACTTTGCAATGGCCACAGCCAGCATCACCCATGTTTCGAAGTAACCGAGAATGCCGTATTGCGTATTGTCCAGGAGGCGAGTCAACAACGGAAATGAAACAAAGCCAGCCAACAACACCAGCAGGTTTGCGCTGGAATAGCGTAAATAATGTGTTCCGACACCAACGACTGGACGCGCGCGAGCGCCCGTTCGACGTCCGCACGTTTCGGCCGTTTCGCTACTTTCGTTGGTGTCAGAAGTTATGCGGTCGTGTTCACTCACCGTGCTGCATTCCTGGGCTTGTGCTTGGTTGATGCCTGCATTTGCCACCGTCCGATGGCATGGCACATGGGAATAGCTCTCAAGCCATCATTGGCAACGCTGTGAATCGTTCGTGATTTCATTGTGATGTGTCGTTATTCGTTTTCGGTAGTCGCAATGCCCAGCGCAACATGTCGTTCCAAACCCGCCATCGCCATGGATGGCGACGCAACGATTGCATCAATGCTGACAGCGAGCCCCAATAACCTGCATGGGCGGCACGCCCAACAGCATGATCGGCATCAAGTACCGTGAGAGCCTGCTGCCGCAGCACTCTTCCTTTGACGGTTTTGATGTGCTTTTCAACCAGCATCCGGCGCGAGCTCCAGAATGCATCCTCGTCGAACTCAGTGCGATCACGAGCCAAAACGGGGGTTGCGTGCCCGACTGCAATTTCGCCAATGTCCGCGATCTCGGCGATCCGCAGCCAATAGTCGCGCTCACTGTGCGCATGGCAGGCAAAACGATCATCGAAACTTCCAACGACCAAGGCGGTACTGCGCCGCGCAACCACCGCTGCGGTTAGCGGGTGGCTGTGCCACAACAACAATGCCGCATAGGGATCGCTGAAGCGTGGCGAAACATGCTCTCGCGCCAGCGAACGTCCGAACAGTTCCGCTGCAGATTCGTGCGCCAGGACATGTGCATGAACCATGCCAAGCGCCGAGTTGCGTTCCAGCAAGTCCAACGAATCTTCCAGATGATGCCTGACCCATCGGTATTGAACGTCGTACCAGGCAAGATAACGTCCACGCGCCTGTGCCATTGCCGCGTTGTATGACTGCGTAGGGTTGCTGGACGAAACGTGGATCAAGCGCACACGATCACGGTGCTCTGCAATCGTTGCATCTATCTGCAATGCCGTCGCTGCCGGGTCGTTGCAGGCGATCAATATTTCGTGATCGGAAAAACTCTGCTCGAATACGTTTTCAATTGCTTGGCATAGCTGTGATGGGGCGTCGCAAGATGCCATCAAAACACTCACCAGCGGCACCTCGCGCGCACTTGCCCGACGGGAAACCGGGGCGTGCGTTACCGGAATCTGCAGCATGTTTTCCGGCACCTTGCCGCGCGCATCAAGCACCTCAAGCGATCGAACCTCACTGTAAGTATGGCAACCATCCAGAGAAGACGACCAACTGCCGTCCAGGCGTGCCAATACCCGTTCTCCATACCGTTCAGGCGTGAGCTCCAACACTTCGCAAAAAACAATGGCATTACCGTAACTCGCGGCGCAATCCTGGCCGGGGCGAATCAACCTGCCCTCGTGTTCAAACAGCCGTCCGGCGGGGCGAGCACGGCGCACGTCGCTGACAATCGGATTTGCTGGGTGTGGCCGGTACGGGCCGACAAGCTGTTCACTGACAAACAGAAAAAGCTCCTCAGAGGTGCTGCCGCCGCTTTCGGAGATGTTGACGAACAAATACCAGTGTCCATTCTGATAGTGCAGCGTGGGGTCAACACATATTCGATCATTGATCAGATCGGTTACCGGCTGCCAGCGCAACGGGAAGTCCGAGGCTCGATATAAACGCACACAGCGCGCGGTTCCCGACTCCACCGTGAGGTACCACTGGTCGTTCCATTGGAACGCCTGCGGATAGGACAAATGGCAAGTCTGATCCAGCGCGATGCCCAATCGCTCGGCACGGCCATCGGGAAACAGCTCCAGGCAGACAATCACAGCCTTGCGCGTGCGTAGCGGATATTCCTCGGCGAATATCAATTGCCGCCCATCTTGTTCAACCACACACGGATCGGCCCAATAGTCGGTACGCGGCGCCACCAGCAGCGCACCGTCGTCGATGCGAGGATTGTACGGGTCGAGTTTTTTTTTGCCGCGACGGATCAGCAATAGCCAAAGGTCTTCCGGTTTTCGCTTCACGATTTGCCAATGCAAAGTGTGACGCAACGCAATCAAAAAGGCACGAATGCCCTGCCCCAACTTGAACCGCGCAGTTGGCATCAACAGCAGCCGCGTCGGCGCCACGTCATGCAAAATCAACTCACCGTGCGCCAAATGGCGTAGCGAGCGCAACAGCATTGCCGACAGTTTGGCAAATGCCCGATCACGTTGTAGCCGGAACGATCCTGGGTGTGTTGTTCCCACGCTCGATACCAGCACCGTATACGCGCCCTTGTCATTCGCCAGCACCAGATCGATTGCGCTGGTGTCGCTTCGGGCCAACACCGGAAGCAACAATGACAATCCGGCATGGCGTGCATGAAGCAGGCTGCTGTCGATCTGCCAACAACCGTACCGCGCGATCGCAGCCAACGTCGATTGCCAGTTTTCCGGGCCGTCGAAAAGCACGAGGTCGGGATGTAATGACGAAACGCGATCAACGATGGTTTCGATGCTGTCTGCGGCGTCCAGGCTTGCGCTGGAAACTGCGCTCAGATCGACGCGGGTCAAGCGATCGCAGAGCTTGCGATGACGGAAACGCTCCAACGCCAGGTACACGCGCATATCCAACGGCAATTCTGGCGCGATGCGTGCAGGGAAATCCCCTTCCACTGTTATCACGCTGATAATCACGCTGAGCCCGGCATGGGCGAGTGCGGCCAGATCGGCAATCCAGCGCGGGCTCTGCTGCGGAACCAACAAGACGACTTGCAAAGGGCGCGCACCAGCCTCCATGCCTGGGTACAAGCGGGTTTGAGTGGAATGCGGGTCATGGCCCGACAGGACATCGTCGCAAATCGCGTTCATCGCCCACGCTCCCTGTCGGCATAGCGATCGCCCAACCAGTTCGAAACCTTTGCCAACAAGCGATCACGATGCGCGTGGGTGAAAAAAGTGTGATCGCAGTCTGGCCAGTGGAAAAGCGTAATCGTGTCGCTGCGGGCAACCCTGCCGAATGCCCAATAGAACTCGCGGCGATGCAGGAAGCGGTCGGACACCCCTCCTGTATAGATCCAAAGCGACTGTACCTCGCGCTTCACCAACGCCGCCAGTTCCTTGCGGGCGGTGTCGCGATCAGGCCAATCGCGATAGTCGCTGGCCACCAGGGCTGGCTGGGTTGAACGACTGCGCCGAAGCAAACGGAGCGCAACCGCTGGCCATTGCAACGGCGAACGCTTGAGCACTGCCATGAACCGCGCAAACTGGAACCATGGCCCCGGAAAAGTGATTCCATCAAGCATCAGCAGACCGACGATGCGCGGGTCATCGATAGCCATGCGCCAACCCAGATCAGCCGCACTGCAGATGCCGCCGATGATGAACTGGCCATGCCCATAATTGGCCTGCAAGTGATCCATGGCCGCCCGTGTCGCTTGGCGGTGATCGCAGCCGGAAATACGCTGTGCTTCACCGACACCAGGCAAATCGAAGCGGAATGTTGGCACACCGCGCGCTTCCAGCATACGCGCGAGATCAACATGCAGTCGAAACAAGCCGGCGCGCGGCACGATCCCCGAGTTCGGCAGAACAAGTAGCGGTGCGTCGATTGTTCCGCCGTTGAGAATGCCAACCAGTTGATTGCGCGGCCCGAACTGCACCAGAGTTTCCATGCTCAATCACTCCTTGCCAGACTTCGTGCCAGCTCATCGACATATTTCTCCATGCGCGGCGACATGAACAACGACTCATCCATGCGCGTGCCGCTACCGAAGCGTGGCGCTTCATCGGGCAAAATCAATGATCGCGATGCGGCAACTTGCCGTGCGTGGTCGTCGATCGCATCAGCGCGATCAACGAGCCATAATGAAGCCGTTGGCACAACTGGCGCGACGCTTAACTGCACCATCGCATCACGCAACACTAAAGGCGCCGGATAACCCATCAATTGCCCATCGCTGCCATCGGCGAACAGTGGCCGTTGGCCGGTGTAGCGATCAGGTGAGCAGCGTTCAATGGCATCGGCACGCACGAGACTATCGAGCCACTCGCGGCCATCGAGAATGGGTTCCCAAAGAACGAACTCCGACACGGCAGTGACATGGCGCAACCAATTCCATGCCACAAGCGCGCCAGCACGCCACGCCACTACCGCTACCCGTGACACGCCGGTGAGTGAACGCAACGCGGCAACAGCATGGTTCAGGTCTTCGTGCATCGTTGACAAGGACAGTTCGTCGCTGCGTCCTGCTGAATCACCCGAACCATAAAAATCAAATCGAAGTGCTGCGATGCCATTTGCGGCGAACGAACTGGCAACCTCGGTGATGAAACGGCGGCTTCGCGGTTGTTCATGCAATAACGGCGGAACCAGCAAAACACCGCGCGTGGCTTGAGTGCCATCAGGGCGATGCAGCGCTGCATATAGCTGCTGCGCCGGCTCACCGAGCCATAACGGTTGCCATGGACCGATACTCATGCGCTACTGCCGCGTGCGCCACGCGTAAACAGGCGGCGCAAACGGCCACCAATCCGGGTGCCCGCAACGGCCGATGAGGTTGCTGGCTCAGCAGTCTTTTCACCACCAGGCAAATCCTTGGCAATCTGCGACACACTCTGCGAAGCAAGACGCAGCAATTTGATACGAAACCCGGTGTCGCGCGCCACACGCTCGGCCATTTGTGCGGCGTGCATGGAGTTGCCGCCCAGGTCGAAGAAATTATCGTCGAGACCTACCTCGACGCCACCCAATACGTCCGACCAGACGTCGATCAGATAAGTGGTTCGCGGGTCGATGGCTGGCCCTGAAAATCTTTCGGCAACAGGCGCTGCGTCACCTTGTTTGGCTGTCGCCATGAGCGACGCATCTATGGGCGCCGCCGGCTGACTGCTCCCGAGCAACTGGGCGTGGCCGTCGTCGAATCGCATGAGTTGCGCTACCAGCTGCGCCGGGTCGGCACTTAATGCATCGAGCACGCGCAGGTAACGATCCAGCAACAGCCGCGCCGTATCGTTGTGGAAGATATCGGCATTGAAGATCAGCCCGCCGTTGAGGCCGTTCTCGTGCAACACAAACCACAACCCGAGGTCCTCGGTCGCTCCCGGCTGGAATACCTCAACGCGTTCGTGTCGCAGATTGCCCCAATGCACAACCCTCTGCCGAATGTCCTGAAACGAAAACAACGCGTGATACAGCACCCCGCCCCCATCGCCGTGCAGATTCAATTCGCGGCTGAGATCTTCCAGCAGGATGTCCGGGTGCGCCAAACTGTCGAGCAGGGTGTTCTTCACCGCCTGCGCGATCTGCGCAAACGACGCGGCGCCATCGACGTCCACACGCAACGGCAGCAAATTGGTGAAATACCCCATCAGGCCTTCGACCTCGGCCTGATTGCGACCGCGGACCGGAGTGCCGATGATGATGTCGCGCTGCCCACTGACGCCGCTTAGCGTAATGAAATACGCACTGAGCAAGGTGACAAACAATGTCACGTCGAGACTGCGGCTTAGCGTATTGAGACGGTTCACCTTCTCCAGTGGCACACACACCGCCAGCGAATCGCTTCGTCCGGACATACCACGGCGACGCGGCATGTCGGTGGCCAGGGCCTGCGGTGCGCCGCTCTCGGCAGCGCGACGCCCGAGCTGCTCGCGCCAGAACGCCAGTTGTTGCGCGTATTCGGGGCCACTCAGGAACTCGCGGTGCCAGGCAGAAAAATCGCCATAGCTGACCGGTAATTCCGGCAGGCGTGCCGGGCGTTGTTCGACCAACGCCGCGTACAACTCGGCGATGTCGAGGTACAACAGGTCAAACGACCAGCCATCCCAGATGAAATGGTGCGCCATGAAAAACAGCACATGCTCATCATTAGCCATGCGAAACAGGCGGGCACGCAACAACGGCGCAGTCACGAGGTTGTCGAAGGGCTGCTCCACCATCGCCCGCATGCGCCGTCCCAGCGTCCGCTCACGCTCCTCGCGTGGAAGCGAACGCAGGTCTTCCACCGCCAACAGCCCGAATTCGACGCTGTCGTGGATTATCTGTACCGGCTCCCCAGCGACCTCGCCCAAACTGGTTCGCAGCACACTCTGGCGCTGCGCCAATTGCCGAAATGCACGATCCAACGCCCCCAGATCCAGAGCGCCGCTCAAGCGATGCGCTGATGGAATGTTGTAGGAAAGTTGGCCAGGGTTGAACGCCTCGAGCAGGCGCAAGCGCTCCTGCATCATCGACAACGGCGCTTGCCGCTGATTTTCACGGCGCGAGATCGCAAGCCTCGACGCCGCCGTGTTGGCATCCCCCTGCTGGCGCACGATCTGCGTCAACTTCGCCACAGTGGGCCCGTCGAACAGCGAGCGCAGCGACAGCGAGATGCCGAGTTCGCGATTAAGCCGCGAGGTGAGCTGAGCCGCCAGCAGCGAATGCCCGCCGCTGGCAAAGAAGTCCTCATGAATGCCGATTTCGCTCATCCCGAGCGTTTGTGCCATAGCCGCAGCGATCCGGGTTTCCAGCGCGTCGCGTGGCGCCACTCGTACCGAATCGGCACGTCTACTGTTCGCCTGCGGTGCTGGTAACGCCTTGCGGTCGATCTTGTTGTTGGGTAGCCGCGGCATCGTGGCCAGCATCACAATGTGCTGCGGGATCATGTATTCGGGCAGCGTGCCGCGCAGATGCGATGCCATCGACAACTCATCGAACGTCAAGCCGGCGTGTACCACGGCATAAGCGACCAACCGAACATCACCCGGACGATCTTCCCGCGCCATCACCAACACCTCGGCAACTGCGGGGTGCGTCAACAAAGCGTTTTCAATTTCGCCCAGTTCGATGCGGTAACCGCGCACTTTGACCTGAAAGTCGAGACGACCCAGATGCTCCAGATTCCCATCGTTGCGCCAGCGGCCGCGGTCGCCGGTGCGATACAGCAGGGGTTGTGGCAAACCGTCACTTACAGTCGCAACAGGTGTGAATGGATCGGCAATGAAACGTTCAGCCGTCAGTTCCGGCCGGTGCAGGTATCCAAGTGTTACGCCATCGCCACCAATGCAGATTTCGCCTGGCACACCGCGCGGGCAGGCGTTGCCATGCACATCCAGAACCCATACTTGTGTGTTGGCGATCGGGCGCCCGATATGGATGTCGGGCAAGGCATCATCGGAACCGTGCTGTACTTGCGTACTGGTTGACCACACGGTGGTTTCGGTGGGGCCGTACAGATTCCACAGCGCGCCGCAGCGCGGCAGCAATTGCGCTGCCAAGTCGGGCGGCAAGGGTTCGCCTCCGCAGAGTACGGTGAATGCCGGATCGCCGCGCCAACCGGCATCAAGCAGCAAACGCCAGGTTGCCGGTGTGGCTTGCATCATCGTGGCTTGCTGGCTATCAAGTAGGCGCATCAGTGCGTTGCCGTCTGTTGAAGTTTCCCGATCGGCAATGATCGCTTGTGCGCCTACGCTCAACGGCAGCATCAGTTCAAGCACGGCGATGTCGAACGACAATGTTGTCACCGCGACCAGCCGATCATCGGCACCCATCCCGGGTTGCATACGCATGGCATGGATGAAGTTGGCCACTGCGCGATGCGGGACGCTCACCCCCTTGGGCCTTCCCGTGGAGCCGGAGGTGTAGATCACGTAGGCAATTGACTCGGGCAAAGCGCTGTCGTCGTCGATGATCGTGGCTTCAGCGGAAGCCGTGGCAAGTTCGGTGGTCAACCGATCCAACGCCAATACCGGGCGACCACGCAAGTCGAATTTATCGGCATGTGTGCTGTGGGTGATCAATGCCGCCAGGCCGGCATCGCTTGCCATGTAGGCCAGACGCTCGACGGGAAAGGAGGGGTCGAGCGGTACGTACCCTGCGCCGCTCTTGAGGATGCCGAGCAGCGCCGCAACCATGTCGATGCCGCGATCCAGAGCCAGCCCGACAAGGGTGCCGCGATGCGCGCCTTGCGCGCGCAACAGATTGGCGATGCGATTGGCATATTCATCAAGCTCTGCATAGGTGATGGATGCATCACTGGTACACAACGCAATCCGGTTCGGTGTGTTGCCGCATTGCCGCTCAAAGTGCATGTGCATGCCACATTGGCGATCAAACGCCGTGGCCTTCGGTTGCAATGCCTGCAACTCGATACGTTCGGACGCAGTCATCCAAGTCAGCGAGGAAACTGCGGCATCAGGACTCTCGCAGGCCGCACGCAACAGTTGCTCATAGGCAGCCAGCCAGCGACGCACGGTGGCTGCTTCGAAAAGATCGCGATTGAACTGACACTCCAAGCGCAGGGTGCCCTGCACTTGCACAGCGTTGATGAACAGCTCGAAGTTTTCGTGGCTGCGAGGATTGCTGGAAAACTCCAGGCTCAGAGCCGGGAAGACGGTGCTTTCCTGAGCGAGCGCCTGATCGATGTTGAACATCACACTGACCAACGGCAGTCGCGATGGATCACGGCTGACCCGCAATTTCTTCAACAGCTCGCCGTAGGTGTAACGCTGGTGATCGAGCGCATCGAGCAGTGTGTTTTGAGTAGCACCAAGCAACATGCCAAACGATTGTGTCGGCTCGATTTGGCAACGCAACGTCAGCAGATTGACGCAATGGCCGACCACGTCACCATGGTCATCGACGCTTTGCCCTGCCGCCGGGATACCGATCACCACGTCATCATGCCCGCCAAGGCGTGCCAGTACAGTGGCGAAACCGGCCAGGAGTGTGGCAAACAGGCTGGCGCCCTGGTGAGCGCCGATGCGGCGTATCGCGTTGACCAGCGGCGCATCCAGGGTGTAATCCTCACGTGCCGAGGCAAAACTGCGTTGTACCGGCCGTGGCCGATCCAGTGGCAGATCGAGTATCGGCGCACCATCGGCGAAACGCGACAGCCAATACGTTTGATCGGCGAGAACGGTGGCATTGCTGCGCGATCCGGCTGCCTGCGCCAGCGCGTAGTCGGCGAAGGCTGCGGCGGGGGGCAACGCCAAGGCATTGCCCGAAACTTGCTGCCCATACAGCGCACCCAGTTCACGCACGATCAGCCACCACGACCAACCATCGCAGACGATGTGATGGGCGGTCAGCAGCAGCACATGATCTTCGCCGCCCATGCGCAATAATTCAGCGCGAAACAACGGCCCTCTGGTCAGAGCGAAAGGATTTTCCACCGCGCGCCGCTGATGCTCCCACAAGTCATTGGGATTGCTGGACAAGTCAGTCACTGGCAAAGCAACTGCACTGTTGCCGAGCACGCACAGCGTCTCTCCGTCCGGCCCGAACGCCGCGCGCAACGCGTCGCGCCGTGCTACAAGCGCTGCAAGCGCTTCGCGCAGCGCTTCGACCTGCAATGCGCCACGCAAGCGCAGCGACACCGATTCATTGAACGCCAGCGATGCATCGCGGCCAAGTTGATCGGCCAGCCAGACTTCGCGTTGCGGCTCGGTGGTTGGCACAACGCGCAACAACGGCGCGCCGGCAAATGGATCGTAATCGACGCTTGCGACGCTCTTGTGTACGTTGCCGGGGATCGCGTTCATCGCGCCACCTTCATGTACTTTCCACTCTGCTCGGGATGCGGCACAAACCACGCCGGTTGGCCATCGGGTTCACGCCCAAGCCGGGCACCCGCTACTGGCGGATGATCCGCGTCCATCACCGTGCGCGGGGTCGCGACATGCCGGGGAATGAACTGGGCTTGCTGCAATTCGATGACTGAATCCTTGTAGGCTTGGGTGATCTGCTGAAAATCGGCTTCGCTGTGTGCGGTGGTGTAGAAGCACGGGAAATTATCGAGGATGTGAATGCCACGGCTGCGCATCATCGCAAACAGCAGGTCTTGCAGTGGATGATCTTCCAGGAACTGCGTCTTCCACACCGAAGCGAAGTGCTTTATTGCGATCGGTGCGCCGGCATCGGCGAAGAAGGCATTGAGCTCGTTGGCGAATGCGGATACTCGCGCGTTCAAGCGTTCTTGCAACGCAGGCCCCTGCTCTTGCACATGCCGCAGCACGGCATCGGCTGCGGCCAGGGCGAGCGGATGGCGGACAAAGGTGCCGGCAAAATAGGTGACGCCAACGGTGGGAATGGAATCGTCGCCGAACTGCCATTGCCCGCCATCCAACGCATCCATGAACTCGCGCTTGCCGGCGATCACGCCAATGGGATAGCCGCCGCCAATCACCTTGCCATAGGTCGCCAAATCAGCCTTGATGCCGAAACAGCCCTGCGCCCCAGCCGGATGCGCCCGGAACCCGGTAACCACTTCGTCGAAAATGCACAGTGCTCCGGCCTCCTGGGTGATCTGCCGCAACTCGCGCAGAAACTCCACCGGTTGAAAATCCGGGCGTCGGCTCTGTACCGGCTCCACCAGCACCGCCGCCAGTTCGTGCGCATGCTCGCGAATGTAAGCAAGCGATTCGGGTGTGCCGTAATCGAGCACGATGACATGCTCGGCGGTGTTGCGCAGAATGCCGGGCGCGGCCGGCACTGCGCGCAGCTTTTTGGTGCCGCGCACGATCATCTCATCGATGATGCCGTGATAGGCGCCGTTGAACAGCACGATGGTTTCGCGGCCGGTGACGGTGCGGGCGATGCGCAGCGCGCCGAGCACGGCTTCCGAGCCGGTATTGCACAGCGCCGCACGGTCGTGCCCGGTGATTTCGCAGACGCGTCGCGCCACCTCGCCTGCCAGTGGATGCTGTGGCCCGATCTCGTAACCAAGATCAAGCTGCCGGCGTACCGCGTCGAGCACAAAGTCCGGTTGCCAGCCGAACAGACTCATGCCGAAGCCGTTGAGGGCATCGACGTAGTCGTTGCCGTCAAGGTCCCACAGATGTGCGCCCTTCGAGCGCCCGATCACGATCTGGTAGACGATTTCCTTGGTCAGCGGGCGAAAGCCATTGACCACGCGTGGGTCGGCCATGTGCGGGCGATTCGCTTGCGTGTACTCCCTGGATTTTGCAGTGCGTGTCGTGTAACGGGCAATAAAGGCATCGAGACGCTGACGTTGATGATCGCTGAGTTCAAGATTGCCTGC
>PGZE01000094.1 GCA_002840015.1 Gammaproteobacteria bacterium HGW-Gammaproteobacteria-2 | reverse complement strand
CCGGGGCGGTGGAAGTGAGCGTAGTCAGATTTCGCCGGGTACATGCTCAAGCAATGGACCAAGGAGGCGATGCCCATGCATGACCGCAATTACCGTGACTTGTGTCGCCTCTACCCGATAGATGAGCCGATAGCTGTCAACAAATATCTCTCGGAACGCTTCCCGCTGCACCTCGGGGACAACTTGGCCGCGATTGGGCAGCTCGTGGAGGGACTCCGCCGCTTCAACCAAGTGCCTCACTACCGCTTGGGCATACCACTCAGAGTCGCGAGCGATGTACGCGGCGATTTGCTCAACGTCTTCCAGCGCCTCGGGCGACCAGACTAGTCCGCGAGCCATCGCTTCAGGCGCTCTTTTGCCTCGGCATGTGGAATCGTACCTTCCGTCTCTAACCGATCGAGGCCACGATTTATCTTCTCAAGCACGTACAGGTGGTACTGGATGTCCTCAAGACTGCAATTCTCGGGGAGAACACTGAGCATCTCAGCGACTTCTGACTTGGCCGTGTTCATCGGGGTGATGCCTGGGTTGCCGGGTCGAGCAAATGGTATCGCGGAACCGGATGGGAACGAAATTCAACAGTTTGCGCTGAGCCGACCGTGCAGGCGAGGCAGCCGAGCTGCTTTGCCGGAGCGGGCCGGATCGAGCGAAGGGTTACGCGTCGTTTCGTGACGCTGCGCCTGTCACTGACATGGCCGAAACTGGCGAGCGCCACCCACAGTTTGTTGGTGAAATGGTCCCCGTCGCGGCTCAGGCTGCCCTTGGAGAAGCGTGATGGAAATTATTCTTCGTGGCATTGACACTGAGTATGTGGAGGCGATTCGAGACGGTGGCCTCGACGCAAACGGGCAAGTCGCGGTTCGGCAGTTGGCCGTGGGAACCGCCAACCCATGCCGGCATTGTCTTGATCTCATCGCCGAAGGCGAGCAGAAGCTCGTTCTCGCCTACTGTCCCTTCACCCGAATCCACCCATATGCAGAAGTTGGCCCAATCTTTCTTCACGCAAAAAACTGCGAACGCTACGAGAGCGACAAGCTGCCCGGATGGTTTGCATTCTTTCAGCCTGCGCTCATGCGAGGCTACGGACTCGACGACTGGATACGCTATGAGACCGGCAGTGTGGTACCAGGCGATGAACTGACTGTGGTGGCCTCGAAATTCTGAGCGCGCCGGAAGTGGCGTATGTTCACATCCGATCGAAGTTCAACTGTTTCCAGTGCCGAGTGGAGCGCTGTTAAACAACGGGCCAGACCATCCCGAAGAGAGCCTGGCCGACTATTCAAAGCCATCGCAACTGGTCCTCACGGCAGACGAATGCGCTGTGCAGTCGAGGTGCATAACGCCAAACGCCTCAGCGCGCATCACCGCCGAGCAGACGGGCGGGCAGAAACAGCACCGCGCGAACCAGTGCCAGCAGCGCTTCCATCAAGGTGCCGACGATGCGGAACGGGATCGACAGCAACCATAACAGCGGCCATAGCACCAGTATCAACAACGCCAGCGGCCAGGCCAGCACCAGCAGCAAGGTCCACAGCAATAAACCAATAACGAAACGCATGGCGTCATCCTTTGTTATAAGCGCGATCGCAAGAGGATACGCTGCTCGGGCTGCAACTGCGCTTTGGCAATTCAGGCAGGTCGCCCACAGGGTGGATTCCTGCAAACGCAGCGCCTGTGGGAGCGCGCCTTGCGCGCGAAGCTGTCGCACGATTGTTCGCCGGCGGGCCGGCTCCCACAACAGCACCGATTGGCACCAGCGAGCAACACAGTTGCTCCACAGGTGAGCGTCACCGCTACTTTGGAGCACTCTGTGGACGACCGGCCCCGCGACGCCGCCAAACCACCCGCAGAGTCCTCAGGCCAGATAACCGCCATCCACCGCCAGCGTGGTGCCGGTGATGTAGGCCGCTGCCGGCGACGCCAGAAACAGCACTGCCGGTGCGATTTCATCCGGCTGTGCCATCCGCGCCAGCGGAATCAGGCTGAGCATCATCTTCATGATCTGCGGATTGCCGGTCAGCGCCGAGGCAAACTTGGTGTCGGTAAGACCCGGCAGTACCGCATTGGCGCGGATGCCGTGCGCTGCCAGCTCCTTGGCGAAGCCTTCGGTCATGTTGACGATGCCGGCCTTGGTCATCGAATAGATGCCCTGCATC
>PGZE01000039.1:26115-55517 GCA_002840015.1 Gammaproteobacteria bacterium HGW-Gammaproteobacteria-2 | reverse complement strand
GCTCGGCGCGCCACCCGGGCCCGCCTCGCCCTCGCCGGTGAGGTGGATGCGATCGCCGGTATCGACACCTGACGGGATCTTGACCTTGAGCACGCGCTCGGTTTCGGTTCGGCCATTGCCATGGCAATCGCCGCACGGCGACTCAATGGCTTTGCCGGTACCCTCGCAATGCGGGCAGGCTTGCTGAATCGAGAATATGCCCTGCTGGATGCGCACCCGGCCGTGGCCGTGACAGGTATTGCAGGTGTGGGTCTTGCCGTCGCTGGAGCCGGTTCCCTTGCAGGCCTCGCACACGACCAGCGACGGCACGTGGATATCGCGCTCCAGTCCGGCTACCGCTTCATCGAGATCCAGCTCGATGGTGTAGCGCAGGTCGGCGCCACGGCGCGGTTGGCGGGCGCGTCCGCCACCGAAGATATCGCCGAATATGTCGCCGAATATGTCGCCGACATCGTTGAAACCGGCGCCGCCGCGCCCGCCCATGCCCGACTCGAATGCCGCGTGGCCGTGCTGATCGTAGGCGCGACGCTTGGCCGGGTCGGACAGCACCTCGTAGGCCTGTTTGGCTTCCTTGAACGACTCTTCGGACGTCTTGTCGCCCGGGTTGCGATCCGGATGATGCTTCATTGCCAGCCGGCGATAAGCGGTTTTGAGCTCGACCTCGGTGACCGTGCGGGACACACCGAGGACTTCATAAAAATCGCGTTTGCTCATTGCGCAGGACTCGGGGCTGGTGATTCGGAAAAAAGTGTAAAGAGCATTGGGTCCGCAAAGAACGCAAAAGGCGCAAATAAAAGCGGAAAGTCGTAGGTCGGCTCAAGCCGCGCGGTAACGCCAGACGCCAGCACCACGCGCAAGCACCTTGATGAAGCCGAGAATCGGGAAAAAGCGTAGAGCGCGTTGAGTCCGCAAAGAACGCAAAGGGCTTCCAGGGCTTGATGCCGGTTTCACCGCTACGCGCTTTGAACCGACCTACGACGCTAAAGCATGCGCCATTCGCATCAAACGCTTTGCTTTTATTTGCGCCTTTTGCGCCCTTTGCGGACCATTTGCTCGTCCCGAGTCCCGAGTCCCGGCTTCATATCACTTCTTGTCGTCCTTGACCTCGGTGAACTCGGCATCGACCACATCATCGTTGCTGGTGCCGCCGGCACCGGCGCTCGCGTTCTCCGCACCCGCCTGGGCACCCGCCGCGCCTGCCGCGAGCACCGACTGTGCCGCTTGCTCCAGTGCCGTGGTCTTGGCCTTGATCGGGCCCGCATCGTCACCCTTCATCGCCGACTCCAGCTCCGACAAGGCCGCCTCAGCAGCCGCCAACGCGTCGCTCGGCACATTGGCACCGTGCTCCTTGATCGCCTGCCGGGTCTGGTGAATCAGGCCATCGGCACGGTTGCGAGCGTCCACCAGCTCGTGGAACTTCTTGTCTTCCTCGCGGTGCGCATCGGCATCATCGACCATGCGCCGGATCTCTTCCTCGGACAGGCCCGACCCGGCCTTGATCTCGACCCGCTGCTCCTTGCCGGTTTTCTTGTCCTTGGCCGACACATGCAAAATGCCGTTGGCATCGATATCGAAGGTGACCTCGACCTGTGGCAGGCCACGCGGCGCCGAATCGATACCGGCGAGATCGAACTTGGCCAGCGACTTGTTGTAACGGGCCTGCTCGCGCTCGCCCTGCAGCACATGTACGGTGACGGCAGTCTGGTTGTCTTCGGCGGTGGAGAAGGTCTGCGCCGCCTTGGTCGGAATCGTGGTGTTCTTCTCGATCACTTTGGTGAACACGCCACCAAGGGTTTCAATACCCAGGCTCAGCGGGGTCACATCCAGCAACAGCACATCCTTGACATCGCCCGACAGCACGCCGCCCTGGGTTGCCGCACCAATCGCCACCGCTTCATCGGGGTTGACGTCCTTGCGCGGCTCCTTGCCGAAGAACTCGGCGACCGCCGTCTGCACCTTGGGCATGCGGGTTTGACCGCCGACCAGAATCACTTCGTTGATATCGCTGCCCTTGAGCCCGGCATCCTTGAGCGCCACCTTGCACGGCTCGATGGTGCGCCGGATCAGCTCATCGACCAGCGCTTCGAGTTTGGCGCGGGTAAGCTTGATGCTCAGGTGTTTGGGGCCTGAGGCATCGGCGGTGACATAGGGCAGGTTCACTTCGGTCTGCTGCGAGCTGCTCAGCTCGATCTTGGCACGCTCGGCGGCATCTTTCAGCCGCTGCAACGCCAACGGGTCCTTGCGCAAATCGATACCCTGATCCTTCTGGAACTCATCGACCAGATAATCGATGACGCGAGCATCAAAATCTTCGCCGCCAAGGAAGGTATCGCCGTTGGTGGCAAGCACCTCGAACTGCTTCTCGCCATCCACTTCGGCAATCTCGATGATCGAGATATCAAAAGTGCCGCCGCCCAGATCGTAGACCACGATCTTGCGATCGCCGCCCTTCTTGTCCAGGCCATAGGCCAGCGCTGCGGCGGTGGGCTCGTTGATGATGCGCTTCACATCGAGCCCGGCAATACGGCCGGCATCCTTGGTTGCCTGACGCTGGCTGTCGTTGAAGTACGCCGGCACGGTGATTACCGCCTCGGTCACCTTTTCGCCCAGGTAATCCTCGGCGGTCTTCTTCATTTTCTCCAGCACCCGTGCCGAGATTTCCGGCGGCGCCATCTTCTTGCCGTCTGCGGTACGCACCCAAGCGTCGCCGTTATCGTGCGCAAAGATGTCGTACGGCACCAGATCGAGATCCTTCTTGACCTCGGCATCGGTGAACTTGCGGCCAACCAGGCGCTTGACCGCGTAAAAGGTGTTCTTGGCGTTGGTCACCGCCTGCCGCTTGGCTGATGCGCCAACCAGCACTTCGCCATCTTTGGTGAAGGCGACAATGGACGGCGTGGTGCGATCACCCTCGGAGTTTTCAATCACTTTGGCCTTGCCGCCTTCCATGACCGCAACACACGAGTTGGTGGTGCCGAGGTCGATACCAATGATCTTGCCCATGTTCATGCTCCTGATAATGTTCCGGCCCGGCGGGCCACTAAGCTTCTGCTTGGGTAGTTGGGGTCGTTGCGCCGCAGTTCAAGCCGGCAGCACGCATCAATCGGCTGCTACCACCACCAAAGCCGGTCGCAGCAAGCGATCATTCAGCACATAGCCATCCTGATACACCTGCACTACGGTGCCCGGCGCGTGCTCGGGCGATGGCACCATGCTCATTGCCTGATGCTGCTCGGGATTGAACGGCAAACCCACCGGATGCACGGTTTGCAGGCCGTGATCGGAAGCCATCTTGAGCAACTGGCGCAGGGTCAGCTCCATACCTTCGCGCAACCGTGCGGTATCGGTGGCATCTGCACCCAGCCCGGCCTTGAGGCTGTCGATGACCGGCAACAGGTCACCCAGCAGGCGTTCATTGGCAAACCGGCGTGCGGAATCGACATCGCGCTGCATGCGCCGGCGCTGGTTTTCCAGCTCAGCGCGCTCGCGCAAGCCCTGCTCACGCAATTGCTCCAGTTCATTGAGCGCCGCGCTCAGGCGGTCATCGCCTGTGACAGCCGATTCATCGTTGACAGCGGCGCTATCCGCAGGCGTTTCCGCCGCAGTCTGGTCGGTCTGATTGTGCATGATTCAATCCTGGCTTTGATCAATACTGCAGGCACAAGCCACGTATCGCGCGGCCGACACCCTTCCCGCTCCGCTTTATTGGGTCGGCTCGCCGGTATTCAAGGCCTCGCCGAGCACAGCTGCTGTGGCCTGCACCATTGGTATGACGCGATCATAGGCCATACGGGTCGGGCCGATCACCCCCAAAACGCCAAGCACTTCACCCTTCGAGGTATACGGCGCGGTCACCACGGTACAGCCATCAAGCGGCGCCATGCCGGTTTCCTCGCCGATGAAAATGCGCACGCCCTGTGCCGAAATGCAGCCTTCAAGCAATTGCAGAATTTCGCGCTTGCGGGCGAACGCCTCGAACAGCTCACGCAGGCGATCCATGTCCGAGAGGTCGGACACGCCCATCAGCCGGGTCTGCCCCGCCACCAACATGTCGCCTGGGTCGGCATCGAACGCCTGTTCGGCAAGATCCACGGCACTGTGTAAGGTCTGCTCCATGTCGCTACGGGCCTGGCGCAGGTCGTGCAGCAAGGCCATGCGGATGTCGCGCAACGTGCGCCCGGCAAAATGGCTGTTGAGGAAGTTGGCGATCTGTTCCAGCTCTGACGAGCCGTAGGGGCGGCGGGCGACAATGATGCGGTTTTGCACTTCGTTGTCGGCAAACACCAGAATCACCAGCAAGCGACTACCATCGAGCGCGACAAAATCAATATGACGGAAGGCGAACTGCTCGCGTGCCGGCACCGTCACCACACCGACAAAATGGCTCATTGCCGACAGCAACTCCGACACATTGCCAAGCAATGACTGGGTGCTGGACCCGGCCGGCAAGCGGCCACGCATATCCTGCAATAGCGCGTTGGAAATCGGCTTGATCTGCAACAGGCTGTCGACAAATACACGGTAACCTTGTGCAGTTGGAATGCGCCCCGCCGATGCATGCGGCGCTGCCAACAACCCCAGTTCCTCCATGTCCGACATGATGTTGCGAATCGTTGCCGGACTCACATCCAGCCCCGAATGCTTGGCCAGTGTGCGTGAGCCCACCGGCTCGCCGTCACGCACGTACTGTGCGATCAGGGCGCGCAACACGCTGCGCGCACGCGGATCGAGTGAGGGCATGATGGCCATAGGGCTACGACGATCCAGGAAACATGCGCTATAGATAAGGGCGAAAGGGCCCGCTGGCAAGCGCCAATCGCAAATTTTCCCTATTCGCGACGTCGGACGCGTCGATGAGCGTGGGTGCAATGAAGCTCATCTCTCGCCAAGCCGCCACCTGATTAGCGCTATATCTCAGCCCGACGGGCTTAGGCCCCTTCTCCCTCCGGGAGAAGGTGGCGCGAAGCGCCGGATGAGGGTTCGAGCCCGTACGATGGCCGATACTCGCACCGAACCCTCACCCCCAACCCCTCTCCCGGCGGGAGAGGGGCTTCTACTGCTGAGATATAGCGCTAATCAGGAGCCGCCAAGAACGCCAAGGAATCTGTCAGCCGGTTCGCAGTTGCGATTGGCGGCCCGGGCAATTTCGCGCTACACCAGCAGCTTGCGGCCGTGCCCATCGTTTTGCTTGCCCTTGGCGTTCTTGGCGTCTTGGCGAGAACACGCTTGCGAATGCGCTGAAAAAACGCCCGGGATGTGTCATTACGGTCATCGGTGATTCACCGCGCTGCCAGTCTTCCCCTACGATAAACACAAGCTGTTAGCATTTTGCATCCTCAAACGTGCCGATCGCCCATGCTGCGTACCCTCTCGATCCGCGATTTTGCTGTGGTTAGCGAAGCCGAAATTCGCTTTGGACCGGGCATGAGCGTGGTTTCCGGTGAAACCGGGGCTGGCAAGTCGCTGCTGGTTGATGCCTTGCTTTTGCTGGGTGGTGCGCGCGCCGACAGCACCGTCGTGCGCCATGGCGCTGAGCGTGCCGAGCTCAATGCCGAGTTCGACCTTGCCGATGCGCCGCAAGCCGCACAGTGGCTCAGCGACGAAGCGCTTGATGAGGATGGCCAATGCCAGGTGCGCCGCGTCATCCGCGCTGATGGCGGCTCGCGTGCCTGGATCAATGGCCGGCCGGTGGCGTTGGCACAATTGCAGGCACTGGCCGAATACACGGTGGAAGTACACGGCCAGCACGAGGCGCAGGCCCTGTTGGCACGGCCACATCAACTGGCATTGATCGATGCGTACGCGGGCCACGCGGAATTGGCAAGCACGGTAGCCGAGATTGCCGCGCAATGGACTGCGGGTGAACGCCAGCGGGCGCAAATCGAAAGCCGTGGCGATGTTTCCGAGCGCCTGGAATACCTGCGCCACAATCTGGCTGAACTGGAACGCGAAATCCTGACGCCTGAATCGCTCGAAGGGCTGGACAGTGAGCACCGGCGGCTGGGCCACGGCGCCGCATTGATCGACGCCTGTGGGCGCGCCAGCGCGCTACTGTCCGGCGATGATAGCGAGGCTCCGGCGCAAATGCTCAGCCAGGCGGCAGCTGAGCTCGGCCGAATGGTCGAGCACGAGCCCGCGTTGGGTGAAGTTGCCGCCTTGCTCGAATCTGCCCGCATCCAGGTGGATGAAGCGCAACGCTCGCTGGAGCGTATCCATGATGCCCTCGACCTTGACCCGGATCGCCTGCGTGAACTGGAACAGCGGCTCAGCCGCCTGCACGATCTGTCGCGCAAGCATCGCGTGCCGGTGACTGAACTCGCCACGCTGCGCGAACGCCTGCACGACGAAGTGCAGACCCTGACCGATGCCGGCGCAGCGATTGAAAGCATCAACAAAGCGCAGAGGGCGCATCGCAAAGCCTGGGCAGAGGCCGCTGCAATTCTCAGCAAGCAACGGCGCAAGGCTGCCGCCAACTTGGCGGACAGCGTCAGCGCGCTAATGAGTGAGCTGGGCATGGCCGGTGGCCGTTTCGAAGTGCAGGTGGAAGCCAGCGACAGCGACACACCGCAGCCACAAGGAGCCGAACGGATCGAGTTTCTGGTGGCCGCCAACCCCGGCCAGCCGGCACGCCCCTTGCGCAAGGTGGCCTCGGGTGGCGAACTCTCGCGCATCAGCCTGGCAATCGAGGTGGCCACATTGGGCCTCGATAGTGTGCCCACGATGGTGTTTGACGAAGTCGACAGCGGCATCGGCGGCGCGGTGGCTGAAGTGGTGGGTCGCAAATTGCGCGCGCTTGGCAGCCAGCGCCAAGTGTTGTGCGTCACCCATCTGGCGCAGGTGGCAGCGCTCGGCCATCAACACGTTCAGGTAAGCAAGGACAGCGCTGGCGGCATTACCCGCAGCCATATCGTGACCTTGGACCGGGCCGGCCGGATCGAGGAATTGGCGCGCATGCTCGGTGGCCTGGAGATCACCCAGGCAACGCGCAACCATGCCAAACAGATGCTCGGCGCCGGGCAAGCTGACTGATCGGCAAGACACTGCGGGTAACTTCCGCGCATCCTTTGCCCCGTTGCCGGCCTCTGTCTGGAGACACGGGAAATAAAGGAGTGGCCATGAACAATCTCAGCAAAGGCATGATTGCCGGCATGTGTGCCGCCTTGCTCACCGGCGTGCTGGACCAGCTATTGCACGGTTCTGGCGGCCTCGGCGGGGTGGACGTGTTCAGCCTGACCATGCTCGTTTCGCGCCCAGTGATTGGTGTTGAAACTACCGCGCCCGCATGGCTGACCTGTGCCGCGATCGGGGCAGTGCTCTATGGCAGCACGTTTGCATTGCTGTTCAACCGCTTGCCCGGCCAGGCGGCGGTCTGGCGTGGCATCGTGTTCGCCCTGGCAATCTGGCTGGGCCTGATGCTGGTTATCATGCCAGCAACCGGTGCTGGCGCATTTGGCCTGAACATCGGTTACGGTACGCCGTGGCTCACCTTTGGCACCCATGTGTTTTTTGGCATTGCATTGGGTGCAATGTACCGTCGCCTGAAGCCAGCACGGTTACAAGATCATCGTTAAACACCAAGGATTATCAATACCATGCCGAGTTTTATTCGCGTACTTACTGTCATTGCGCTGTTGTCGTTTTCAGCGCTCAACCATGCACAAACCGATGCCAATGCCGATGATGCCGAAGCCAAGGCCCGTGCTGCGCGGTCCTGGCCGGTCAACGTACTGACCGAGACCTTCGGCTTTGACGAGAACACACCAGCGCAAGTCCCACTGTCCGAATTGATCCAGGGTTGCCCGGCACGCGATTGCATACCGGCAATCGAAAACCCCAAGTTCGTCACTGCCGCTGAAGCTGACTTTCTCGCCGATGATGACATCGTGCTGGCGATCACCGTAGATGGCGTACACCGCGCCTATCCAACATCCATCCTGTCGCGTCACGAAATCGTCAACGACACCATTGCCAGCCAGCCGATCGCGATCACCTACTGCCCGCTGTGCGGTTCGGGCGCGGCTTTCTCGCGCCGGATCGGTGGCGAAGTCACCACGTTCGGCGTATCGGGCGTACTGCACAACAGCGATCTGGTGCTGTACGACCGCGCATCAAACACGCTGTGGGCGCAAGTGATCGGGCGCGGCATCGTCGGCAAGCGCAGCGGTGAAACCCTGACCGCGTTTGCATTGACGCAGGTGGAATGGAGTGAATGGCGCCGCGAACACCCCGATACCCAAGTGCTGTCCACCGATACGGGATTTGATGTGGCCTATACCGCCAATCCCTACGGCGACTACGCCAGCAGCGAAAAGGTGTTTTTCCCGCTGTCCAACCGCGACACGCGCATCCACCCGAAGATGGTTGTCTTTGGCTTGGAAATCGGCGACGCCTCGCTGGCGGTGACCGAGGAATACCTGCGCGCCAACCCGCGCATCGAAGCCGAACTGGCCGGCGAGAAGCTGGTCATCGAACGCGCTGCCGATGGCATGGTCAACGCCAGCCGTGCAGACGGCAGCGTGGTGCCGGCAATCCGGTTATTCTGGTTCGCCTGGGCCAGTTTTCACCCCAAAACCGAATTGCGCGCCCTGCCGCGCTGATACGCACTACACGCAATCATCATTCGTATTTCGCAAGGAGTTGCAACATGCCACGCATTTTCGGATTCGCCCTGATTATCGCTGCACTGATACTGTCGCCGCTCGCTGCAGGCGCTGCTGGCATTGCCCCCTCAGCCACCGAGATCAGCCCGATCCTGCTCGGCTCCACCCTGCCCGACCCAGCACTGCGTGATCGCGAAGATCAGGCAACCACGTTGCATAAAGTGGTCAATGGCAAACCGGCAGTGCTGGTGTTCTATCGTGGTGGCTGGTGCCCGTTCTGCAACCTGCAACTGAGCGAATTGCGCGAGATCCATCCCGAATTGACCGAACTGGGTTACCAGCTGATTGCGATCAGCCCGGATCTGCCGGCCGAATTGAACAAAACGCTGGGCAAGGACAAGCTCGATTACACCCTGGTCTCTGACAGCAGCACTGCCGCCGTCAGTGCTTTTGGCATTGGCTACACCGTCGAGGATTCGCTGGTCGCACGTTATCGCATGGGTGGTATCGACTTGGAGAAAGCATCGGGTGAAAAGCACCATGTGCTGCCCGTGCCTTCGGTGTACATCGTCGATGGCGATGGCGTATTGCAATTCTCCTATGTCCACCCGGACTACAAGGTGCGTGCGCCAGGCCAGGTCATTCTTGCAGCGGCGCGCGAAATCGCCAAACAATCGCACAAGTTGCATCCCAAGCGCTGAACGATCCACCTGCGAATCGACCCACGCATGCGGGGTCGATTCAGCGGGCGCGACGACCCCATCGACCGGAGTAGCTGATGACGCGTCAATCGCGCTTTCGCGCCTGCCCGCTGTGTGAAGCCATCTGCGGCTTGGAGTTGCAGTACCAGGACGATGCGCTGGTCGCCATTCGCGGCGATGAGCAAGACCCGTTCAGCCGCGGCCATATCTGCCCCAAGGGCAACGCGCTGCTTGATCTGGAAGCCGACCCCGACCGCCTGCGCCAACCGATGCGGCGGATCGGTGATGACTGGCAGCCAATAGCCTGGGACGCGGCCTTCGCACTGGCTGGCGAGCGGCTTGCCGCAGTCGCCAGCACGCATGGTGCGGCCGCCATCGGCGCTTATCTGGGCAATCCCAACGTCCATCATTTCGGTTCGATCGCCTACGCGCCAGCACTGCTGCGCCTGCTGAAAACACCCAACATCTACTCCGCTTCGTCGGTCGATCAGTGGCCGCATCAATTCGTCAACTGGGCGATGTATGGCCACCAGTTTCTGTTGCCGATCCCCGATATCGATCGCACCGATGTGCTGCTGATGCTGGGGGCCAACCCGGTGGTATCCAACGGCAGCCTGATGACCGCGCCTGGTGTGGCCAAACGCCTGAAAGCCTTGAGTCAGCGCGGGCAACTGATCGTGATCGATCCCCGGCGCAGCGAAACCGCGCAAATCGCCAACCGGCATTTGTTTATCCGCCCCGGTACGGACGCCCTGTTTCTCGCTGCACTTTTGCAAGAACTGCAACGGCTTGGCCCGGCGCGTATCGCGCGCTACCACGATCGGCTCAATGGGCTGGACGCCGCTTTGGCCGCGATCAACACGTTCCCACTCGATGCCGTCAGCACCCACACTGGTATCGATCAGGCCGCTATCGCCAGTATCGCCAAAGTGCTGCATGAAGCCCCTACCGCCGCCGTGTACGGCCGTATGGGTTTGTCCACACAGCGTTTTGGCTCGCTGTGCCAATGGCTGATCCAGTTGATCAACCTCTACACCGGCAACCTCGATCGCGAAGGTGGCACGCTGGTCAACGACGCCGCCATGCCGATCACTGGCCCAGGTACCGCCAGCGGCCATTACGCGCGCTGGCATAGCCGGGTGCGCGGCTTGCCCGAGTTTGCCGGTGAGCTGCCAGTATCGGTGCTGGCCGAAGAAATCGACACGCCCGGCGCTGGCCGCATCCGTGCGTTGATCACCAGTGCCGGCAACCCGGTGCTTTCCACACCCGATGGCCGGCGTCTGGAACGGGCATTGGGCACACTCGACTTTATGCTGAGTATCGATATCAGCATCAATGAAACCACCCGCTTCGCCGACCTGATCCTCCCGCCTGCTTCACCCCTTAGCCAATATCACTACGACTTGATATTCAACGCGTTTGCCGTGCGCCGGGTAGCACGCTTGAGTGTGCCGCTGCGCGAACCGCAAGCCCACGAACGCGGCGATTGGCAGATTTTCAACGGCATCGCACAGGCCTATGCGGCGGCAACGGGCAAAGCGTTTACCGCCCTGCCCGAACCCCTGCACCTGATCGCCGGCGGCCTGCAGCGCGGCAACAGCGGTGTCGATCTGGAATTGCTGATGGCGGCACCACACGGTATCGATCTGGGGCCGCTGACACCGTGTCTGCTCGATCGTCTGGAAACCAGTGACGGCAAGGTGCAGTGCGCGCCGGCTCCGTTGATGGATGACCTGCCACGCCTGATCGACGCATTTGGCAACCCGGAAACGGCGCCGAGTCTGTCGTTGATCGGTCGTCGCCACCCGCGTAGCAACAATTCGTGGATGCATAATGCGCCACGCCTGGTCAAAGGCAAAGCCCGGCATCAATTGCATATGCATCCGAATGATCTGGCGGCACGCGGCATCGCATCTGGAGCGCAGGTGCGCATTCGCTCGGCTATCGCCGAGCTGCAAACCGAGGTACTGGCCGACAGCGATTTGATGCCGGGTGTGGTCAGCCTGCCGCATGGTTTTGGCCATGGTCGAGCGGGCAGCAAACAACAACTGGCCGATGCCCTCGACGGGATCAGCTACAACGACTTGAGCGACCCGGCCGCGCTTGACGGCCCTACCGGCAATGCTGCATTAAACGGCCTGCCGGTAAGCGTTGAGGCATAAAAAAAACGGCCCCGGCGCATAACGCCGAGGCCGCTCTTGCAAACATGAAACGGGTCTGAGCTTACTCGGCTTCGACCTGGTCAGCCTGCAGGCCCTTCGGGCCCTTGACGACAGTGAAAGTCACTTTCTGGCCTTCCTTCAGCGTCTTGAAGCCGCTGCCCTGGATGGCGCGAAAATGAACAAACAGATCCTCACCGCATTGCAAGGAGTTGAGCGAAGCGAGCGATGTAGCGGATCGTTGGATCTACCGCACCGGGCCACATTCCACCGTGACCCTAGCAAACACAGTGCGCGAAGAATAGCGCGTCTTGCAGCGCAATGCGAGCACTTTCGTTAACAAATGCTGGCTATCGCTACCAACGTAGCTGCCGACCGGACAGCATGACACACCCCTACCCGCACCGCTATGCTTGCACAATGAATGAGAAAAACATGAAAACCGTGATTTTCAAGTGGCTGCGCTTTGGCGCCCTGCTGGCCGTGGTGTATTTCGGCAACGTCCAGATTCAGACCTGGATGGGCAAGCGCGCCATCGAACAAACCGACCTGCAATTCCTCGGTATCGAGCAGGGCCTGGCGCAGGGTGTGCGCGAAAACAAACCCGTCCTGGTGGATTTTTCCGCAATCTGGTGCGGCAACTGCCGGGTAATGCACCAGACCTTGTTCACCGACAAAGCCGTGCAACAAGTGCTGGCGCAAGATTATGTGTTGGTGCGAGTTGATTATGACGCGCCGGAAGCCGAGGCTTTCATGACGCGTTATAACGTGCGCTATTTCCCCAGCTTGGTGGTGCTGAGCGGTGACGGAACACTGCTGCGCCGTCTGCCGGTGCCGAACGCCGCCGCTGAGTTCGTTGATCTGCTGCGGGCGCCAGGCTGAGCACTACACCAACAACCCATCGAGAAAACACTTCAACACAGGATTTGCCAATGAAAACACGCGCCGCCGTCGCCCACGCACCGGGCCAGCCCCTGGTCGTTGAAACCGTCGATCTGCAAGGCCCAAAAGCCGGCGAAGTGTTGGTCGAGATCAAGGCCACCGGCATTTGCCATACCGATGCTTTCACCCTGTCCGGGGCCGACCCGGAAGGCATCTTTCCATCCATTCTTGGCCACGAAGGTGCTGGCGTGGTGGTGGATGTCGGGCCGGGAGTAACCAGCCTGAAAAAGGGCGACCACGTCATCCCGCTGTACACGCCCGAATGCCGTGAATGCGAATACTGCCTCAACCCGAAAACCAACCTGTGTCAGGCCATTCGCAGCACCCAGGGCCAGGGCCTGATGCCGGACGGCAGCAGCCGGTTTTCGATTGGCGGGGAAACCCTGCACCATTACATGGGCTGCTCGACATTTTCAAACTACACCGTGCTGCCGGAAATCGCGCTGGCGAAGATCCGCGAGGACGCGCCGTTCGACAAGGTCTGTTACATCGGTTGCGGGGTCACCACCGGCATCGGCGCAGTGATTTATACCGCCAAGGTAGAAGTTGGCGCCAAGGTGGTGGTGTTCGGCCTTGGTGGCATCGGCCTGAACGTAATCCAGGGCGCACGTCTGGCCGGTGCCGATATGATCATCGGGGTTGATCTCAACCCGGCACGCGAGGCGCTGGCACGCAAGTTCGGCATGACCCACTTCGTCAACCCAAAAGAGGTTGAAGGTGATCTGGTGCCGTATCTGGTCAGCCTCACCAAGGGCGGTGCTGACTACAGTTTCGAATGCATTGGCAATGTCAACGTGATGCGGCAAGCGCTGGAATGCTGCCACAAGGGCTGGGGCACTTCGATCATCATCGGTGTGGCACCGGCGGGCGCTGAAATCACCACCCGCCCGTTCCAACTGGTCACCGGCCGCAACTGGCGCGGCAGTGCCTTTGGCGGCGCACGCGGACGTAGCGATGTACCGCGTATCGTGGACTGGTACATGGAAGGCAAGATCAACATCGATGATCTGATCACTCACACCCTGCCACTGGAACGCATCAACGAAGGCTTCGAGTTGATGCACAGCGGCGAATCGATTCGCAGCGTGGTGGTTTACTGATGACGCTGGAGCGCATCAGCGAACAGCGCTGCCACGGCGGCGTGCAAGGCTTTTACCGACATCACTCCAGCGCATGCGGCCTGCCAATGCGCTTTGCTGTGTACCTGCCGCCGCAGGCCAACAACGGCCCGGTACCGGTGCTGTACTACCTCGCCGGCCTGACCTGCAGTGAGGAAACCTTTGCGATCAAGGCGGGGGCGCAGCGCGTTGCCGCCGAACTGGGCCTGGCCCTGGTCAGCCCCGACACCAGCCCGCGCGATACCGGTATCGGCGGCGCTACCGACGACTGGGACTTTGGCGAGGGCGCCGGCTTTTATCTCGATGCCACGCAGCCGCCGTGGTCGGCGCACTTTCGCATGTACCGCTACATTTGCGATGAATTGCCAGCGGTTATTGCCGAGCATTTCGCGGTTGATGTCACGCGCAGCGGCATTTTCGGGCATTCAATGGGCGGTCATGGCGCATTGACCATCGCGCTGAAAAATCCGCAGCAGTTCCGCTCGGTATCCGCGTTCGCACCCATCGTCGCGCCAAGCCAGGTGCCGTGGGGCCTGAAGGCCCTGCCCCGCTACCTCGGCGAGGATCGCGCAGCATGGGTCAGCTACGATGCCTGTGCCTTGCTGCAACGTGGCAGGCATCCCGGCACCATCCTGATCGACCAGGGTGAATCAGATCCGTTTCTGGCCGAGCAATTGCGCCCGGAGTTGTTCGAAGCGGCATGTGCGGCCACCGGCCAGTCATTGCGGCTGCGTCGGCACTCGGGCTACGACCACAGCTATTGGTTCATCCAGAGTTTCATCGAGGATCACCTGCGTCATCACGCGGCCGAGCTGACAGCGTAACTGCTGGTATAGCACAACTATAACGCCAGCACTCACTGCGAAATGTAGGCCTGCAACAACGTCCCGGCGCCCTGCGCGAACAGGGCCTCGGCAACGCGTTGCCCCAGGGTATCGGCCTGATCGGCAGCAGCATCAGCCTCGGCGCGGATCACCTTGCCGCTGGCAACATCACCGACCAGGCCAACCAGGTGCAAGCCGGCGTCGGTCAACGTGGCGTGGGCGGCAACCGGCACATGGCAACTGCCGTGCAAGGCGCGATTCATCGCGCGCTCGGCTTCGACACAGCGGCGGGTATCGCGGTGGTCCAGGCTGGCCAACAGTGAAATCACCTCGTTGGCATCATCGCGACATTCGATGGCAATGGCACCCTGCGCCACTGCGGGCAACCACTGCGGCGCCGCGAGCCGGCTGCGGATGCGCGCAGAAAACCCGAGACGATCCAGCCCGGCACAGGCAAGGATGATTGCGTCAAAACCACCATCATCGAGCCGCGCCAGGCGGGTGTTGACGTTGCCGCGCAGATCGAGCAATTGCAGGTCGGGGCGGCAGGCGCGCAACTGCGCCTGTCGGCGCAATGCCGAGGTGCCCACCCGCGCGCCTTGTGGCAGCGCATCCAGCGATGCGTAGTGATTGGACACCAGTGCATCGAACGGGTCGGCGCGCTCAAGGATTGCGGCGAGGGTGAACGGCCCGTCGAGCTGCATCGGTACATCCTTGAGCGAATGAACGGCAGCATCGGCTTCACCAGCCAGCATCGCCACTTCCAGTTCTTTCAAGAACAAGCCCTTGCCGCCAATCGCGGCCAGCGATCGATCCAGTACCTGATCGCCGCGCGTGCTCATCGGCACCAATTGCACCTCAAGACCGGGATGGGCTGCGCGCAGACGCGCCGCCACATGTTCGGTTTGCCACAGGGCGAGCGCGCTCTTGCGCGTTGCCAGACGCAGGATTTTCAATTCGATTTCCTCACAGATGCTTCAATCGTTCGCGCAGACCAGCCAAACAGCGCCGGCTCACTTCCAAAGGGCCAGCACCGGAACGCAAGCGGATGCTGGCATGCCCCTCACTATCGCGGTCCAGTTGCGCTATTTCATCGCACACCACCAGACAACTGCGGTGTACACGCAGCAGACGATCGGAAAACTCTTCTTCGAGCGCCTTGAGTGAATCTTCGATCAAATCTGCGCCGTTGGCATGATGTACCACCACGTATTTTTCTTCCGCGACAAAATAGTGAACGTCAGCGAGTGGAATCAAACGCAGGCTGCCGCCGAGCCGTGCCGAAAGGTGGCTGCGCGCGCGCGTAGTGCTGCGCAGTTTGTCAGCATCGGCCGCCGAAAACCGACGTACCCGGGCCAATGCCTGGCCGAGGCGCTCACCACGAATCGGCTTGAGCAGATAATCGAGCGCGCCCGCTTCGAATGCCGCCAATGCGTGCGCATCGTAGGCAGTGCAGAAAATCACCGCCGGCGGCTGCTCCAGCCGCACCAGGTGGCGCGCCGCTTCAAGCCCGTCCATCACCGGCATGGCGATATCCATCAGCACTACATCGACCGCCAGTTCCTGCACGCGCGCGATGGCTTCGCGACCATCGACCGCCTCGCCCACCACATCGGCGCCGTCGATCTCGGCCAGCATCTCGCGCAGACGCCGACGTGCCGGCGCTTCATCATCGGTGATCAAAATGCGCAGGGCTGGCGCCTCGGTCATCCCTGAAACCGCTGGCCGAGCCATTGCCGAATATCGTCGATCTCATCGGGGCAAACCGCATGTGGCATCGGATAGGTATGCCATTGCACCGGCACGCCCATGGCGCGCAGGGCATCACGGCTGCGTTCGCCCAGAGCCAGTGTCACTACCGGATCGACCTGGCCGTGGGCCATGAATATCGGCGTGCTGCGCCCTGCCGCTGTCGCCTCGGTTGGTGTTTGCGCGGCCAGTGGCAAATAGGTGGAAAGTGCCATCACCCCGCCAACCGCCTGCTGCCGACGCAATGCCGCCGACAACACAATCGCGCCACCCTGCGAAAATCCGGCCAGGATGATCCGCGACGGCGGAATGCCGCGCTCGCCTTCGTGCGCAATCAATTCTTCCAGTTGCGCAATCGATTCGCGCACTCCCTGCTCGTCGGCACGCTGATCGATCGACATGCTGCGGATGTCGTACCAGGCACGCATGCGCATGCCGCCGTTGATCGTCACCTGACGCAGCGGTGCATGCGGAAACACAAAACGCAACGCCGGCCATTCGGGATTCAGCAATTGCGGCACGATCGGCGCGAAATCGTTGCCATCGGCGCCCAACCCGTGCAACCACAGCACACACCATTGCGGCGCCGCGCCGGTTTGCTGTTCAACAGTTTCCAACATGCATGACACTCCTGATATTGAGCTGATTCGAACCCGGCTGCGCCGTGATGGTGCGCCAACGGAGCAAACATTCGGCAATGATAACGGTTCACAGCGTCAGGGGCGCGCCATGACACGCACAAAAAATCCGGAATGCAGCCATCGACATGCACGCCTCCCTACGGGTGCGCACAGTTGACAAGCGTTGCCACCGCGCACGAAGATCGGCGACGCGTTTGTTGTGCGCTGCGCTCATCCGGTCGATACGCTCACCAGCGGCGATTTATCTGCGCTCTTGTTATTTGCCCAGCCAACCATCATCTATCGTGAGCGCCCTTGTTTAGACGAAAACTTGCTGCGGACAAAGCGCTGCACTTCCTCCTTTCCCGTTTCCCGGCTCACTGCAATCGATGGCTACGCGACCACTGAACCCTCAGTTCAACATCGCGCTCACAGCTGACGGGCACCCTTTTTTCTGGCGTATGCGATGATCGAGTTCGATAAAACCCATTGGGCGATAATTCTTGGTGGCTCCAGCGGCTTTGGCTTGGCCACTGCGCAAAAGCTGGCCCGCCACGGCATGAACATTCTGGTGGTCCACCGCGACCGACGCGGCGCGATGGCGCGCATCGAAGAAGGTTTCGAGTCGATCCGCGCCAGTGGCGTGCGCTTCGAAGCACTCAACCTGGATGCGCTGTCTGGCGAAGGCCGCGCACAGACTTTGGCCCACCTCGCCACGGCCATGGGCGAACACGGCAAAGTGCGTTTGCTGATGCATTCGATCGCGTTCGGCAACCTCAAGCCGATCGCACCGAGCACGCCCGACACCCGCAGCGAAGAAGCAGTAGCCAAGCTGGCCGCAGCACTTGGGGTTGACGCCAGCGCCGTGCAGAGCGCCGTCAGCACGTTGTTGGAGCAAGGCGTCGGCGCACTGCACACCTTGCAGGCAGCGCGTTATGGCGACGCATTGATGGACGAAGAAGACATGGCGCGCACCATCTACGCGATGGGCACCAGCCTGCTGTCGTGGGTGCAGGACCTGCACCGCCTCGGCCTGTTCGCCGGTGACGCGCGGGTGCTGGGCATGACCAGCGAGGGCAACACCACGGCCTGGAAAGGCTATGCCGCGGTCGCCGCCGCCAAGGTGGCGCTGGAATCGGTATCGCGCGCGATTGCGGTCGAGTTCGCGCCGTTCGGTATCCGCTCCAACATCATCCAGGCCGGTGTTACTCCCACCCCGGCGTTGAAGCTGATCCCCGGCAGTGCCGGCATGCAGGCGGTCGCCGAGCGACGCAACCCCTTCCATCGCACCACCACGCCTGAAGCGGTTGCCGATTTTATCGCCCTGATGTGCCTCGACGAGGCGGCGTGGGTGAATGGCGCACTGATCCGCGTCGATGGCGGCGAACATATCGCGCCGCTGTAACGGCCGGGCATTGCAATGACTTATATCCACGGCCTCGGCCACTTCCACCCGGAAAACATCATCGACAACGCGTTCCTGCGCGATCTCGATATCGGCACCGACGCCGACTGGATCATGGATCGGGTCGGCATCGAGCGTCGGCGCACGGTGTTGCCGCTCGATTACATCAAGACCACACGCAATGCCGACCCGCGTCAGGCCATCGAAGCCTCGCTGTACAGCAATGCGCAAACCGGTGCGCGTGCGGCGCAACAGGCAATCGCGGCGGCTGGCCTGAACCCGAGCGATATCGGGCTGGTGATTTCCGGCAGTTGCTCGCCGCAATCGAGCTGTCCGGCCGAGGCCTGCACCATCGCCGCCGAACTGGGCATCGACGCACCCGCGTTCGATCTCAATTCGGCGTGCTCCTCGCTGGCCGCGCAACTGCATTTTCTCGATTCCATGCGCCCCGAGCGCCTACCCGATTTCGTGCTGGTGGTGCAAGCCGAAAACAGCACCCGTGCCATCGACTACAACGACCGCAACAGTTGCGTGCTGTGGGGCGATTGCAGCAGCGCACAGGTCATATCACCGCGTGTGCCATCGCGTCTGAAGATCACGCACAGCCAGTTCGCATCGAATCCGGAAAACTGCGACAAGGTGCGCTTCGTCAATGCTGGCCATTTCACCCAGGAAGGCCGCACTGTGCAGACATTTGCGATCCGGCGCAGCCTGGCGCTGATTGCGCAATTGCGCGAGCGGCTGGACCAGGCCCGCGCCGCAGCGCTGAAGTTCATCGGACATCAGGCCAATCGCGGCATGCTCGACAACATTTGCCGCAGCGCCGGCATCAGCGCGGAAAACCATTTCTTCAACGTCAATGAATACGGCAACTGCGGTGCTGCCGGTGCGCCCAGTGTGCTCTCGCAACACATTGGCGACTTGCGCGATGGCGATGTGGTCGCATTGGCGGTAGTCGGTGGCGGCCTGAGTTGGGGCGCGTTGATGTTGGAGGTCTGCGCATGAATCGGTGTACTTGCGTGTTCATGTCCCGGGTTACGGCTACGCCTAACCCGGGCTACGAGGTGGGCAAATGAGCCTGCTGTCGTACGCCGATTTTTTGCGCGCGCAAACGCTGTCCAAGCCCGAATTGCTGGCCTGGGGCAAGCAAAGCCTTGTCAGTGATGCGCCGGGCACGATCCCCTCGTTGCCGTTGCCGCCGATGCTGATGTTCGACCGCATCACCCAAATCGAGCACAACGGCCGCCGTGGCCAGATCGTCGCCGAGCAGGACATCCACCTCGACGCCTGGTATTTCCTGTGCCATTTCAGCAACGATCCGGTGCAGCCGGGCTGTCTGGGCGTGGATGCGATCTGGCAACTGCTCGGCATGTACTGTGCGCTGCGCGGTGCGTTGGGTGCTGGCCGCGCGCTGGGCTGCAAGGAAGTCGATTTCTTCGGCCAGATCCGCCCGCACGATGGCGTGGTCACCTACTCCGTTGATGTGCGCCGTTATTCGCAAATGCAGGGCGGCGCGGTGGTGATCGGTGATGGCAGCGTCAGCGTCGATGGCGAGGCGATCTACAGCGTGCGCGACGCCAAGGTGGGCATCTATCCCGACATCCAGTACAGCGATTACCCGGCGCCATCGGCGAACAGCAAAGGCGGAGTGCTGAACAAATGACTCCCGAACAGGTATTGCAGGCGGTGCCGCAGCAGGCGCCATTCCGGTTTCTCGATGAGATTGTGGAGCTCGACAGCGAGCACATCGTCGGCCGCTACACCTTCAAGCCCGACGAATTTTTCTATCGCGGTCACTTTCCGGGCGACCCGGTAACGCCCGGCGTGATCCTGACCGAAGCCATGGCGCAGACCAGTGTGGTCGCGCTCGGCCTGTATCTGTGCGCGCAAACCTTGCCCGGCGATGAGCTGTCGAAATGGACCACCCTGTTCACCGAGTGCCAGATGGAGTTCCATCTGCCGGTGCTGCCGGGCGAGACCGTCACCATCGTTGGTGAAAAGCAGTTTTTCCGACGCATGAAGCTGAAAAGCCGTGCGCAATTGTTTCTGGCCGATGGCCGGTTGGCGGCCGAAGGCGTGTTGGCAGGGGTAGGAGTGCAACGTGGCAAATAGCAAGAACCTGTTGAAACCTGCTGCGCGACCCGGTTACTGCGTTGCGCGGTGCTCGGAATCCTCATGTACGCGAATGTACACTCCGGTTCCTGCGCTCCGTGCGCCTTGTACTCGGGCCGCTCGCTACGGTTTCAAGAGGTTCCCGAACTGCGCCGTCAAAGCCACGCATTCATCAACTTCTGACCGTCTACGCCGTGCCGCTTTTGTGCGCGACCGATCTTTCAGCAGGAACCAACGGCCATGACCCAACCCACACGCGTCGTCATCACCGGCATGGGCGTGCTTGCGCCCAATGGCCACGGTCTGCAAGCCTACGAAGCCGCGCTGCGCGGCGGCGTGTCGGGCATCCGCTTCATCGAAAAGCTGGCCGAACAGAATTTCGCCTGTCAGGTCGGCGGCATACCGCAAGGCGTGGACGCACTCAAGCACGATTACCTGGGTGTGGAAGATCTGCTGGCGATGAACGACGCCATGATCTACGCCGCCATCGCCGGCATCGATTGCTGGCGCGATGCCGGTCTGCGCCCGATTGGCCCCGATTCCGAAGTCGATTGGGATACCGGCGCCATCATCGGCACCGGCATCGGCGGCATGCAGACCATTGGTGATCGACTGATCCCGATGGTCGACAAGGGCCGCGTCGGGCGTCTGGGTTCAACGATGGTGGAACAGGTGATGTGCTCCGCGGTGTCGGCCAAGCTCGGCGGCCTGCTCGCGCTCGGCGGCCAGGTCACCACCAACAGTTCGGCCTGCACCACCGGCACCGAAGCCGTGGTCGATGCCTTTCACGCGATTCGCAGCGGCCAGTGCGCGCGAATGATGGCCGGCGGTGCTGAGGGCAGCTCGCATTACACCTGGTCGGGCTTTGATGCGATGAAGGTGCTCAACAGCCGCAGCAATGACGCGCCGGAAAACGCATCACGGCCGATGAGCGCAAGCGCGGCCGGCTTCATCCCCGGCTCCGGCGCCGGCATCGTGATGCTGGAGAGCCTCGACAGCGCGCAGGCACGCGGCGCGCGTATTTATGCCGAAGTGATCGGTGGCCACGTCAACAGCGGCGGCCAGCGCGACGGCGGCTCGATGACTGCGCCCAACCCCGAGGGCGTGGTGCGCTGCATTCGCACCGCGATGGCGATGGCCGGTATCGCGGCCGATCAGATCGACGCGATCAACGGCCATCTGACCGCCACATTTGCCGATCCATACGAACTGGAAAACTGGCGCCGTGCACTGGATGTCGAGGCCGCCGCACTGCCGCCGATCAATGCCACCAAGAGCATGATTGGCCATGCACTGGGCGCCGCCGGAGGGCTGGAATGCGTCGCCGCGGTGTTGCAACTGCACCACGGTTTCCTGCATGGCTCGCGCAACTGCGAAGACCTGCACCCGAAGGTCGAGCCGTTCCGTGGCTCGGTGGTGCAACAAACCCGACCCTTCGACGGTCACATCCTGGCCAAGAGCAGCTTTGGCTTCGGCGATGTCAACGGCTGCGTCCTGTTTCGCACGTTTCAACCCTGACCCTGACCCTGGAGAACCTCATGAATGAAGCACAGATCACCGAAAAAGTCGTCGCCCTGATTACCCCGTACGTCAAGAATCCCGAAGCACTGAAAACCATCAGCAAGGACACCAGCATCCTCGGCGACCTGGGCGTGAACTCCGCGCGTCTGGTCGACATCGTGCTGGCGTTTGAGGACGAGTTCGACATCGAAGTGAGCGACGATGCCGCCGACTCGATCGCCACCATCGGCGATGCGGTCAACCTGATCGGCAAGCTGGTCGGTTGAGATGAAACTTCCGCGCCGTACGCGCCTGGCCCTGCGCGTGCAGCGCGGCATCAGCTATTTGTGCTTTGCCCTGTTCGGGCCGATCCTGACCCTGATCTACCGCTTCCGGTTTCGCTTTTCGGCGCATCACGTCGATCAGATCCGGGCACAATATCGCGCCTTGCGCGAACAACATCCCGGGCCGCTGCTGATCTGCAGCAATCACCTGACTCTGGTCGATTCGATCATCCAGACCATCGTGCTTGGCTCGCTGTGGGATTACCTGCGCCACCCCGCCTCGCTGCCGTGGAACCTGCCCGAAGCCAAGAACTTCTACCACCGCTTCAGTTGGCGGCTGGTGTGCTACCTCGGCCGCTGCATTCCAGTCGAGCGCGGCGCCTCGGCTGAGCAAGCCCGCTTCGCGCAGGCGCGGATGCGTTACGTGCTCGATCGCGGCGATGCGATCGCAATTTTCCCCGAAGGCCGGCGCAGCCGCGACGGTCGCGTCGATGACAAGGATTATTCCTACGGCGTGGGTCAATTGCTCAACCGCGTTCCCGGCGCAAAAGTGCTTTGTGTGTATTTGCGCGGCATGCGCTTTGGCGGCTTCGCCGACTTTCCAACACCCGGTGATCGTTTCTACGTTCAGTTGAAGATGCTGGTGCCACAATCGGCCAGCACTGGCCTGCGCCGTGCCCGCGATTTTTCGGCGCAGATCATCGGCCAGCTCAAGGCAATGGAAGACGAATACTTCGCGGCACGCGAGTCCGGTGCGCTGAGCCTGCCCTCAGCGTCGTGACCACGACGATCGGCAATGATCTGATCGATTTTCGCGCCAGCCACAATCGTGGCCGTGCCGAGCAACCGCGCATGCTGGCGCGGGTGCTGACCGCCAGCGAGCGCACTCAGCTTGCCGATGAAGGCGCAGGCGATATCGGCTTTGCCCTGCTGTGGTCGGCGAAAGAGGCCGCGTACAAGGCCGCAAAAAAAATCCAGCCCGCACTGGTGTTCGCGCCCGGACGTTGGCAACTCGAATGCACTGACCTGGCGCTGGCAAATGGCGAAAAAAGCGGCACCGTGCGCATTCCCGACCACCCGCCGATCCGTGTGTCCTGGCAACACCATGCGCATTGGCTGCATTGCATTGCCGTGCGTGGCGATACACCAACAAAAATCGAGCATGCGGTATCGGCATTGAGCAATTGCGCGCCACGCGCATCATTCAGTGAGCGCGAGCGCGACAGCTTCAGCCGCGAGCAATCTGCGGCCGTGCGCACCCTGGCCAAACAATTACTGGCACAACACGCAATCAGCGATTGCGAAATCGTGCGTGAGCGGATCGAGCACCGACTGCTGCCGCCGCGCGTTTACAGCGCTGGTATGGCGCGCGATGACGTGCAGTTGAGCCTGTCGCACGATGGCGAGTACGTGGCGGCGGTGATTGCGTTTGCGGTTTGACTACGGTCCGGTCAGTTACTGTGCAACGCTTTCGCTTGCCGGCGAACGAACTGGCGAAAGCGCTTCGCGCGCAGAGCCTGCCCCAGACTTGATCTGGGGCGCGCTCCCACGAAAGCGGTGAACGCTCCCTGTAGAGCACCCTGTGGGCGACCTGCGTTGTGCCTGACACCCACCGCCACGCTACGGCGTTACAAAACGCTTGGACTGATAACCAGCAACGGAAAATTGCAGGCGGCGCTGGCCATCGTTGACCGGCACCTCGATAGTCACTTGCTGCGCGGTTTCCAGCACTCGCAACAGGGCTTTCTCGTCGTCGATGAACAGCGCCGGGTTTTCTTTTGAGGTCGATTTGGTGACCGCGATACGGCTGCTCGCGCCCTGATCGGTTGTCAGGGTGGCGGTGCAGCGCTTGCAACGAAAAATGTCGCTGCCCGGCAGCAGAAACACGCTCAATCCCCACTTGGTGTGCTGGCGCAATACCAATTGCACATGCGGGCTCGCGCCATCTTCGCTGTAGATAGTCGCGGTGCGCTGGGTGCCACCGCCGATCGCGCTGGTCTGATAGGTCCACAGCGATTCGAGGCGACGCGTTTCCTTCGCGGCCTTCGCCTGCTCGCGGATTGCCGCAAAGCCCGGCGCGATCGATTGTGCCGCCTGGCTGTGTGGATAACGCGCCATGATCAACTCGGCGTACGCTGCCGCCAACTCGATCTCGCCGGCGTCGAGGTTGCGCTGATACAGCACCGCTTGCTCGGCGGCTTCACGCTCGGCCTTGGCCGCCGCGGCCGCCTGTGCTGCTGCGCGTTGTTCTTGCGCCGACGGGCCGCAGGCAGCGAGCAACAGCACGATCACAATGACAATGACAGCTTTCATGTTCGCTCCGATGCTGACATACGATCCAGCAAATCCATTTCATCATCACTGAAGCCGGCAGCCTGCCGCGCCGGGCGATTGAATGGCCCACGCAATGCGCCCAGTGCGTGCTCGCGCAGCAGGTTGGCGAAGGTAGCATGAGGATCAACGCCTTCACGCTGGCAGCACCAGAGATACCAGCGGGTACCGGCAGCCACATGCGCCACTTCCTCGCGCAATATCACCTCCAGAATGGCCGCCGTGTCGTTGTCGCCGATCCCGCGCAAACGCTTGATCATGCCCGGGGTGACATCCAGCCCGCGCGCCTCCAGCACCCGCGGTACCAGCGCCATCCGCGCCAGGCACTGGCCGGCGGTTTTGCGCGCCATTTCCCACAAACCGTCATGGGCGTCAAAATCGCCGTAATCAAAACCGAGGCTGCACAAGCGCGCGCGCAGCAGACCAAAATGCCGCGCCTCATCATCGGCAACCGCCACCCAGTCGGCATAGAAGGCATCGGGCATGCCGCGAAAGCGATACACCGCATCCCAGGCCAGATTGATGGCATTGAACTCGATATGCGCGATGGCGTGCACGAACGCTGCCCGGCCCTCGGCACTGCCAAGACCACGCTGCGGCAGGTCGCGTGCGGCAATCAGCTGCGGACGTTCCGGTCGCCCCGGGTGTTCGACATCCTGCACCGGCGCATCGTGTCCAGCCAGACCGAGCCTGCCCTCCCGGAATACCTGCGCGGTGGCAGCAGTCAGTTCGCGCTTGCGCTCGGGCTGTGCTTCCCGCAGGCACTCAAGCGCGGCGCTGAACAGGTCATTGGACTCCGCCACTCAAACCGCCTTGCGCCGCACCTGCTTGGCAGCATCCGAGCGCAGCCGCGAGAGGCCCTCGAAATAGCCCGGCTCGATGCCGGTGACGTACTCGCCGGTAAAGCAGGACGAATCAAAACCGTGCTTGCGCTGATTGGGGCTGGCGCAGGCTGCTTCCAGATCGGCGAGGTCCTGATACACCAGCCAGTCGCAGCCGATCAACTGCTGCACTTCTTCCTCGCTGCGCCCGTGCGCGATCAACTCTTCCGGCGCCGGCATGTCGATTCCGTAGATATTCGGATAACGCACCGGCGGCGCCGCCGACGCCAGATACACCTTGCGTGCACCGGCATCGCGCGCCATCTGCACGATCTGCCGCGAGGTGGTGCCGCGCACGATCGAATCATCGACCAGCAACACCACCCGGTCCTTGAACTCCAGCGAAATCGGATTGAGCTTGCGCCGCACCGATTTCACCCGCTCGCCCTGCCCCGGCATTATGAAGGTACGGCCGATGTAGCGGTTCTTGATGAAGCCCTCGCGGTACTTCACGCCAAGCACGTTGGCCAGCTCCAGCGCCGAGGTGCGTGAGGTGTCGGGAATCGGTACCACGGTATCGATGTCGTGATCCGGGCGCAGGCGCAGAATTTTTTCGCCCAGCTTCACGCCCATGCGCATGCGCGCCTTGTGTACCGACACGTCCTCGATCATTGAATCGGGGCGCGCAAAATAGACGAACTCGAAAATGCACGGCGCGTGCGGCTGTTCCGGCGCGCAGACCTTGGCATGCAACTCGCCGTTGGCGGTAACCACCACGCACTCGCCGGGCAGCACATCGCGCACCCGGGTGAAGCCGAGGATATCGAACGCCACGCTTTCCGAGGCAATCGCATACTCCACGCCATCGACCGTTTCACGCCGACCCAACACCAGCGGCCGGATGCCGTTGGAATCGCGGAACGCCACCAGACCAAGGCCGAGCACCAGCCCGACTACCGCGTAACCGCCAAGGCAGCGCCGGTGTACGCCGGCCACCGCGTTCATCACCGCGTTCGGGCTCAGTGTCGGTTGTTGCGCCAATTCGTGCGCAAACACATTGAGCAGCACCTCCGAGTCGGACTGGGTATTGATGTTGCGCCGATCTTCCTCGAACACCAGTTGCCGCAGCGCCTCGGTATTGATCAGGTTGCCGTTGTGCGCCAGCGCAATGCCATACGGCGAATTGACGTAAAACGGCTGCGCTTCGTCCGAGCCTTCCGAACCGGCGGTTGGATAACGGCAATGACCGATGCCGATGCGGCCGCCCAGCAGACGCATTTGCGCTTCGCCGAACACATCCTTTACCAGCCCGTTGCCTTTGTGCAGATGCAGGCATCGCCCCTCGGCGGTGGCGATGCCGGCCGCATCCTGGCCACGATGCTGAAGCACGGTGAGGCCGTCATACAAGGCCGCGCTGACTTCGCTGGTTGCCACGATTCCGATGATGCCGCACATGCCCTACTCCTGAGTTGCGGGCTCGCGCGCCGCGTCTTCCTGCAATTGGCTACCGGGGATCACCGGCAGTTGCACCTGCCAGCGCTGCGGAAAATGCACCTCCCGCGCCGCGGCATCCGGCAACCAGCCACGCAACCACTGCGCGCCGCGCTCAAAGCTGGGCAGCAATTGCGACTGCTGCCACCACGGATCGCCCGGCAGTGGCGTAAAACCCAGCACCAGCACCAGCACCACTGCCAGGCCACCGCCGCGCAACAAACCAAACACCAGCCCCAACAGACGATCGGTGCCAGACAGCCCGGTGGCGCGAACCAGCTTGCCGAGTAGCCAGGTCAGCAAGCCACCGACGATAATCGCCAGCACGAACAACACCAGGTGCCCGAGTGCCATGCGTGCCGATGGCGTATCCACATGTCCCTCGAACAAGCCCGCCACGTCGCTGCCGTAATGCAAGGCCAGCCAGAACGCAGCGATCCATACCAGCAGCGACAACACTTCCACCACAAAACCACGCCATAGCCCGATCAACGCCGACAAAGCGATGATCCCGGCAAGCACCAGGTCAGCCCAGTTCACAACACCTGCCTGCACGGGGTGCAAACGATAGCCGCAATCACGACAACCGCCGATTCAGCACCCAACTGCTGCTCACGGATGGCTGACCACGATGCCATCGAGCTTGAGTTTGTTGGACACATTGGTGCGCAGTTGCTCGGCCTCAGCGCGGGTAATTTCCGGCCCGACGCGAACCCGATACAGGGTGCCGCTGGCCGTTTTTACCGGTTCCGAGAAGCCGATGAAGCCGGCTTTCTTGAGGCGAGCAACCAAGCCATCAGCATCAGCCTTGTCGCTGAACGCGCCCACCTGTACCGCAAAACCGATTTTCGGTCTGGCGACGGCATCGAGTTTGTCGTTCGCTGATTTCGTACTGGTTTGCGCACCGTCCAAGGCCACCACGCTTGCCGGTAAATCCGAACGTACGGCCAACGCACTGATCCGAGCGCTCTGAGCATCCGTTTGCCGGGCATACGGGCCAAGACGCAAGCGCATTGCCGGCTTGCCGGACACCGTTACTGGCTCACTCGTGGCAGCAAGACCCGCCTCCTTGAGCGAAGCCAGCAGCTTGCCGGCGTTATCGAGATTGGCATAGGTGCCCAGATTGACCACATAAGCCCCGCTTGCGGCGTTCAAAGCAGGCGCTGGCTTGGCCACGTCGGGCTTGGCGGTGACAGGCTTTGCTGTTTCCGGCTTTGGTGCTACGGGCGGGGGCAACGCTACGGGCTTGGCTTCAGGCTCGGCGGCGGTAACGCTGGGTAACGCGGCGCTGGGCTCAGGGGTTGGCAGTGGCTCGTTTCCGGCCAAGGCATCGGGGCGCGCTGTGGCATCGGCATCCACCGTCACCACGCGATCCGGATCCTCAGGTTGTGGATCAAGCGATGGCTGCGGCGCGGTGGTCGGCAACTGCAAGGCCAGCTCTTGGGTTTGCACGGCGCGTGGCGGCTGCTCGGGAATCGTCAGCGATACATCACCAACGCCCGTTTCCGGCCCCGGGCTCTGCACCACCATCGGCAAGAAAATCACTGCCAATGCGATCAAAACGGCGGCGCCGATCAGACGCTGTTTCAACGTGGAATGCATGGCGCGCGACCTGGAAGCGACAGTTGGCGAATTATAACGCGGGCATAAGCCAACGACAGCAAACTGCCGTTACCCGGCGGGCAGCGCGCATTCACGCATCGGCGTGACCTGATTAGCGCTATATCTCAGCCCGGCGGGCTTCGGCCCCTTCTCCCTCCGGGAGAAGGTGGCGCGAAGCGCCGGATGAGGGTTCAAGCCCGTACGATGGCCGATACTCGCACCGAACCCTCACCCCCACCCCCACCCCCTCTCCCGGAGGGAGAGGGGCTTCTACCGCTGAGATATAGCGCTAATCAGGTCGGCGTGATGTAAAGCACGCATAGCCGCTGCCACCGTGAAAAACGAGCCAAATACCAGCAAACGTTCGCCGTGATGCAGCGCCGAGCACGCCAGGCGCAGCGCCTGGGCTACGTCATTAACTTGGGTGACCGCGCTGGGCGTCAGTTCGGATGTAACCCGCGTCGCCAGCACCGCAGCGTCCAGGCCGCGTTCGGAGTGATCGCGCAACCCGGCCAGCCACCAATGCGCCACCTCGCCCTTGAGCGGCGCAACGATGCCGGCAATGTCCTTGTCGGCCAATGCCGCAAACACCGCGAGTGTGCGGCGCCGGGGCGCGCGCTGCAGCCACTGCGCAATCTGCGCTGCCGCCTGCGGGTTATGGCCGACATCGAGCACCACCTCGGCCTCCCCATCCTTAACCGCGATCACCGTGCGCTGCAAGCGGCCAGGCAGTTGCATACCCGCAACGCCTTGGACAATGGCCTCGATCGGCACCGGCAGTTCGAGCGCGCGCAATGCGGCAATGGCGGCTGCCGCGTTGTCGATCTGCGCCGGTGCAAGCATTGCCGGGTATGGCAGCGCCAGCGTTTCGTTGAGTTCCAGCCAATGCCAGTGCTCTGCTCCGCGCTCAATCCGGTAATCGCAACCGGCGCGAATGGCAAAGGCACCGATGGCATAGGCATGGCGCAGCACGCTGGCCGGCGGATCGGCCTCGGCCAGCACCACCGGCCGGCCAGCGCGCATGATCCCGGCTTTTTCATGGCCGATGCACTCGCGATCCGCACCAAGCAAGGCCTGATGATCCAGATCGACACTGGTGATCACCGCAACGTCGGCATCGATCAGGTTGACCGCATCCAGCCG
>PGZE01000039.1:0-26062 GCA_002840015.1 Gammaproteobacteria bacterium HGW-Gammaproteobacteria-2 | reverse complement strand
GGCCTCGATAAAGGCAACCGTCGAACCCTTGCCATTGGTACCCGCGACGCTCACCACCTGCCGCGCCGGGCGCGCCAACCCCATCGCATCGGCAACCGCGCGCACCCGCTCCAGGCCCATGGCAATGGCCTGCGGATGCAGCTGCTGCTGGTAGTCGAGCCATTGCGTGAGCGAGCGAGTGATCATGGCGCTCAATTCATGGCCTCTCTGGCGCAGGGCGGGTGGTAGGCGCTCAAAAGCTCACCGTTCAAGGAGCGTTGTCGTTCGCGCCCGGCGCATCGTCGCCCAAAACAACGGGTTTACCATCCCGCCAGGTCACGGCGTAGTGGCCCAGCCGCCGCTTTTTCTCCAACGTCTTGCCGACGGCCTGCAGGAGCATTTCCAACTGCCGCTGCCCTTCCGGAGATGGCGTGGTTTTTTGCTTGGTGTTCATCGTTTGGCCTCCACAAGCAGGAGCTGATAGCAGACGTCATGCACGATATCGCGCTCGGAACCACGCTGCTCGAAGACCAGCACCGGGCTTTCCCCGTCGTTCATGAAACACGTGCAGCTATCGACCCGATGGCTGAAATCGTTCAGCAGATGGCGCAGGCTGCGGGGAAAGCGTCGCTCGATATCCGCCGCCGGGATGTTGTGACCGCCGTGGGCGACCCGTTCGGCCACGCGCAGTTTCGACATTTCGATGCTGGGCAGGGCTAGGTAGATCAGCTCCACCCGCCAGCCGTCGGCACGCAATCGTTCGACCAGCCGCAGATAGTTGCGGCCCGCCAGGGTGGTTTCAAAGGCGAAGTCCTCGCGCGCGGCGATACGCCCCTCGATCTCGCGCAGAAAGAGGCGGCTGGCGGCCAGCAACTCCCGCTCCGGAGCAAGTGGCGAGAGCCCGGCGGCGATCAGGTCGGCATTGATGAAATGGGTGCAGCCCGCCACTTGGGGGAGGTATTCCAGCGCAAAGGTGGTTTTACCCGCGCCGTTGGGGCCGGCGATGATCCAGCAGGTGGGCTTGGTGCTGTCATTCAGTTGCTTGCTCATGCCGCACCTCCCCCGAGTAAAGCGCCAGCGCTTTGCAGGATCGATTTAAGTTCCGGCGTTAAGCGATTGAGAATCTCCGCTGCCTGGGTAATGGGCACATATTTGAAGGTGTTCAGGTCGAACGGCACCCGATCATCGGCACCGCTCGGCTCGAACAGGAAGATAAGCCGATTGCTCTCGTGGTGTTTCAGGGCATAGCCCGCTTCGACGTAGACATTCGGACGATGGCCGGTCAGGTCGCAGAGGATGATGTCCGAGGAGGCGATGGCTTCGTACATCCGACTGTGAATCGGGAAGGTTCCACCTTCTTCCGTGCCCATGTCGATCAGCTCCAGCCCGATGCCCTGCTGTTGTTGGAGATTGGTTAGGGTTTGCCGAAGCTGTTGCAGGCGTAAATTGGCCCTGTTGTGGGCGTCATTCGGAGCATCCTGTGGCGGGTACCAACGGGCAAGGAAAACCCGTTTGGGTATACGGGACTGGGCCGCCTTGAAGGTTTTGAGCAGTTGCTCCGCCGGTGAAAGCGGATCGAGCAGGTTGGTGATACCCTGGCCGCCCAGCCAATGACCAATGCGGTCGAGATAGTCCACCGTACAGTGGACTTTTTGCTCGTGATCGTCCCCCACCGCCTCTCGCCAGACCCGCGCCGCCAGCTCGAAGAAACCGTAAGTTTTGCATAATGATGGATGGTTGACGGTCAACCGGGTGGCGATGTCCGCCAGCGCGGCAAACAGGTCGTCGGCAAAGGCGGTCAAGGCTTGCCGGTCATGGGCGATGGCCTCGTCCATGGCGATCAGGTTGCGGGCCGACTCCCACAGCGCCGTCAACGGACGCTCGCCGAAGCGTTGCCGGGCAGGTTGCGGCATACCTCGCAGACGGTCTGCCAAAAGCCGCGTGAGGTGCAACGCCGGGTTGTAGGCGAATTCGTTATCCGGCGTCATGGCGTGCGCCGGGTCTTGCCCCAGCAGCAGTCGCAGACCGTGTTCCGACTCCAGCGGCAGTGCGGTGCTGTTGATGGTATGGAAGATCAACGATTCGGCGAAGTCGTCGGCATCGTTATCCGTCGGGCCGAGCAACACCATGCAGAAAGGGGCAAGATACTTGGTCGGGGTGTTGGGGTCATCGGTGAGCTGTTCGGCCAGGTGCAACCGGTGATTGCCGTCAATACGGCGGATGATTTTATCCCGTTTGAGCTGCTCCAGATCGCCGCGCCGCACGCGCAGCCGCTGCATGCGCATGGTCGGGCTCGAATAGCGGCGGGAGATATTGACCAGACCACCATTGTCGCTCTTCACCCCAAAGACCGTCTCGCCCAACCCCAGCTCGTCCGGGTCGATCTCGCCCCGATTGACCATCAGTTTGACCGGCGCACGAACGGAAAGAATTACCTCCGGGAGAAAGCGGTTCTCACTCTGTTCCAGGTAGTTTTTGATCTCCTCGGCGTGCTTGGCCGATTCCACCCGCTGATGGCCGACCACCCGAAAACCCTGCTCGCCATCCTCCATCTTGTATGGGACTGATACGGCCGCCAGATCGCGCAGGTCGGCAAAGCCCCGGATGATGCGGAAGATGCCCAGCACGCTTTCCGAAAACAGTCCCTCGAATTCGATGTACTGGCGGCCTCTCGACATATCAGTGCGCCTCCACTGGGCTGGTGCCGAGAATCATTTTCTCGATATCGATCTGGGTTTGGCTATATAAGCGATTGGCTGTTTCCGCTTGTTGGTCGATCGCATTACGGCCTTTCTCGATGCGCTCCATGATCTCCTTTTGCACATCGATCGGCGGGAGTGGGAGTAGGATGCTTCGAAGCTCTTGGCTATTGATATTATTTTGCATGATTTGTCGGCTTAACGAGTTCACCTGCTGCCTCCCAACGGGAGAATTGACATACCACGTGATGAAGTCGGAAAGCGCCTTCTCTGGCGATGGACGGAGTCGGATGAGGTACGACGCGAAAACAAAGTCGCCTTTTTCATGAAAAACCGCGCAGGTGCCTACCAGATCATGGCTTCCGCTGGTCCGAATGATAAGGATGTCACCGTCTATCAGCCGTAGGCTTGCCAGAGCCTTCTTACCAAGCGCGATATGCTTTAGCTCAGAAGTGTCGATGCGACCATCCTTAATATTTTTGATCCTCAGAACCGGCGTCCCTTTTTCACTGGTGTTCGCCTTTTCGCTGGTTCCATACTGGACCATATCAAGAATCGAGCCCAGCTCAACGACGGGATACTTGCCAAGTGTCAAATCGATCATCGACATGGCGGCCTGATTGTAACTGACACTCCAGCGTTCGAAACTTTCCCAATTTTCCGCGAAGCATTTGGGAGGAGTGGAACGCTTTGGCTTAGGCAGTCCCAAGTCTGAGAGAAACCGCGCCTGTAACTCCTTGTCGATTTCAGCAACACGCGCCTTGGCGGCGGTTACGGATGCTTGCGCCGCCTCCCAATGGGCCACAATCTTCTGCTGAATCGGCAGCGGCGGGATGGGGACTTTTACCCCCTCAAGCTGGGTTGGTTGAATTCGTTTTCGGCCCGATGCGCCGCTAATCATCGAATTCAATAGTTTCTTGAACGAAACTGTTCGGAACAACAGTTTCACGTATCCCGAATCTGTTTTTTGGAAATCGACGGAATAAACAGGAAATTCGGAGGTGACGCACATGCAGTCAATGTCATCGGGCGCAAGCCCGATTGCCCCATTGCGCACGTCAATCTTTGAAAAAACCACATCACCAGGGTAGACACGAAACAGTCGCCCTTTGATGTCCTTTATGCTGACCGGCTCGCGCGGCTCAATCGAGCCATCAAAACGAATGGTCAGCAGGGTAACCATGGATTCCGGTGTCAGCGTCTCCAGAGCGGCCTCGTTTCGTCGTCTGAGGATGCTGGCCAAAGGTTTGATGACCTCATCGGACCAGTTCCAGTTAACAGCGAACTGAGCTGCAACGCTCCAGGTCTGCAAACCTCTGAAACCGATGCTAAAAGCCCGTGGTCTGGCTTGATCCGCTTCGCCCATCACTCAACCCCTCCCGCCACGGCAAAGGCGCTCGGATCGTCGAGAAACTCCCGATACCACTCCAGGCAGGTCTTGACGCAACCGGCGGGCTGGTTGGCGTTGGGGTAAAGCTCGTTTTGATCCTCCTCGCCAGTTGCGGAGATGCCGACCTTTTCCGCCTCGTACATGAAAATGGGGTAGTCGAAGCGTTCCTTGAGCAGTTGCCGTGCTTCGGTGATCTGTCGGACTTCCATCGCCTTCAAATAGTCCTTGAGCTCCTTTTGCAGGGTCTTGCGTTGCTCGGCGTCCTTGGCCTGTTTGGCCGCCTCGATTGCGCTTTCCAGCCGCTCCTGTTCCACCTTGATCTCATCGGCGTACCGGGCTTCGATCTCGACCTTGGCGGTGGCGTAGGTCTCGGCAAACTTTTGCTGTTCCTCCTCGGTGAACTTCTGCAAGAAAAGCAGCGAGCATTTCACGCTGGCTCCGGAACTGACAAAGGTCTCCTGCGGCAGGCTGACCACGGCGCGGAGGAAGGCGCGGTCTTCGGTGAACTCGCGCACGTAGGCGAGGGATGGATTGTTGAAAATGCCTTCCGGCAGCACGATGCCGAGGCGGCCGCCGGGCGCGAGCAGGTCGAGGCAGCGCTCGATAAAGAGCACCTCGGTCTTGATCTTGGCTTTATCGCTCTTGGGCAGGTCGAACAGGCTGGCGATGGGCTTGTTGAGCGCCGCTTTAACCCGGTTCTGGGACTCACGGTAGAGGTCGCCGTATTCGCTAAGGTAACGCTGTTCAGCGGCCGGATTGACCTTGATATCCACCTCAAGCACTTTGTCGGTGGGCTCGACATTGGCCCCGAAGGGCGGATTGGTGAGGATGATGTCGAAACGCCCCTCGAAGATGCCGTTGACGTTCAGAAACCCGTCGTGGTGGTGGACGCCGCCGTGGCCGTCGCCGTGCATAATCATGTTCATCTTGCTGGTGCGGGCCATGCGGTCGTTGGCGTCGGTGCCGTAGATGCAGCGATTGGAGAGCTTCCACAGGCGGGAGCCCTCGCGTTTCTGGTCGATAAGCACCTGCACCTCGGTAAATTTGTCCTGGAGCTTTTTGGCCCGATGTTCCTCGGTAAGCGATGTGTCCTTTTCGACCTCGGCCTTGAAGGCGTTGTACTCGCGGTCGGCGTCGGCGAGGATCTTTTCGCGCACGATCTCGAACACTCGAATCAGAAAGCCTCCCGAGCCGCTGGCCGGGTCACAGACAATCTCGCCTTCCTGGGGATCGACCATGTGCACCATGAATTCGACGATGGTGCGCGGGGTGAAAAACTGGCCGATCTCGCCCCGGAAGGTGCGGCCGAGGAAGCGTTCGAAGGCGACGCCCTTCACATCCTCGCTGGTGTCGGAGAGGTTGTATTTCTCCAACTCCTTGACGATGGCCTCGCCGGTGGCGGGCTTGAGGTTGATGCGCTCGTCGTCCTCGAAAATCTTGTCGGCGGCGTAGGCTCGCTTGGTTTCCTGAAACAGGTTGTCCAGCGGATTTTCGGCGATCTGGCCTTTCAGCACATCGACGGTAAAGAGGTTGGTCTTGTTGCGCCGGGTGAGCAGGGAGCGTTCCACATAGACCTTGATGAACAGCACCTTGGCGATTTCATCGAAGGCGGCCGCCGGGTCTTTTTTCTCCCGGTTGCGGATGATGTTGTGGCATTTGTGCAGCAGGTCGGCGAATTCCTTTTCCTTGAAGGCGCGGAGCTTGGAGAGCAGTTCCGCGATGTCCTTGTCCGAGGCGTCGCCATGAGGGATGTTCTCGATTTCCTCCGTGTAGCCGGGCACCTTGTCTTTCTTGACCCGCCAATATTTGGTTTCCCGCGAGTTGTGGGTAACGAAGAACGGTGCGCCGCAGATGCGAGCGTAGTTTTCACCCTGGCCGTAATCCTGCGGCTTGATGGTCACGTTATCGGATTTGCATTCGACGATGATGAAAGGGGCGTTGTCGTCGGCCTTGTCTTGGGCGGTGCGCCAGAGGACAAAGTCGGCGCGAGCGGAAGCGGAGCCTCGGCCAGTCAGGTCCATCTCCTCTGCGATCTGATCGAGAGCGAATCCGTACTCGTTGACAAGCACCAGCAAGTATTCCTGGCGTACCGTCTCTTCGGGCGTTTCCACCAGCCATTTGCTGCGCACGTGGCTCCAGATTTTCCCCTTCTTCTCGTCGCGTTTGATTTCCAGTGCGCTCATACCTTCGAACCCCCTTTGCTGGTCACGTGCGCCTTCATTCACAGATCGACATTAACTGCTCAAACCGCCACCGACCACTGTTACATTGATGCGCAAACCCGCCGCCGCCCACTGATGCGCAGCCAGTCGTCCTGCCGCGCGATCTGAAGATCGTCGAACCATTGCGCGTAGATCCGCAACAGCTCCGGCTGCTGGCCGTGCAGGATGCCCGATAGCGCGATCACGCCGCCGGGTTCAGTGCGCGCGGCGAGGTGTTCGGCCAATGCTGCCAGCGCCGAGGCCAGAATATTGGCCACCACCACCGGGTATTGCCGCACCGGTTCGTCGGCTGGCAGATATACCTGAAGGCGGTCGGCCACCGCGTTGCGTTCGGCATTGTCGGCGGTGGCCAACAGCGCCTGCGGGTCGTTGTCCACCGCCACCGCCTCGGCCGCGCCGAGCTTGAGCGCGGCCAGCGCGAGAATGCCCGAGCCGCTGCCAAAATCGAGCACTGCCTTGCCGGCCAGATCGAGATTGTCGAGCCATTCAAGGCACAGGGCGGTGGTGGGATGGGTGCCGGAACCAAACGCCAAGCCCGGGTCGAGGCGCACCACGGCGGCTTCCTCGCCGCTCGCCGTATCCGGCAATTCACGATTCCACGGCACGATGAAGGTGCGCTTGCCGAACGCCAGCGGCTGATAGTCGGCCATCCACACCCGTTCCCAGTCCTGATCGGGCACCTCGCGCATGCGTACCGAGCTCAAATCCAGCCCCGCATCGAATGCCTCCAGCGCGGCCAGGATCAGCTCCGGCTGGTGCCCGGCGGGAAACAGTGCGGTCACCAGCAGGTCGGCCCACAGCGGGGTTTCGCCGACACCGGGCTCCAGAATCGCCTGTTCATCCGGCGCATCGGCATTGGCGTCCATCAGCGTTACTGACAGCGCACCGATGTCCTCCAGCGCCGCTTCGTAACGAGCATGATCGACCTGTCGTGCATATAGCGAGAGTTCAAGAAATGGCATCGCGCTCAGCCTTTGCCGCCAGGATCGCGGAACAACAGCGCGCGCAACCAGGCGCCCAACGCCAGCACCAGCACAAACGCGCCGTAGGCGATCAAGCTGGCCAGCACCTGCTTCCAGATCGCGCCGCTCTCGACACTGGCGCGCAACAGGCCCCAGCGCATGCCCAGAAAGCTGGCGCTGAGCGCAAGCAGCAGCACCGCCGCATCAAAACGACGGCGTGTGCCACGGCGGGTAAGCGAACGCGGGAATGTCCAAAAGGCCCAGGCCAGAATGGCGAACCAGGGCAGAAACAGGATCAGGGCGAGGTTGTTTGCTGCGGCGTTGTTCATGCGTGATTACTCGGCCATTGCCGCCAGTGCGGCGACGACCTCATCCAGTGTCGCCGACTCGCTCAACTCGCCGATCACCGCGTCAGCGAGTTTGACAGTCAGCGCTTCAACCTGATGCAGTCCCTCGCCGGCCTCGTCGCGCAATTGCGCGATGCGCTCCCCGGCACTGCGTGGGCTGTCGTGAGCCGTACTTTGCAGCAGCGCACGGCCATCGGCGGCCACCAGCTTGAAGTAGAACTGGCCATCGTTTTCGCGGTATTGCTTGAAGCTCGGCTTGGCGGCCTTGCGCTTGCCGTCATCGGCACCGGTGCCTGCGACAGCAGTCAGCGATCGCAAACCCATTGCCGCACGCAACTCGCCGATAAACGGCGTAGCCAACGCCCGCGCCTTGTGCGCACCGGCCTGTAAAATCGCTTCGATCTGTGCCGGTTGCCCGATCAACTGCTGATAACGCTCGCGAGCCGGCGCCAGCTCGGCATCGATGCGCTCGAACAATTTCTGTTTGGCATCACCCCAGCCGATGCCTTCGGCAAACGCCGCGCGCATGGCCGCCGTCTCCTCGCTGCTGGCGAACGCCTGATACAAGGTAAATACCGTTGAATCGTCGGGGTTCTTGGCCTCACCCGGCGCGCGCGAGTCGGTGACGATACCGGCGATCTGTTTTTTCAGTTCTGTGGCCGGTGCAAACAAGGCAATGGTGTTGTCGTAGCTCTTGCTCATCTTGCGGCCATCGAGCCCCGGCAGCGTCGCCACGTGTTGTTCGATTGCCGCCTCGGGCAGCACGAAATATTCGCCGCCATAAGCGTGATTGAAACGCGCGGCGATATCGCGCGCCATCTCGATATGCTGCACCTGATCGCGCCCCACCGGCACGCTGTGCGCCTTGAACATCAAAATATCGGCGGCCATCAGCACCGGGTACATGTAAAGACCTGTGTTGATGCCGGCATCGGGGTCGTTGCCGTCCTGGGTGTTGCGATCCACCGCCGCCTTGTAGGCATGGGCGCGGTTGAGCAGGCCCTTGGCGGTGACGCAGGTAAGCAACCAGGTGAGTTCGGGAATCTCGGGGATGTCGCTCTGCCGGTAAAACCACACTTGCTCCGGGTCCAGCCCACAGGCCAGCCAGGTAGCGGCGATTTCCAGCGTCGAGCGCTGCACCCGCAGCGGATCGGTGGTCTTGATCAGCGCATGGTAATCGGCGAGGAAATAGAAGCTCTCCGCACCGGGCAGCCGACTGGCGGCCACTGCAGGCCGCACTGCGCCCACATAGTTGCCCAGATGCGGGGTGCCAGAGGTGGTGATACCGGTGAGGACGCGGGTGATCGCAGACATGGATGATTCAACAAGCGGCTGGCCGCACAGTTTACGCGATGCGCTGCGCCATGTTGCCGCAAGAATCACGACTGGCTTTTGCGGTACGCCACGGAAAACCTGTGCGCAGGCCGCTCGCTGACATCAAAAACACCTGGCGTAGCGCATGCTTCTGCAAGAAGTTCGCCCATCGAATCTTCATTAAAGTTCAGCTCATGTGCCTTTTGTTGCGGCAACGCGCCACATTCCCTAAGCCGATGCGAATCTCTAATCTTTGGACGTGCGCTACAGATCAACTGCAGAGTGGGGGCTGCATGTAGCGCACACAATGTCTGCTACCAGGGGAATTTGATGTCGTTTGCAAACCATCAGCCGTCCACGACGGCTGCACGTAAAACGCTTGTCTCAGCAGCCGTACGCCGTGCCTGCGGTGGCTTGATCGCCGTTTCTGTGTTGCCGGTTGGGGCCGCATGGGCGCAAGCGGATGCACCGTCGGTGCCGGGGCCTGATCCACGCGATGCACGGCAGTTGGCCACAGTCACGGTAACGGCCACGCGTGAGGCAAGGCCGCTGAGCGAAACACCCATCTCGGTCGGCATGATCGATGCAATGACCATCAGCCAGGACAAGCCCAGCCATCCGGCGCAGATTGTCAGCCAGGTGCCCGGCGTCGCCGTAGCAGTGACCAATGGCGAAGGCCACACCACCGCGATCCGGCAGCCCTTTACCACCAGCCCGGTTTATCTGTTTCTTGAAGATGGCATCCCAACACGAGCAACCGGATTCTTCAACCACAACGGCCTGTATGAAATCGACATCCCGCAATCGGGCGGCATCGAGATCACGCGCGGCCCAGGCACGGCCTTGTATGGCTCGGATGCGATTGGCGGCATCATCAATGTGCTTACCCGCCCGGCAGGTGAGCAAACCGCGTTCGACAGCTCACTGGAAATTGGTGATCACGGCTGGATCCGCGGGCTTGGCGGTGCCAGCCTGCCGTATGCCAACGGTGGGCTGCGCGCCGATGTGAACATCACGCACACCGATGGCTGGCGCAACGATACCGCCTATGATCGGCAAAGCGGCATCGTCCGCTGGGATCACCGGATTGATGCCGACACCCGCGTGCAAACGAATTTCGGATTTTCGATCATTGAGCAGGAAACCGGCGCCAACTCGCCGCTGACCCGCAACGATTTTGAGAACAACCCGCGCGACAACTATCTACCGATTGCCTTTCGTGAGGTGGACGCGTATCGCCTAAACAGCACATTCGAAAAAACGGTCGGCGACAATCTTTTCAGTTTTACAGGCTTGTACCGCGACAACAGCATGGATTTGCTGGCCTCGTTTGCGCTCAACTTTGACCCGACCTTGTCGCATACGCATAACACAATGTATCGCCTACCGGCAGCGGTGCTTCCAGGCGTTTTGAAACCTTCACGCTTGGCCCGCGCATCTATGATTACGACGTGACTTATCGCGGCATCGCACCCTATGTGCATGTGGAAGTTTCACCGATCCAGCGACTGCGCCTGACCGCCGGATTGCGCTACGATGACATGCGTTACACCTTTGATAACGCGTTCGATGCGACACCATTGCGTGTGGTGTCGCCGTTCCCTGGCACGCGGTTTTTTGGCCAGGCCGCCGATACCAAGGTCAGTTTTGACCGGTTCAGCCCGAAGTTTGGTGCAACCTTTCAACTCAACGAGTATGCGCATCTGTACAGCTCGTACAACCACAGTTTCCGGGCACCTTCCGAAGGCCAATTGTTCCGACCGGCAGCTGGAAACACTGCGGCGGCAGCACAGGCATTGGCGGATTCTTCGTTGTCGCTCAAGCCAATCAAAGCCGAGCAGTTCGAGTTCGGCATACGCGGGGCATGGGCCGATTTCAACTACGATGCGGTTGTTTATGATCTGCGCAAGAAAGACGACATCGTTTCGCTGCGCGACACATTCACCAACTTTGTGCAATCGGTCAACGCCGGCAAGACCAAGCATCGCGGTGTCGAAATTGGAGCCGGTTTCGCATTTTCTAACGTGCTGCGTGTTGACTCGGCCTATTCGTATGCCAAACATACCTATCAGCAATGGAATACCAGCGGTGGCAATTTCACAGGCAACGAGATCGAATCGGCACCGCGCACACTGGTCAACTCGCGCTTGACCTGGAATCCCATCGAAGAAGCCCGTGTGCAGTTTGAATGGGTGCGCATCGGGTCGTATTGGCTGGATGCCCAAAACACCGATAAATACGAGGGGCACAGCGTGTACAACCTGCGTACCAACTGGAAGTTGAGCGACAGCGTGGCGCTGTTCGGATCGATCGCCAACCTTACCAACAAGCGCTACGCAGACAGCGCGCAGATCCGCTCCGGCGAGCCGGTATTCTCACCCGCCTTGCCACGCACCTACGTTGGTGGCATTGAGGTGAGCTGGTAATGCGGATGCGCATGCTCGCATTGACATGGTTGCTGGCGATGGCGTCGCTGGCCTCGGCACAGCATGCCGGCCACGTGCCGGCAGCAGTGTCACGTGCCGACCTCGGTAGTTCCGCTGCATTTGCCGATGATGGTGCGCTGTGGGCTGTGGGCAAACAGGGCGAGCATGTGGTGTGGCGGGTATCACGCGATTTCGGCGCGTCATGGTCGCAGCCAGCGCTGGTCAACGTTGATCCCGAGCCGGTGGCGGCAGATGGCGATTCGCGCCCGAAGATCGTGGTCGGCAAGAGCGGCCAGCTGTTCGTCACCTGGACTCGGCCACTGGCCCTGCCCTATACCGGCGAGGTGCGCTTTGCGCGCTCGCTTGATGCTGGCAAGCATTGGAGCGCGCCTGTCACCGTCCACGCTGATCGCCAGCAAATCACCCACCGTTTCGATGCGATGGCGGTGGATCGCCAAGGCAAGCTGTTCATTGCCTGGATCGACAAACGCGATCAGGCATTGGCCAAGGCTGCCGGCACGCCTTATCACGGCGCCGCGATTTACTTCGCCGTTTCCGACGATGACGGTGCGAGTTTTCGCGGTGATTTCAAACTGGCCGAACACAGTTGTGAATGCTGTCGCATCGCATTGCTGGCCCGGCCCGATACCGGTGTCACCGCACTGTGGCGACACGTTTTCGCGCCAAATATCCGCGACCACGCCATCGCCGATCTGAACGCCGACGGCAGTGCCGGTGCGATACGACGCGCCACTTTCGACGACTGGGCGATTGATGCCTGCCCGCACCACGGGCCCTCGCTGGCACGCGATTCCGATGGCACCTTGCATGCGGTGTGGTTTCACCTCGGCAAAACCGCACCCGGAGTAAGCTATGGCCGGTTGCGCAATGGTGCCATCGAGGGCCAGCGCGTGCTGGGCGGCAACGGTGCGGCGCATGCCGACATTGCCATTGATGGCCGGCGCTTGTTGCTGGTCTGGAAAGATTTTGATGGACAACGCACATGGCTGCGCGCGCTACGTTCCGACGACGCGGGCGAGCAATGGCTTGAACTGACGTTGGCCGACACCGGTGACATGTCCGATCAACCACGCGCGCTGATGCACAATGGCCGCTTCCATGTTTTCTGGAACACCCGTGAGCGTCCGTGGCAAGTGGTTGCGGTGCCATGACTCTCCGGTTCGCCTTCACACTGAGCGTGCTTTGCCTGATGATGGCCTGCGCAGTACGCGCAGAACACGCGCCGCGCGCGTTTACGGCACACAGCATGCAGGTGATTCACGCCGAGCAAGCTGGCAAACCTTACGTGCTTGCCCTGTGGTCGGTCTATTGCGAGCCATGCCGCGATGAGTTGGCGCTGCTGGGCCGCTTCAAAGCCGAAAATCCGTCGCTGCCGGTCATTCTGGTTGCTGCTGATCCACCCGAGGATGCATCAGCTATTGCCAGCATCCTGGCGCAATTCGAGCTTACCGGTATCAAGCACTGGAGTTTCGCTGATGCCTTCGTCGAGCCGTTGCGTTATGCAATTGATCCGCGCTGGCGCGGAGAACTGCCGCGCACGTATTTGTTTGATGCCGACCACAACGCGACAGCTGTGGCCGGCCGCCTCGATGCCGAGGCATTGGCAGCTTGGACGAAGAATCTCAAACAACCTTGAGAGCCGCACGATTGCCTGCTGTGCTGAGCGATAATCATCGCTTTCGCAGCCTGGATGAAACCCGATGGGCAAGCAACGCGATGTGATTGATGCTGAGCTCAGTGCATGGCTGCTTGCGCAGCCGGTGTTTTTCGTTGCCAGCGCACCGTTGTCCGCAGCCGGCCACGTCAACTGTTCACCGAAAGGGCTGGATGCGTTCCGTGTACTCGGCCCGCGCCAGGTTGCCTATATTGACATCGCTGGCAGCGGTGCCGAGACCGTGGCCCATCTGCGCGAAAACGGCCGCATCGTGTTCATGTTCTGTGCGTTTTGCGGGCCGCCGAAAATCGTACGTCTGCACGGCAGTGGCCGGGCGGTGCTGCCGGCCGACGAGGATTGGGCCGCATTGCACGCGCAGTTGCCGGCCCACGACGGCACCCGCTCGATCATCGTTGCCGACATCACCCGCGTCAGTTCCTCGTGTGGCTTTGGCGTGCCGACGTTTGCTCAGCCGCAGGCGCGCAGCGCCCTACCCGAGTGGGTACAGCGCAAGGGCGAAGATGGGGTGCGCGAATATCAGCGTCGCAACAATCGCCAGAGCATCGATGGTTTGCCCGCAATCGAGATCGATTGACACAACGCGCGCTCAGAACAACTCGATCGTTCCCTGCTGCGGCGTCGAAAGCACTTCGCCGGATGCTGCCAGTTGCTCGAAAAAGTGCAGGCAATTGCGACCATTGCGCTTGGCGTGATACAGCGCCTGATCGGCCCTGCCCACCAGTGCCGAGGGAATGAAGCGTTGCTCGATCTGGGTGGCACCGAGGCTGATCGTCACCTGCCCGACCTGCGGAAAGATGAAGGACTCGACGTTGCGGCGGAATTTCTCGAACGCAATCTGCGCACTGCCACGATCCGGCGCGCCGATGACGATGACGAACTCCTCGCCACCGAAACGAAACAACAGATCATCATGGCGGAAGCTGCGCTTCATCACCTGCGCCAACAGCAATAGCACCTCATCGCCATACAAATGACCGAGAGTATCGTTGATGCGTTTGAAGTGATCGATGTCGGCCACTGCCAACCAGTAGCGCGCTGCGCCCCGGCGCGTCAAACGGCGTCGCTCATCGTCTGGATGATGCTCCACCGCCGAAGCAATCAGGCGCAGCAAGCGCGAAATACTGTCATCAAATGTTTTGCGATTGAGCAGACCGGTGAGCTTGTCACGCTGATTTTCTTCCAGCAGTGCGTAATGATTGCGGCTTACTTCAAGCACGCTGCCAAGCAATGCTTCATCCAGTGTCGCCTGTGGCTCGCGCACCAGCACATAGCCCAATGTCGCATCGTTGGTACGCAGCGGATACATACTCAAACCGGCAACCGTGGCACCGGCCGACAGCATCGTGTTCGCCGTCACGGCGGCGACAATTTCCACCCAGTCACGCTCCATCCAGCCGTACGGCGGTTCCTGACTGATCCGTCCATCTTCACGCGGTGACACCATCACCTCGCCGGCGTTGGTGTGCAGTTTGGTAATGAAGTAGCGGTCGGTACCGCTATCTATTCGTAGCCAGAACACCTCGCGCGCGCTCAGCAGCATCTGCACCGCGCGCAATAATTGCACTTCCAACAGCTCAAGATCGCGCTCAGCCGTGAGCAGGGCCAACTGTCGCAATACCGGCGCAGCGGCCTTGAGCCCGTCAGCAAACATCATCGTGATACCGACACGGCTTCGTTAAACACCATGACACCTCTGATTGCCTGACCTTTGCTCGCTTTATCGGCCAGATAGCGAAAAGCTTGAACGATACGCCGTAACCCACTGTGAAATCAAATCATTCTCGCATCATGGCCGCAGTGACATTGATCACGCCGTGCCGGGGTTTTCAAGCGCTTCCCAGCGCTGATACAGCGTATCCAACCCAGCCTGAATTTCTGCCATTTTTGCGTTATGTTCGGCAATAACGGCGCCATCACGCTGATAAAATTCCGGCTCCGCAAGCTGTGCGCCAAGCTCAGCCAACTCAGCCTCCATGCCTTCGATACGCGCCGGCAATTGCTCCAACTCGCGAGCATCCTTGAAGCTGAGCTTGCGTTTGGCAGGCGCCGGAACTGCGGGTGCAGCCACCGCAACGGGGATCTTGTCCGGCATCACCGCGCCCGCCGCCGATGCCGCACGGCGTTGGCGCAGCCAGTCGCTGTAGCCGCCGACAAACTCGCCGATTTGGCCATCACCTTCCATCACAATGGTCGAGGTGACCACGGCATCCAGAAAATCGCGGTCATGGCTGACCAGCAGCAAGGTGCCGGGATAGTCGGCGAGCAGGTCTTCGAGCAGTTCCAGGGTTTCCACGTCGAGGTCGTTGGTGGGCTCGTCCATCACCAGCAGGTTCGAGGGCTGCGCGAACAACTTGGCCAGCAGCAGGCGATTGCGCTCACCGCCCGAGAGCCGGGTGATCGGCGCACGCGCGCGCTCGGGAGTGAACAAGAAGTCTTGCAAGTATCCGATCACGTGCTTGCGGCCACCATTGATCTCGATAAACTCGCGGCCTTCGGAGACGTTGTCTAGCGCGTTCCAGTCATCGCGCAGAGTGCCGCGATGCTGATCGAAGTAGGCGATCTGCAGGTTGCTACCGCGCTGCACTTCGCCTGTCTGCGGCTGCAGATCACCCAGCAGCAGCCGCAGCAAGGTGGTCTTGCCGCTGCCATTGGCACCGACCAGGCCGATGCGATCGCCACGCAGGATGGTGGTGGAAAACGCTTGCACCAGCGGCAGGCCGGGGTAACCGAAGCTGATGCCCTTGGCCTCGATCACCTTGCGCCCGGAAGCGCCAGCATCGGCCACCGCCATTTTTACCGCGCCTTGTTGCTCGCGGCGCTGCTCGCGATCGCGGCGCATTTGTTCCAGCCGGCGCACACGGCCTTCATCGCGGGTACGCCGCGCCTTGATGCCCTGGCGAATCCACACTTCCTCCTGCGCCAACATCTTGTCGAAACGCGCGTTGCCCTGGGCCTCGGAGTTCAGGCGTTCCTCGCGACGGCGTACATAGTTGTCCCAGTTGCCCGGCCACGACGTCACTTGGCCGCGATCGATTTCCACGATCCGGGTGGCCAGTGCGCGCAGGAAGCGGCGATCATGGGTAACGAAAATCAGCGCGCCCTTGCGCGCCGCCAGAAAGCCTTCCAGCCAGTCGATCGAGGCGATATCCAGATGGTTGGTCGGCTCGTCGAGCAACAACAGATCGGGCTCGGTAACCAGCGCCTGACCCAACAATACGCGACGCTTCATGCCGCCCGACAACGCCGCAAACTGCGCGTCGGCTGGCAGATCCAGACGTTGGATCACCTGCTCCACCCGGCTATCCACCGACCAGCCATGGTGCGCCTCGATCAAGGTCTGCACATGCGCCATGGCGTCAACATCCACCTGCCCTTCGGGCGCGTGGCTGAGCCGGTGGAAGGTAGCCAGCCAGTCGCCCAACTCACCAAGCCCCTGCGCCACCACATCGTAAACACTGCCGGCCAACGCCGGCGGCACTTCCTGGGTGAGGCGCGCGATACGCACACCATCGCTGAGCCGCAACTGGCCGTCATCGGCGCGGATGTCACCGGACAGCAGGCGCAGCAGGGTGGACTTGCCGGCACCGTTACGGCCGATCAAAGCAATGCGTTCGCCGGGTTCCACGCTGAAATCCACTTTTTCAAGTAGCAGCGGGCCACCGACGCCGTAGTCGACGTGGTTGAGAGTGATCAAAGGCATTCGCGCATTGTACGTGAGCGCGCCGTAGCGCAGTGGCGTAAGTGCGTCACCACGAACGGCGTGCATGCCGGAGGCCGGCCTAACGTTAGCTCGGATGCTACGCCCACCCATGACAAGGCCGTCTGTTACCGTTTATTGCGTTGTTCGCTACACAACTGTACGCAACGGGTACAGGCAGACGGAGCAGCAAGCATGGTGCACGTACACGAATCATCCATTTCGCTCGCTACGCTGACCATTGGAGTTACCGCGCACCGTCACATCGATCCGGCGCGGGAACCGCTGGTGCGCCAGCGTGTGCGCGAGTTCCTGCTCCGTCTGCAGCACGAATTCCCCGACCTGCCGCTGCAACTGGTCTCGGCGCTGGCCGCCGGTGGCGATCAACTCGTTGCCGAAGAAGCCCTGGCCTTGGGCATTCCGGTGCTGGCACCGCTGCCGATGACACAGACCGAGTACGAGCGCGATTTTGACGACCCCGAGACGCTGCGCCGGTTTCGCAACCTGCTCGCCCGCAGTGAGGTGCGAATCCTGCCACTGACCCCCGGTAATAATGCCGAAGACATCGCTGCTGGCGGCGCACCGCGCGACCGGCAATACGCGCAACTGGGGGTATTCGTTTCCAGCCATTGCCAGATCCTGCTGGCACTGTGGGACGGAGAGCCATCGGCTGCCGTCGGCGGCACTGCCGAGGTGGTGTACTTCCACCTGCACGAGTCGATGCCGGCACTGGGCTGGTCGGTACCAACCCCCAACCAACTGGCGGAAGAGACCAACGATCTGGTCTACCACATGCCCTGTGTACGAGCTTCCCGGGCAGAGGCCCGCGGCGAGCCGCCACCCACACCGCGTTGGCTGACCGCCGATCGCTCGTGGCCCGGCACCGACCCGATACCCCATGAACACCGCGTGCTGTTTACGCACATGCAAGCCTACAACCGCGATCTGCGCCGCCACCGCGCGAGGATTGATGCCGATGCTGCCGGGCTGTTCCCGGCCAACGACGAGCAGCGCCGGGATACCCGCCTGATGCACCGGCTCGACACCCTGTACCGGCAATCCGACTGGCTGGCCGTGCATTATCAGCGCAGGGTAAGGCATGGCTTGATTGCCACCCACTTGCTGGCGGTCGCGATGGGGCTGGCGTATATCGCCTATGACAACGTCCACGCCGACTGGCGGTTACTGCTGATCTTCTTGTTGTGCTTCGGCATCGGCTGGATCTGGTACCGCGTCGGCAAACGCCGCGACTGGCACCGCAAATATCTCGACTACCGCGCGCTGGCCGAGGGCCTGCGCGTGCAATTGTATTGGCATCTGGCCGGGGTGCGCGCCAGCGAGGAAGTCCTGTTCGCCTATGACAGCTTCCTGCAAAAACAGGATATCGAGCTAGGCTGGATCCGCCATGTGATGCGCGGCGCGAGCCTGATCCACGACCGCCGTCGCGCACCCGGGCTGGAGTGGCTGCACTGGAGCATCGCCGACTGGGTAGGCAGCAAAGAAAGCCACCGCGGGCAGCTCAGCTACTACGCACGCAAATCAGCGCAGTGCGAGGCACGCTACCGGATTACCCGTCGCGTGTCCGCACTGGCGCTGCTCACCGGGCTCGGGGTTGCGGTGCTGCTGATAGTGCTGAACCAACGCCTGAGCCCCAACGTGGCCAACTATCTGCTGGTGCTGGTCGGGCTGCTACCACTGATTGCCGGCGTGCGTAACGCCTATGGCCACAAGCAGGCGGAAAAGGAATTGATCAAACAGTACCGCTTCATGAGCAGCATCTTCGCCCGTGCCCGCAAGCAGCTCGATGTAGCAAGCGATGACGCTCAGCGTCGCGGCATCCTCAAGGCTCTGGGCGAAGCCTGCCTGCAGGAGCACACCGAATGGATCCTGATGCACCGCGAACGGCCGCTGGAGCAAAGCCAGTTGACTTGAGCGCTACGCACTGCCAACCGCGCACCACCGATTCGCGCAACAACACCAGCCCAAAGTGCCAACGCAAATGCCCGCGCCGGAAAACCGGCGGCCGCGCGCGCTGGATGCGCATGCCGCGCCCAATCCACGCTTGGCCGGCCCATCGAGGTTCTTGCGTTGCTACGTCTCGGGGGGATATCGGGTTTTCGGGAGGTAACGCATTGGCCGGACGCTATCACGCATTCATCAGCTACAGCCATGCCGACGAAACCTGGGCGCGCTGGCTGCAACGCGCGCTGGAGCGCTACCGGGTGCCAAAGCGGTTGCGCCAACGCGAAAATGCCGATTTGCTGCCGGCCCGCCTGTACCCGGTGTTTCGTGACCGCGACGAGTTGGCCTCGGCCGACGATCTGTCCGCAGCGATCCTGCGCGCACTGGCCGAATCAGGTGCGCTAATCGTGGTGTGCTCCCCGGCTGCTGCCGCCTCGCGCTGGGTCAACGAAGAAATCCGCTACTTCCAGGCGCGCGGGCTCAGCCATCGGGTGTTTTGCCTGCTGGTGGCCGGCAGCCCGGATCCGAGCGCCAGCGATTGCGCCTTCCCGCCGGCCCTGCTGCACAACGCGGATGGCAGCCCGCGCCACGAGCCGCTGGCCGCCGATGTGTTCAGCGACGGCAAACACAATGCCCTGCTGAAGATTGCCGCCGGTTTGCTGTGTGTCGGTGTTGACGATCTCAAGCGCCGCGATGCCCAGCGCCGCGCGTGGATCCGCTCAATGCTGACCACCGGTCTGCTGGTGATCTCCACCGTTACCGTCAGCCTGGCGATCGTGGCGTATCTGTCGCGCCAGGAGTCTGAGGTACGACGCGGCCAGGCAGAGCACTTGATCAATTTCATGCTGGGCGACCTGCGCAGCAAACTTGAACCGCTTGGCAAGCTCGACCTGCTCGATGCGGTCGGCGATCAGGCAGAAAATTACTTCGACGCATTGGGTGATCGCGGCACTGCAACAGAAGTGCTGGCGCGCGCGATAGCACTGCGCCAAATCGGCGAGGTGCGCTTCAGCCAGGGCCGCCTCAAGCCGGCGCTTGCCGCGTTCAGGAAATCGCTTGCTCAGGCACAGGCGCTATATACCCGCGAACCGGAAAACAACGATTATCTGTTCGAACTGGGGCAGGCCGAGTTCTGGGTAGGCTACGTGGCCTGGCAGCGCAACGACCTGGATTTTGCCGACAACGCTCTGGAGCGCTATATGCAACGTAGCCGCGAGCTGCTGGCACGGGAGCCGAAAAATGCCGGCTATAAACGCGAGCTCGCCTACGCCTACAGCAACCTTGGCAGCGTGGCCCGCGAGCGCGGCATGGCCAGCGATGCCCTGGGCCATTTCAACGATTCGCAGGCCGTGCTGCGGCAACTGCTGGTCGACTCGCCCAATGAAGATGCGTTGATATTCGACCTCAGTGAAGGCATGTCGTGGATCGGTTCCACCCTGCTTGACCTCGGCCGGATTGCCGAAAGCGAACAGGCATTCCGGGAAACATACGACCTACTCGCGAAGCTGCATGCCACGGGCGAGAATCCGCGCTACAGCAACCGCTATGGCGTCGCCGGGACGTTTTTGGCGCTGGCCCTGACCCATCAGGGCAAGGTTGCCGAAGCCAAGGCTCTGCTGGATGAAAGCACCCGCGTCTGCCAGGCCCTGGTTGACCACGATCCGAGCAATGCCGAATGGCGTTATTCGCTGTACAACAGCCAACGCGCGCAGGCCGAACTAGCACGTGCTACCGGCGAATTCGGGCTCGCTGACCGGCTTCTGACTCGTGCCCATACAGGCTTTTCCCAACTCGTCACCGAAGACCCAAGCAACCACGACTATCCACGCACACTGGCCATGACCGAACGCCTGCAGGCATTACGCGTACTCGATATCGGCCATCCCGAGTTGGCCATGTCACCAGCGATCAGCGCGATGGCCCGTGCCGATGCGGCGATGGATGAAAAGGGCCGCGATAGCGCCAAACTCGATACCGCGCAAATCGCGGAAACACTGGGCCGAATCCAGCACGCGGCCGGCCAGACGGCGCTGGCGGAAGCGAGTTGGAGCAAAGCGCGCGAACTGCTCAAAAACGGCGCACAAACCGGGGTGATGAACATGCTGCTGCGAGCCGAACTCGCGCAAGACAGCGGCGACACCGCTCAAGCGCTGGCGCTGGCCGACACCCTGCGCAGCGCCGGCTTCAACGACCCACGCTACCCGCTGCCAACCCGCGAACAATGACGCACCCCGCCGTCGAATCCCCGCCGGCCATCACCCAGCGCAAGGAGCAACACCATGGACCAGCCCGCCGACACCAATGGCCAACCCGCCAACCCGCCCTTCGTCACCCTCAGCATACAAAAAGGCGCGCCCGCCGAAGCCGGTTGGGCGACTATTGAAGGCTGTGGCAACGCCTACACCTACCGCTACGATGGTGGCACCGATGATCACGGCAATATCGTCGTGCACGGTCGCGGCCAGGTGGTAATCACGGTCAAACTGGCCAGCGACCCGGCGCTGAAAATCAGCGGCGTCAGTTTCGACAACGACCCGGAACAGCAGCTTTCCAACCCGAACAATTCACCGCGCGTCGCCACCATCAAGAACAGGAACACCGCGCCGATGGAAAATGCCTACTACGCGCTGGAGGTGACCGACACCAGCAATGACTGCGCGCTGACTTTCGACCCGATGATTTCCAACCGCTAACCGGATCGGCGCGAAGACCAGTGGCGTCAGTCGCCGCTGGTCAACGCGATCAGCGCATCGTTGCGGTTCGCATTGATGCCTGCGGTACAGCGACGTTGCCAAATCGGAACCCTTCAGGCAGGGCGGCGTCTAAGTTGACATCTCTTCTCGCAAGGAACCCGGCATGCTGCTCATTTCCGCTGTTATCCGTAGCAGCCTGATTGCCCTGATCGTGCTGGCAACTGCATCGACCAGTCTGGCGCACGAGCGCCCACATGCCAACGTCATCAAGGCCAGCGCACCCGATGCACCGTTGCTGGGACATATCGTTTTCCCGACATCGGCTACGGTGCCTGCCGCGCAGGCTGCATTTATTCGCGGCATGCTGCTGCTGCACTTGTTCGAGTATGAACGCGCCCACGACGCCTTTATTGAGGCCCAGAAACTGGAACCCGACTTCGCCATGGCCTATTGGGGCGAGGCCATGACCTACAACCATCCGATCTGGGATCAGCAGGCGCGCGAACAGGCGCTGGCTGCGCTGCACCGGCTGGGCGCAAGCGCATCGGCTCGCGCCAGCAAGGCACACAGTACACTTGAGCGTGATTTTCTGACGGCACTGGACGTGCTCTACGGCGAGGGCAGCAAAGCCACGCGCGACCTGGCCTATCTGCATTTCATGGCCGACATGGCCAAGCGCTACCCCGACAATCACGAAGTACAACTGTTTCACGCACTCGCCTATTTCGGCGTCCATGCTGGAGTACGCGACATCCCCGACTATCTGCGCGCTGCCGCGATCGCCCAGGATGTGTTTTCGGCCAATCCGCAGCATCCAGGCGCGGCCCACTACCTGATTCACGGCGTCGATGATCCACTGCATGCCGTGCTTGGCCTTGGCGCCGCACGTGCCTTGGCGAAGCTGGCACCCGATGCCGGTCACGCACAGCACATGGCCTCGCATATTTTTCTGGAGCTGGGCATGTGGGATGCGTTGATTCAGGCCAATCGCGCTGCGTTGCAGGTCAGCAACCAACAACTCGCGCAGCGTGGGTCACCGCCACGTCATACCGGGCACTACAACTACTGGCTACTCTACGGCCTGTTGCAAACCGAACAAAACGCGGATGCCCTTATCCTGCTCGAACAAGCCTTCGCTGATCGACACGCTTCCACTGAGCCACCGCCGGGGCCATTGCAACTGGATGCCGACACCTCGCTGACCGGTTCTTTGGTACAGATGTGGGCGCGCTATCTGATCGAGACACGTGGCTGGGACAACGCGGTGCTCGATTGGCAATTCGAACTCGGCGACGGCAGCGACCCGAAGCTGCTCGTCGCCTTCGTACGCTCCATGGCCGGTTATCGCCGTGGCGATGCGAGCGCCGGCCAGCATTGGCAACAGATATTCGAGCGCGAGCAAACGCAACTGCAACAACGCATCGCGGTGCAAAGCGAAGTCATTCCCACCGACCTGCAATACCTTGAGAGGCTTGTCGTACAACGCAAACAGCTACATGCGGCCGCACAAATGGCCGCCGGAAAACCCGCCGATGCGTTGGCCGCAGCTGCCGAGGCCAGTGAACTTGAAGGGCGCATGGCGTCATCGTTCGGACCACCCTTCATCGATTATCCCGCCGCTGAATTGCACGGCGACTTGTTGCGCGAAGCCGGCCAACCCGCATTGGCGGTGACTGCCTATCGGCTGCAATTGCAACGCAGCCAAGGCAAACGCAGCGTATTGCTCAGCCTCATTGGTGCTGCACAATCAGCCAATGATATGTCCACACTCCAGTGGGCGAAGCAACAAATGCGATGATTCAGCTGGCCTTATGATGCTCGGCTTCCCAGGCAGCGCGTTCCACTTCGTAACGCGCCAGCGCATCCTCGTAAATATCGAGGATGCAGCGCGGGCAGCCTTCACCACAGCAATCGCCGGGCAACGGCTCAACCGGTGGCGTGGGTTTTTGCGTGGTCATGTTTACAAGGATAGCGCCAACGCCCACCACCGATCACGGCAATGGTATGCCGCGCGCCGCATGGTAAAGGCGATACCAGTCTTCGCGGCTCAGACTGACCGCATCGGCCTGGCAACAGGCTAGCAGTCGATCAACCTTGGTGGTGCCAACCACTGGCTGGATGGCGGCCGGATGGCGCAGTAACCAGGCCAATACGATGGCTTCGCGGCTGGTGCCGTGCGCATCGGCCAGCGCCGCGACCTGCCGCGCAGCAGCGTGTACCTGCGGCGAGGCTTGTGCCGGCGGCGCGATCAACACCCCTCCCGCCAAGGGCGACCATGCCTGAATCAGGATTTCCTGCGCGCGGCAGTAATCGAGGGTGCCACTCGCTGCCGCGTACGCTGCTGCGTCGGTGTTGACCATCACCCCGTCATCGATCAGTTGCGTGTGCAGCAGATTCAGTTCGAGCTGGTTGATCACCAGCGGCTGCTCCAGATACCGCTGCAGCAGCGCAATCTGACCGGCATTGTGATTGCTCACGCCGAAATAACGCACCTTGCCGCTGCGCTGCAATGCATCGAATGCGCTAGCCACATCTTCGGGCTCCAGCAACGGATCGGGGCGATGCAGCAACAGGATATCGAGGTGATCGCAGCGCAGTCGGCGCAGGCTGGCCTCCACCGAAGCGGTGATATGGGCATGGCTGAAATCGTATCGCGTCGGATCGCCGGTATTGGGCGTATCGGCAAAGCGAATGCCGCATTTGGACTGGATCACCATGCGCTGGCGCAGGCCCGGCATCTGTTGCAGCACTTCGCCAAACACCGACTCGGACTTGCCGTGGGTATAGATATCGGCATGATCGAACAGGTTGATGCCCTGCTCCACCGCCGCACTGACCAATCGCAGCGCGCGACTGCGCACACTGCCGCTCAACGCTGCGTCGTCCCAGCTGCCGCCGAGCTGCATGCAGCCCAGTGCGATGCGCGATACGACGAGATCGGTATGCGGGATGGGCAGCGTCTTCATCAATCCTGTTCGGCCGCCGCCTCGCGCCCCTGCTGCCGAATCAGCGCTTCTTCACGTGCATCGCGGATCGACCACATCACCGCGTCCACGTCGGCATCGCCTTCGTCGAACACGAACTGACCGCTCAATTCCGAATCCGGCTTCAACGCGCTTTGCTCGTAAAGTGCCCACATTTCTTCGCCAAAATGGCTTGCCGCCAGCTCCGGGGCAAAACGCGCCAGGCTATCGCGCACGTTGTGTACATCACGCAACAACATCTCGCGCGCGGCATTGTTGCCAGCAGCGCTTACCACCTGCGGAAAATCGATCAACACCGGCCCCGATTCGGAAACCAGAATATTGTATTCGGACAGATCGCCGTGAATCAGGCCAATGCACAGCATGCGCACTACATCGCGGATCAGTGCCGTGTGGTAGGCATGCGCCTGCGCCGGCGTCAGCGCCACCTCGCCCAGGCGCGGCGCGCTACGGCCCTCGGCATCGGTCACCAGCGCCATCAGCAACACGCCATGGAAATAGCCACGCGGCTCGGGAACGCACACCCCGGCATCGGCGAGCCGGTAGAGCGCATCCACCTCGGCATTCTTCCACTCCGCCTCCTGCTGGCGGCGACCAAACTTGCTGGCCTTGCCGACCGCCCGCGCCTGCCGGCTGCCGCGCTGCTTGCGGCCTTCCTGATACTGCACCCGCGCCTGAAAGCTGCGCTGCGCCATGTCCTTGTACACCTTCGCGCATAGCACCTCATCGCCTGCGCTGACCACGTACACTGCGGCTTCCTTGCCACTCTTGAGCGGGCGCAATACGGCATCGATCACGCCATCATCGATCAAAGGTTGCAGTCCACTGGGGGTTTTCATTGACCAACGCGCTGCCGACAGAGAGAGCCGGCATTATCCTTGATTTGGCCCTAACCCGTCCTGCGCTCAGTGTCGCGCTGAGGAATCATCACCAATCCGCAGCCAGACCACGGCGATCAGCGCACCCACAATCGCCAGTGCCGAATCCTTCTGCGCATCCCAGACATCGCCCTGGGTGCCCAGATACGCCACGCCCAGATCGCCACCGAACCACGTCGCCGCAAGCCATTCAGCCACTTCATAGAATGCGGCGTGCGCAGCCATGAAGGTAAACGGGACGAGGTAGCGCCATGCACCGCGCTGGGTTACGCGGCTGTCGATCAACTCGATTGCCGTCGGTGTAATCAACAGGCCGTAGAGAAAATGCACCAGGCGATCAAAATGGTTGCGTTCAAACCCGAGCAGTGAGCTGATCGAACGCCCGAACAATGACTCTGACCACGCATCGTAAGGCACCTGTGCGTAGGTGTAATGCGAACCGATCGCATGCAGCACAAAAAACACGAACAACGCGCCGATTGCCAGATTCGACAAGCGCCGCTGCACGACAACAATGAACGGAAGCAGCACAAACACCAGCACGTTTTCGAGTAGCCAGTCCTCGCGATACCAGGGCGCAATCGCCAACACCAGCCACCACAACAGGTAAATCGCGAACAACGCCAAACGATAGCGATCACGCGCATTGAAGTGGATGGTCATGAAGTCTGTCCGCCGCTAGCGTCGCAATGCGCAGTGTAAGCCGATAACCGATGAGGCTCTTGCAAAATCCCCGTAAAGATCATGCGGACGGGGCTCCATCCGCCGCGCGCTGGTCAATGCGTGTCCATCACAGCGGTTGCGGGCGTGTTT
>PGZE01000038.1 GCA_002840015.1 Gammaproteobacteria bacterium HGW-Gammaproteobacteria-2 | reverse complement strand
CTCGGCGCTCTTGATCGCAATCTGGTCGTCGCGCACGCCGAGCGTTTGCAGGTATTCCAGCGCATCGAGTGCGTGTACATGGTTGCCGTCGCGTTGGTCCTTGCCGGTGCGCTCCACCTGCACCAGGCAGATCGGGCGCAGGTAACGCGCGCACTCGGATTGCAGGCGTTCGGCATCAGTTTGCAGTGCATCCAGCCGTTGCAGCGCGTCGCGCAAACAGCCGCGCCAGTCGTTGCCGGGCTTCACCGCCACGTTGATCGGCAGCTTGATCATGTTTTCCTTGTCCAGGTCCACCCCGCGTACATCGCACAGCCAGTTGCTGTACACCGGCGGGGTGTCGCGCGGACGATCCGCCGGGGTCGCCGACAGCTCCAGCACGAAGCTCGGGTTGAAGCCGTACAGGGTGTCCATCGCCAACTTCGAATAGCCCTTGTGGCCCTCATCGAGCACCACAATGGGGCGGATTGCGCGCAGCGCATTGCCCAGCGAATCCTTGACCACATGCCAGTGCAGCATCACGTCGGAATACGTGTCGAGGTTTGGCACTTCGGCCAGCCAGCGATCCTGCTCGGGCTTGTCATCGGCAGCCGGGAAAAAGCCATGCACATTGCCGCGATCGCGGAACAGGCGCAGCGACTCCTTCGTTTCTCGATTGGCCGATTGCAGCATCAGCAGCATTACGCACAACTGCGAATCCACCTCGGCGCGGCTGAGCGGATCGTCCTTGTCCAGTATCCGGGTGCGCCCGCCGCTGGCCTGATCGAGGATATGGCGATACGGGTGTTCGCGATCACGCAGCGCCTTGCGCGTCTGCGCGTAGATCGCCTCGTTGGGGCAGATCCACAACACGAAGCCGCTGCGCGCGCCCTGCCACTGATCGAGGATGCGCGACACCGCCGATGCCGCCAGCAGGGTCTTGCCGCCGCCGGTCGGCACTTTCAGGCAGATCGAGGGTACCGGCCGGCCGATGCCATCGCGGCGCGGACTGAACGGTACCGCCGCGCGCAGCGCCGGTAGCTTGCCCGCTGCCTGCATCGCCGCCCATGCGGCAGCGCTGAAGTCCAGCACCGCCAGACCAAGTTCGGGGTTGGCGGCGGCCATCTGCGCAATCTTGCCGGCGCGCTCGCGCTGTTCCGTCAGCGCACCCAGATAATCACCCAATGTGCCCAGCACCGCTTGCTGGAAGTCTTTCAGTTTCATGATAGCGATCTATTTCCTACCGTTCGTCCGAAAAAGTCCGGGGTCACTTGCGCCGACTACGGAATTCCGTACTATGGCACCACCAAGCCCCCTTGGATCGAACCGTCTCCGTAGGGTGTGCTTGCCGGACAATCGTCCGGCTAGGCCAAGGGCGCGGACGAGGGGGCGACATTGTCGCTCCCTTCGTTTTTTGTGCTAACGGAAATCCCATACGTCTCCTAGCTTGCCGTTGCGCGCTAGCACTTGGCGCCAGCGCTTCGCATCCTTGCGGACTTTGTCCCGATAAGAACGCAAAATTGCCCCCGCTACCATGTCTGCCAGTTGGATCAAATTATCCCGGTGTGACTCGGCAAACCGGATGCTTTTGACCTGCCCGGCATGCAACTGTTGGCGCAGGTACGAGTTCAGCTCGTTCTTGAAGTGGCGATCACCGCTACCGTCGATCTTGATGCGCGCGCCTTGCAGCACGAAATAGTTGTAGAACAGGTCTTTGCGTTCGCGCAGGGAGTCGCTGTAGATCACCGACTTGTCCACCACCAGTGCGCGTACGCTGAAGCGGTGCCTGCACACGCAGTCGAAGAACGCGTCCTTGATGTCGTCGTGGCTCTTGGAAAACTTGAACTCGGTCCTGATCCGCAGCGCGGTGCGCAGGTCGGCAATCGCGGTGCTGGTCCGCTCGGCCTCGCCAAAGTCGTCGAACACCACCATCGCCACCACAAAATGCGAGGAGGAGCCGCGCACCAGCTTGAAGCCGGCATCGCCGCTCTCGTCGATCAACACCATCACGCGCGCTCACGCCTTCTCGATACGATACAAGGCGTACGGTAACGGCGCATGCTCCACGCCCAGTTCCAGCAGTTTCTTCTGCGGTACGTAGCGGGCCGGGGCGAACACCAGATGGCGTTTGTGCGGGTCGCTGGCGGCAATGCGTTCGGCCGTCGCCAGGCTGAGCGCGGCGTCGCGCGATTTGAGGAACTCCAGATCGGGCCGATACAACAGCCAGACGTGATACTGCGCGCTCTCGCCCAGATAGCCGCCGAACGCCGCGAACGCCGGCAGGCTGGCGCCGGTGAGCAAATCGTCCAGTTCGAGTTTTTCGCCCAGGGTGCAGTAGGTGAAGCCACCGCCCAGGCCTTCGGCCTGCTCGGCAACCTCGGTTTCGCCGCTGACGATCAGCTCGCCATCCTTGACCGTGCTCTTGATGCGGGTGAAGCGCCCTTCATTCTGGCGCTCCACCAGCGCCACCCGATCCAGCAGCGCATGCGCCTTCTTCAGCGTGCTCAGGGTGATTTTTTCGCGCAGCAATTCCTCGCGGCGGGTGCCGTGAAACGGATAGCCATTGATGACCCGGCGCACACGCTCGGCGGTGAGCGTATCGGCATAGGCCTCGCACTCGACCAGGATGAACTTGCGGTTGCCGCCGTCCTTGGCGTTCTGCGCCAGCACCGCATGCGCAGTGGTGCCGGAGCCGGCGAAGGAGTCGAGCACGATGGCGTCTTCGTCGGTGGCCAGTTCCAGCACGCGCTGCACCAGTGCGGTGGGCTTGGGGGTGACGAATACGTCATCGGAACTGGCGAAGTCGAAGATGTTCAGCAGCTCTTTCTTGGCGTCCTGGGTATGGCCGACATCGTGATAGAACCACAGCGTCTGCGGCACCCGGCCGTCCTTGACCTCAGACAGAAAGCGTTTGATCGCCGGAATGTTGCCGCCGTCCTCACCCCACCAGATGCGCCGATCGGCATCCATGGCCTTGAACTTGGATTCTGAAACCACCCAGTAGCGACCAGAAGGTGGCCCGCTGAGCCGCCGCCCGCTTGGTGTCGTGACCGAGTACGTGCCCTCACCGTAGTAGTTCCGCGCCGACAGGTCGCCAGCCTTCCACGGCCCCCGCGGATCATGGTCCGGGTTGCCATAGCGCGCTTCCATTTCCGGTGTGCGCGGCAGCAGCCGGGGTCGCCAGTCGGAAGCGTTCTTGGCGTAGACCAGCAGGTAATCGTGATCTTCCGAAAAATGCTGTGCGGTGTTCTTGGGCGAGTAGTTCTTCTGCCAGATGCACGTCGCCACAAAGTTCTGCTCGCCGAAAATCTCGTCCAGCATCGCCCGCGCGTGATGCACTTCGTTGTCGTCCAGGGTGATCCAGATCGAGCCGCGCTCGCTGAGCAACTCATGCAGCAGCTTCAGCCGCGGCCACATCAGGCACAGCCACTTGTCGTGGCGCAGCATGTCTTCCTTGTTGACCGGGTTGCCGTCCAGCCAGTCGCGCAGCAGCGGGCTGTTGACGTTGTCGTTGTAGGCCCAGCCTTCGTTGCCGGTGTTGTAGGGCGGGTCGATGAACACCAGATCGACCTTGCCGGCGTAGCGCGGCAGCAGGCTCTTCAGCGCATGCAGGTTGTCGCCCTGCACGATCAGGTTTTCCGGGTCGTCGCCGCAGCTCTTGTCCGGCTGCGCCAGCAACGGCCGGAACGGCACCGTCAGATGGTGGTTGTAGACGAATTCCTTGCCCTTGAAATGCAACTCCGGCATGTGTCGCTCCCGCGCAATCGATGGCCGCGCCGTGGTGCCGGCGTCAGCAGCGACTATACCTGAGGGTGCCCAGCGCCTGGGTCCGATCGGTCGCGCACAGGGTGCTCCAGAGACACGCACCTGCTTTCCTGTGGGAGCGGGCCTTGCCCGCGAAGCTGTTCGCGAATTCGTTCGCCGGCAGGCCGGCTCCCACAAAGACACTCGCTGGCCCAGCGGGCAACACAGTTGCTCCACCAGCACGACCGCGCGTTGCTGTGGAGCCCACCCTGTGCGCGACGCCCCGCGTGCGGCGGATGCGCCACGCTTGTACCAAGGCCCGGTCCCTGCCCGGGTAGAGCCCTCGTCAGGTAGTGAGGGACATGTCGCGGTCAGCGCGACGTGGTGATGCCGGTTCGAATCCGGCCCTCGGTCGGTTGCTGCGCAACGCCCGCTACGCCGGCCACGCCTTCGCTTCGCCGCTGCGCGGCTCGCTCGGTCAGGGACACCTCGCGTTGCGCACGCCACTGCGCCTCAATCGTCATCGCCGAGCATCCAGCCGATGCCGAAGGCGGCGGCCAGCGACCACAGGCTGTTGCCGCGATCCGGCTGCGGCGTCGGCAACAGTGCCTGGATCAACTCCGGCGGTGCGGTGAGATTCAAGATGCACTCCAGTTCGACATGCACCGGGTCGGGGCCGGCAAGGCGCTCGGGCGCAACCCGGGCGAGCGGGTGCTGCAAGGTATCGAACAACTGCTCGAGCCAGTCACACAATTCCCCCAGCGAATGCCGATACAGGGCGAGCAGCAGCGCGCGCACCGGTGCGGCCTCGGGCCCGGGATAGGCATCGCGCACCTCGATGAAGCCACGCAGCCAGCGTTCGACCACGCCCTCGACCCGCCCGGCGGCGCGGTGGATGGCAGCCGCATCCGGCGCGTCGGCCTCCCACACGTCGCGGTTGAGCGCCTGCAGGGCATCGAGCAGATGCAAGGTTGCCGACGACCACAGCAGCAGGTGGCGCTGGCGCAGTTCGTCCGATGAGAGCCCTTCGCTGGCGTCGGCATCGCCGCTCTCGCCAGCGAGCGTGGCACGTATGCGTACGGCCAGCGGTTGCAGGGCAAGCCGGAACTTTTCCGCCTGCTCCGCGCGTTCGCCCCAGGGGTTGTTTGTCATACGGTTTCTCCACACGCCAAGGTAGCTCAAGCTTGCTCGATGGCTGTCTCAGGGCGTGAGACGCACCAGCCCGGCACATGAACGGTTGTTGTGGGGCGTACCTGCACGCTAAACGGTTGGCGGAGCTTCGCCCCGACGCTGCGCTGGTCGCCCACAGGGTTGGCTCCAGGGGTGCTTCAAGGCGTTTGTGGGAGCGCCCCTGCGCGCGAAGCTCCTCGCCAGATCGTTCGCGGGCAAGGCCCGCTCCCACAACAGCACAGATTGGCAGCAGCGAGTAACACAGTTGCTCACGGCGATGGGCCACTGTAGGCCCGCAGGGCGGGCGACAACCGCTGTCGAACTTGCCATTCGCGGCAGGCTGCCAGCGCTCCGGAGTGGCTATGGACGCGCGTGTTCGGCTGGTACTATAAGGCGCAACCTTACCCCGTCGTTCCGGGCAAGCTTGTCCTCCGACCAGAGGATCGGGCCCGATACCGGCTGTGAGCCACAGGTACCCGCCAACCATCCGCTGTAAAAAAACGATGGTCTGCGAAACGACGAAAGCGCCCTATTCCACACGCTTCACGGCTGGCTGCCAAGGTACGCCATGAACCCGCTAATCGAGGATCGCCGCGAACTGATCGCCGCCCTGTGCCGGCAACATGGCGTGCGTCGGCTGGATGTTTTTGGCTCCGTTCTGCGCGACGACTACGACGAAACGCGCAGCGACGTGGATGTAGTCGTCGACTTCGACCCGCACTCACCCGGCAGCGCATTGCGCCGTTACTTCGATTTCAAGGCAAAGCTCGAAGCCGTCCTGGACCAGCCGGTGGATATGGTTGTCCTGGTTGCCATGGACAATACCCGGCTCAAGCGCATCATCGAGCGAACCAAAGTGCCCGTCTATGCAGCGGCGGCCTGACGCTATCTGGACCTTGCCATAAACGCGCTGCGCAAGCTGCCGCGTTTCCTGCAAGGCTGCTCGCTGGAAACCTATCTTGACGACGAGTACTGCCAGTCGGCGGTTGAACGCCAACTCGAGATCGCAGGTGACGCGCTTGGCCAGATTCGCAAGCTCGATCCTGATCTGTTCAAACGCATCCAGGACGGTGACCTTATCGTGGGATTTCGAAACGTACTTGCGCACTGCTAAGCCGTTCTGGACCACAGAATCGTTTATGAAGCAGCCGACGCCAAAGCGCCGGATCTCCTGACAACGCTGGAACGCTTGCTCACCGAGTTCCCCGAAGAATAGGCGTCCCTGCATGCCTGCTCAAACCCGCCGCCTCCACTTTCCCCGGCCATGATCCTTCGCGCCCGCATCGTAGTCCCCGACACTCGCCAATCCCTTCACCGCGCATACGTTGGGAAAACCCGATTTCCGCCGGGGGCGAAGATTTGCGATACTCCGGCGTCGGCTGAAGCCGCAAGATCAACATCAGGGCGCCGAGAAAACCGTCGTGAGCGGCCCGAGTGCAGGACGCGCGGAGCGCAGGAACCGCAGTGTACATACCGGTACATGAGGATTCCGAGCACCGCGCAACGCAGCAATCGGGTCGCGCAACCGGTTTTCAACGCGCCCACCAACCTGGGGAGAGGTTCATGTTGCAACAATATGGTTTGGAACTGGCACTGGCCTGCGCGGCCCTGGCCATTATTTACGGCATCGTGTCGGCGCGCTGGATCATGGCGCAGCCGGCGGGCAATGAGCGCATGCAGGAAATCGCGGCGGCGATCCAGATAGGCGCGCGCGCCTACCTCAACCGCCAATACACCACCATTGCGGTGGCCGGTGCGGTACTGTTTGCGCTGATCTTCTGGTTTTTGGGCGCGCTGACCGCGATCGGCTTCCTGATCGGTGCGGTGCTGTCCGGCGCCGCCGGTTACATCGGCATGAACGTGTCGGTGCAGGCCAATGTGCGCACCGCCGAAGCCGCGCGCCGGGGCATTGGCCCGGCGATGGACGTGGCCTTCCGTGGTGGCGCGATCACCGGCATGCTGGTGGTTGGCCTGGGTCTGGTCGGCGTGGCGGGTTATTACCTTGCGCTGATCAAGATGGGCCACGGCGGCGAACAAGCGCTGCACGCGCTGGTCGGTCTGGCGTTTGGTTCCTCGCTGATCTCGATCTTCGCGCGACTGGGCGGCGGCATCTTCACCAAGGGTGCCGACGTCGGCGCCGATCTGGTCGGCAAGGTGGAAGCGGGCATTCCCGAAGATGACCCGCGCAACCCGGCGGTGATTGCCGATAACGTGGGCGACAACGTCGGTGATTGCGCCGGCATGGCCGCCGACCTGTTTGAGACCTACGCGGTGACGGTGATCGCCACCATGCTGCTGGGCCTGTTGATGGTGAGCGATGTCGGTGCCAACGGCGTGCTGTATCCGCTGGTACTGGGCGGCGTCTCGATCATCGCCTCGATCATCGGCACCTTCTTCGTCAAGGTGAAGCAAGGCGGCTCGATCATGGGCGCGCTGTACAAGGGCGTGATCGTGTCGGCGGTACTGGCCGCTGCCGCGTTCTACCCGATCACCAATATGCTGATGGGTGATTCGCCGTTGGGCGCGCTCAACCTGTTCTACTGCTCGTTGATCGGCCTGCTGCTGACCGGCGCCATCGTCTGGATCACCGAGTACTACACCGGCACCCAGTTCAAGCCGGTACAGCACATCGCCGAGGCCAGCACCACCGGCCACGGCACCAACATCATCGCCGGCCTCGGCGTATCGATGAAGTCCACGGCGGCACCGGTGCTGGCGGTGTGTGCGGCAATCTGGGGTTGTCATGCGCTCGGTGGCCTGTACGGCATCGCCGTTGCCGCCACCGCGATGCTGTCGATGGCCGGTATGATCGTGGCGCTGGATGCCTACGGCCCGATCACCGACAACGCCGGTGGCATCGCCGAGATGGCGGAGCTGCCGCCGGAAGTGCGCGCGGTCACCGATCCGCTCGACGCCGTGGGCAACACCACCAAGGCAGTGACCAAGGGCTACGCGATCGGTTCGGCCGGCCTCGCCGCGCTGGTGTTGTTTGCCGATTACACCCACAACCTCAATGCTGCTGGCGAAGCGAAAGCGGCGTTGCTCGGAGCGACCTACGAAGCCTTGCGCTTTGACCTGTCCGACCACATGGTCATCATCGGCCTGCTGATCGGCGGCCTGGTGCCGTTCCTGTTCGGCGCGATGGCGATGGAAGCGGTAGGCCGCGCCGCCGCGTCGGTGGTGGTGGAAGTGCGTCGCCAGTTCAAGGAAATCCCCGGCATCATGGCCGGCACCGCCAAGCCCGATTATTCGCGCGCGGTGGACATGCTGACCAAGGCGGCGATCAAGGAAATGGTAGTGCCATCCTTGCTGCCGGTCGCAGTGCCGGTGGCTGTCGGCCTGCTACTGGGCAAGGAAGCGTTGGGTGGGCTGCTGATCGGCACCATCGTTACCGGCATGTTCGTGGCGATTTCGATGACCACCGGTGGTGGCGCCTGGGATAACGCCAAGAAGTACATCGAGGATGGCCATCACGGCGGCAAGGGTTCGGAAGCGCACAAGGCCGCTGTTACCGGCGACACCGTGGGCGACCCGTACAAAGATACCGCCGGCCCGGCAGTGAACCCGCTGATCAAGATCATCAACATCGTGGCCCTGTTGCTGGTGCCGCTGCTGTAAGTGTTGCGCGATAGCAGTAACGACGAAGCCCCGCTCAGCGGGGCTTCGTTTTTGCTGCGGGCAGGCAGCCGACGGCGCCCGATCGGGTGAGTGATATTCAGCAGGTGCGCAATATTCAGCAAACTGGTGAATACCACTCACGCTGATTGCTGTCTTGTTGATTTCGCGGCTGCACACTTTTTCATGTGAGCGACGTTCACCTGCTTTGCCGCCAAATACACGTTTTCGCGACCGGTTGGCGTGGGCCGAGGTCCTGACTTTTATTGGCGGGGTGGTTTCGGGAACCGCAGGGAGCTGCTATCCATGCTTCACAACGACAGGCGATGCGCATTGTGATTCGAGTGAGACCTTGTTGGGCACAGCGCTTGACAAACCGACCATATCGATCATAATGACCAATACGGTCATCGAGGACGCCACCATGATCACCGAAACCAGCGCCGTCACCTTTCGCCAAAACCTGGGCGAGATGCTGAACCAAGTGCAGTACCGTCGCGACTGTGTCGTAATCAACAAGGATGGCAAGCCGGTCGCCGCGTTGGTCGACGCGCGCCTGTTCGCTCGTATCCGCCGCATGCAGGCGCATTTCGACGCCCTGTCGGCGCGTATCGAGGCCGGGTTTGCGGGCACGCCCGAGGCCGACGGGATGGCCGAGATCGATGCGGCCGTCGCCGAAATCCGGGCCGGCAAAAAGGCGGGCTGAGCCGGCGTGGCCGCATTGCGGATCGTGTTGGACACCAATGTCCTGCTGTCCGGCTTGGCCTACCCGGCCAGTGTGCCCGGAAAGATCCTGGCGGCGTGGCGTCACGGCTCGGTCGAGGTACTTCTGTCGCCTTATATCCTCGATGAACTCCGGCGTGTGCTGCCGAAGCTGACGCACCGGCACGGGCTGTCATCCACCGAGATCGACGACCTGGTGGACATGCTTTCCATCCAGGCTGAAGTAATCGAGCCCGCCGCGGCGAACGAACCCCGATTGCGCGACCTCAACGACCGGCCGGTGCTGGGCACGTTGCTGATGGCCTTGCAAAGCAGCGCTGCCGATTACCTGGTCACTGGCGACAAGGACTTGCTGGTGCTCGCGTCGTCGTACCCCATCATTACTCCGAGCGACTTTTGGGCCGCGCACGGAAGCGCTTGAGCGATCCTGCAACTGACACGCGCTGCCTCGAATGCTGCGCCGCAGCAGTCGATGGCGTATCCTTCTACGCCTTTCCCCCGCCAGCAACCCGAATCAAGGAGCAGCCATGGGCCTCGACCTCGTCCCTTCCGGCAAGGATTTGCCGCGTCAGATCAATGTCGTCATCGAAATCCCCAAGGATGCCGAGCCGGTCAAATACGAGGTGGACAAGGAAACCGGGGCGATCTTCGTCGACCGCATCCTGTCCACGCCGATGCGTTATCCGTGCAACTACGGCTATATACCGCACACCCTGTGCGGCGATGGCGATCCCGCCGATGTGCTGGTGATCCTGCCGCTGCCGTTGATTCCGGGTGCGGTGATCCGCTGCCGTCCGGTCGGCGTGCTGCGCATGACCGACGAGGCCGGCGGCGACGAGAAGATTCTCGCGGTACCGGACGACAAGGTGTTCGCCGGCTATTCGCACATCCATGACATCGGCCAGGTGTCGCCGCACTGGCTGGAGCGCATCGGCCACTTTTTCGAGCATTACAAGGATCTGGAAAAAGGCAAGTGGGTGAAGCTCGATGGCTGGGGCGACGCCGTGGAAGCGCGCGCCATCATCATGGATTCGGTGACCCGCTACGACGCGGCGGCGGACAAGCCGAAGTTTTGATCGTCGTTAAGCGCAATGCTGTTCATTAGCCGCCAAGCGCGTCCCCTACGTCATTCCAGCGAAAGCTGGAATCCATTCTGCATTTGCTTGGTCAACGATAGATCAACATGGACCCCAGCTTGCGCTGGGGTGACGGCCTGATGGTTTTTCGTCTAAACGAACATAGTGGGTCAAGCCCGACAGGCTCCCGGCGTCATCCCGGCAATCGACGACTTGCAGTAAGCTGCGCCCAGTGCGCATCTGCGCCGCCTTCGGGCGGCGTCTTCGTTCAATACGTTGGGAGTGAGTCATGGCGTTGTCGTTTCGTGGTCTGTGCCCGCTGGGTGCGTTGTGCCTTGTCGCTGTGTTGGCTGGCTGTAGCGGCGAAACGGGCATCGACGTGCTGCCAATCGGAACGGTGCAGGGCAGCGGTGCGGTCAGTCCCTTGCGCGGGCAAACCGTGGTCATCGACGGCGTGGTCACTACCGCATTTGAACCCGGCCTCGGCGGTTTTTTCGTGCAATCGATGGCCGGCAACGATGACGGCGATGCCAGCACCTCCGACGGCCTGTTTGTTCAGGCGCCGGACGATGCCATTCGCTTCGCGGTCGGGCAAACGCTGCGCATCAGCGGGCAGGTGCTGGAAATCGGCGATGACGGCAGCAGCCTCACCGCACTGAAGATGGCCGCAGCCAAGGCCATCGGCGATGCCGTGATTGCACCGGTAACACTGAACGCGCCGGCAGCAAACTGGGAAGCACTGGAAGGCATGCTGGTGCGCATCAGCGCGCCGCTCACCGTCGGCCGCAACGATGAACTGCGCCGCTACGGCAGCATCGGCGTCAGCTTCGGCGGGCGTCTGTTTCAGGCCACCGAACGCGCGGTACCGGGCGACGCCGCACGCCGGATCGCCGCCGAAAATGCACAACGCAGCCTGCTGCTGGATGACGGCAGCGACCGCGAGAATCCTGCACCAATTGCCTGGTTGAGCGACCCTGCCGCTCCGTTGCGTGCCGGTAGCGAGATCATCGGCGTGCAGGGCGTGCTCGATCAGCGCCACAGCCACTACCGCGTGCAGCAAACGCAAGCGCCCGAGAACATCATTCGTGCCCAGCGGCCAGCGCCACCGCAGGTTGCCGGCAACCTGCGCATTGCCAGCCTGAACCTGCTCAACCTGTTCAATGGCGATGGCAAGGGCGGTGATTTCCCCACTCCGCGCGGGGCGCAGGATGTGGCCGGCTATCAGTTGCAGCAAGCCAAGCTGGTGGCGGTGATCCAGGCCTTGCAGCCGGATATAGCCGGCTTGATGGAAGTCGAGAACGACGGCTTCGGCGCGGATTCGGCGCTGGCGCAACTGGTTGCCGCGCTCAACATCGCGCCCGGCAGCGCCGCTGACTGGCAACTCGTCGATGCCGGCAATGGCCCCGGCACGGACGCTATCCGGGTGGCGCTGATCTATCGCTCCGGCCGGGTGACAGCGCTCGGTCGGCCCGCCACGATCACCACCGGCGCCTTCGCGCACGGCAGCCGACCACCGCTGGCGCAGAGCTTTCGCGTCGGCAGCGGCCCGGCGTTCACCGTGGTGGTGAATCATTTCAAGTCCAAGGGCGGTTGCCCGCAAGCCACCGGAGCCGACCGCGACAGCGGCGATGGCCAAGGTTGCTGGAACGCCTCGCGCGTGGCCGCGGCGAGCCAGCTCGATCGGTGGATTCGCAGCGATCCAACAGCTATCGGCAGTGATCGTGCGCTGATCCTCGGCGATCTGAACAGCTACGCAATGGAAGACCCGATCACCACCCTTACTGCAGCGGGTTGGCACGATGCAATGGCGCTGAGTGGTGTGGCCGAGCCATACAGCTACCTCTGGGACGGCATGGCCGGCCGCCTCGACCACGCCTTGGTCACCCCGGCGCTGGCGCCTGCGGTGCGCGGCGCCGCCGAATGGCACAACAATGCCGACGAGGAAACCGCGCAAGGCTACCCCACCGGCGAGCCCGGCCCGTGGCGGGCTTCGGATCATGATCCGCTGTTGGTTGGGCTGGAGTTTCAGACGCGCTGAAACCCACTCGCCGCTGCGCGCGTACCATCGTTTCACCCGATACACCGCGCGAAAAACTACCGGGGCATCGAGCAACGCCATTCCTTTGGTGCGGTAACGCCCCCGATTTGGCGACATCTTGTTGTAGGTCGGCTCAAGCGCAGCGGAGCCGACATCACCATCCCGCACGCACAACGTCGGCTCCGCTGCGCTTGAGCCGACCTGCGACTCTTGGTTGCGTGGGGACTTTCCGCCTTGATCGCACGGCGGCGGCACAGCATCGGTGTGCATTGCGCAAAAACAAAACGGGGCCGTTGCGCGCAAAACGCGTCCGCAAGCTTTCCGTAGCGGTTGCCAACGACCCGGCAGTTGTCGCACAGTAGCCTGTAATATCAATGATCTACGATCACTGCGTGATCCGGATTAGTGCGGCGCAACAAAAAGGCTTGACAGCCGATGCCGGTCTGTGGTTTTGTTGAGCCATGACCTTTGCCGCACCGCCGCAATCTCTCTCCAACGCGCTCGCCCCCTTGCGTGCGTCGTCTGCGCGTGTCGCGGCAACCGTCATTACCGTCGTCGTCCTAGTCCTGGTTATTACCGGGAGTGCGGGATCGTAGACGGCTGAAACACCTTTCAATACCAGCCTGCAACGAACCCCGCACCCGCAACGGTGCGGGGTTTTTGTTTTTGCGCTTCACCAACCGGAAACCATACCCTCGTGAACAGCGACGCAATCAAAACCGGCCCCGCCCGCGCTCCCGCCCGCGCCATGCTGCGCGCCACCGGACTCGACGATGCCGCCATCGCCAAGCCGTTGGTGGCGGTGGTGCACAGCTGGTCGGATGTATCGCCGTGCAATCTCAACCTGCGCGCGCTGGCCGAACACGCCAAGGCCGGCATCCGCGCTGCCGGTGGTACGCCGGTGGAGTTCAACACCATCACCGTCACCGACGGCATCGCGATGGGCAGCGATGGCATGCGCTGCTCGCTGCCGTCGCGCGAGACGATCGCCGATTCGATCGAGCTGGCGGTCAGCGGCCATTGTCTGGATGCGGTGCTGGTGCTGGTGGGTTGCGACAAGACCATCCCGGCGGCAGCGATGGCGCTGGCGCGGCTGAATCTGCCCGGCCTGGTGCTGTACGGCGGCACCATCGCGCACGGCCATTGCAGCGGGCGCAAGGTGACGGTGCAGGATGTGTTTGAGGCGGTCGGTGCGCATGCCGCCGGCAAGATCGACGATGCCGAACTGGCGCGGGTGGAACGCAGCGCCTGCCCCGGTGCCGGTGCCTGCGGCGGCCAGTACACCGCCAACACGATGGCGATGGTGCTGACCACGATGGGCCTGTCGCCAATGGGCCTGAACGATATCCCGGCCACCCACACCGACAAGCCGGCCGCTGCCAAACGCTGCGGTGAGCTGTTGATGCAGTTGCTGGCCGCGAACCTGCGCCCGCGCGACATCATCACGCCCACCGCGTTGCGCAATGCCACCCGCGCGGTGGCCGGCACCGCCGGTTCCACCAATGCGGTGCTGCATCTGCTCGCCATCGCGCACGAAGCCGGCGTGGCGCTGGATCTGGAAACCTTTGAAGACGCCTCGCGCAGCACTCCGGTGATCGCCGACCTCAAGCCCGGCGGCCGCTATACCGCGGTGGAATTGTTCGAAGCCGGTGGGACCGCACGGGTGCTGGCGGAATTGCGCGCCGCCGGCCTGCTCGCCGATGCGCCCACGGTCAGCGGTCGCAGCCTGTTCGCCGAGCTCGATGCCGCACCGGCTGCCGCAGCCGGCAATGCCGCGCATCCGGTGGTGCTCGATCACCGGCAGCCGCTCAGTGCGCGCGGCGGCTACTCGATTCTGTACGGCGCGCTGGCGCCGGAAGGCTGCATCGTCAAGCTTGCAGGCCACGGCCGCAGCCGTCACGAAGGCCCGGCGCGGGTGTTCGATTCCGAAGAAGCGGCGTTTGCCGCAGTGCAGGCGCGGCAGATCCAGCCCGGCGATGTGATCGTGATCCGCTTCGAAGGCCCGGCCGGCGGCCCCGGCATGCGCGAGATGCTGGCGGTCACCGCGGCGTTGGTCGGTCAGGGCCTGGGCAACGATGTCGCGTTGATCACCGATGGCCGTTTTTCCGGCGCCACCTACGGCTTCATGGTTGGCCACATGGCGCCGGAAGCGGCGCGCGGCGGCCCGCTGGCGCGGTTGCGCGAGGGCGATCGCATCGTCATCGATGTCAGCCAGCGCCGCATCGACACCGACGCCGATCTCGCCCGCCGCGAACCCACCCCCGCGCCGGTACGGGTCAGCCACGGCGCGCTGGCCAAATACGCGCGCCTGGTCAGCTCCGCCTCGCGCGGCGCGATCACTACCGCCTGAGTTTCAACCATCAACCCACCGACCATCGCAAGGACACCATCATGAGCAACAACAAATCCGCTCCCGCCGCACTGCAAGGCAAAACCGTCGCCGTCATCGGTTACGGCAGCCAGGGCCGTGCCCATGCGCTGAACCTGCGCGACTCCGGCGTCACCGTCACGGTCGGCCTGCGTCCGGGCGGCCCCACCGAAGCGCGCGCGCTGGCCGACGGTTTCGCGCCGGTCACCCCGGCCGATGCGGTCGCGAGCGCCGATCTGGTGGCGGTGCTCACCCCGGACATGGTGCAACCGCGCCTGTACGTGGAAGTGATCGCGCCGAACATGCGCGCCGGCACCTGTCTGTTGTTTGCGCACGGTTTCAACGTGCATTACGGCCAGATCAAACCGCGCCGTGATGTCGATGTGATTCTGGTCGCGCCCAAGGGCCCCGGCGCGCTGGTGCGCCGCGAATACGAAATCGGCCGTGGCGTGCCCAGCGTCTACGCGGTCGAGCAGAACCCGAGCGGCCATGCCGAAGCGTTGGCGCTGGCCTACTGCGCCGGCATCGGCGGCACCCGCGCCAACGCCATCGCCACCACCTTCAAGGAAGAAACCGAGACCGATCTGTTCGGCGAGCAGGCGGTGTTGTGCGGCGGCGCCACCAAGCTGGTGCTGGCCGGCTGGGAGACGCTGGTGGAAGCGGGCTACCAGCCGGAGATCGCCTATTACGAGTGCCTGCACGAGCTCAAGCTGATCGTCGATCTGCTGTACGAGGGCGGGCTCACCCGCATGCACCAGTTCATCAGCGAAACCGCACAGTACGGCGACCTCACCCGTGGCCCGTACGTGGTTGATGACCACACCAAGACACAGATGAAGAAGGTGCTCAACGAAATCCAGGACGGTACTTTCGCGCGCGAATGGATCGCCGAATACCAGGCCGGCAACCCGCGCTACCGCGCCCTCAAGCAGGCCGATCTGGATCACCCGATCGAGCAGGTCGGCAAGAAGCTGCGCGCCGCCATGAGCTGGCTCGACAAGGACGGCGAACCGAGCACCGCCAAGCCGGTCGCCACTGCCACGGAGGCCGCCGCGTGAATGCAGCGAACTGGCTGGTGCAGGCACTGGAAGCCGAGGGCGTCGACGTCCTGTTCGGCTATCCGGGCGGCACCATCATGCCGTTCTACGACGCCCTGATCGGCTCGCGCCTGCATCACGTGCTGGTGCGTCACGAGCAGGGCGCGGCGCTGGCCGCGAACGGCTATGCCCGACGCAGCGGCCGGGTCGGGGTGTGCGTGGCCACCTCCGGCCCCGGCGCCACCAATCTGGTCACCGGCCTGGCTGATGCACTGCTCGATTCGGTGCCGATGGTGTGCATTACCGGCCAGGTTGCATCCGGGGTGATGGGCACCGACGCCTTTCAGGAGCTGGACGTGTTCGGCCTGACCATGCCGATCGTCAAGCACAATTTTCTGGTGCGTCACGCCGACGAGTTGCCCGAAGTGGTTGCCGAAGCCTTCCGTCTGGCCCGCGAGGGCCGGCCCGGACCGGTACTGATCGACCTGCCCAAGGATGTGCAACTGACCAGCGCCGATCATCTGCCGCCGCACCGGCCGCTCGCGTTTGCCGCCATCGACAACCCGTTTCCGGTCGGTCTGGTTGATGCCATGGCCGAAATCGGCGCGGCGCAGCGGCCGGTGATCTACGGCGGTGGCGGCATCGCCATTGCCAATGTGGTCGAGGAGTTCCGCGAGTTCGTCGCGGCCAGCCAGATTCCGACGGTGGTGACCTTGCGCGCACTCGGCGCACTGCCGGTCGGCCATCCGCTGCTGCTCGGCATGCTCGGCATGCACGGCTCGCAGGCCGCCAATATGGCGGTACAGGAAGCCGATCTGCTGATCGTGGTCGGTGCCCGCTTCGATGACCGCGCCACCGGCAAACTCGCCACCTTCGCACCGCATGCGCGGATCGTGCATCTGGATGGCGATCACGGCGAAATCAGCAAACTGCGTTTCGCCGATGTGGCCCTGCACGGCGAGCTGGGCACCAGCCTGCAAGCGCTGTGCGCGGCGTCCTCGCATTGCGATCCGTGGCGCGCGCTGTGTGCCCAGCGCATGCGGGCGTTTGCCGCGCGCTACGACGCGCCCGGCACCAGCATCTACGCGCCAGCACTGCTGCGCGATCTGTCCGCGCTCGAACCCGATGCCGTGGTGTGCTCGGATGTCGGCCAGCACCAGATGTGGGTGGCGCAGCACTGGACGGTGGCGCATCCGCGCAATCATCTGTCCAGCGCCGGCCTTGGCACCATGGGTTTCGGCCTGCCGGCGGCGATCGGCGCGCAGTTGGCCGACCGCAGCGCGCGGGTGATCTGCGTCAGCGGCGACGGCGGTTTCCAGATGAACATCCAGGAACTGGCCACCATGGCCCGCGAACGCCTGCCGGTGAAGATCGTGCTGATCGACAACCAGGCGCTGGGCATGGTGCGGCAGTGGCAGGAGCTGTTCTTCGAGGAGCGCTACAGCGCGGTGGATCTGTCCGACAACCCGGATTTTTGCAAGATCGCCGAAGCCTACCGGATTCCCAGTCGCAGCATTTCGCGCCGCGACGAAGTGGCCGACGCGCTGCGCGAATTGCTGGCCAGCCCCGGCCCGATGCTGCTGCACGTGAAGATCGACCAGAAGGCCAACGTGTGGCCGCTGGTACCACCGAATTGTTCCAACGCTGAAATGCTCACCGAGGAGACCGCGTCATGCGCTACCGCTTAGATATGACCTTGCGTCAGGCCGAAGGCTCGCTGTTGCGGGTGCTTGGCACCACCCAGCGCCGGGGTTACCAGACCATCGGCGTCAATGGCGAAACCAGTGCCGATGGTGATCGCTGGCATGTGAGCCTGATCGTGGAAAGCGATCGTCCGGGTGAAGTACTCAAGTCGCAACTCGACAAACTCTACGACTGCCTGGCAGTGGAGGTGGCGCCATGTTGAGTGCGAGCGCCGCCGCAACCGCATCCGAAGCGCCGGCCGCGCCAACGGCACCGGCCCCATTGCAGCAGTGGTTCGATGGCGAAATCGCCAGTGCCGAACGGCTGCACGCGCCGCTCACCAGCCACGCCCTGCATTACGGCACCGGCGTGTTCGAAGGCATCCGCAGCTATGCCACCGCGGCTGGCGGTGGCGCGGTTTTCCGCCTCGATGCGCACCTGCAACGCATGGCACGCGGCGCCCGCGATCATCGACACCCTGCGTGCCAATCGCCAACGCGATGCCTACGTGCGCCCGTTGCAATGGTACGGCGAGGGTGGCCTTGGCCTGGATGTGGCGCCGCTGACCTCGCACCTGATGGTCGCCACCCTGCCCTGGAACAGCCACCTGGGTGGCCACCGCGTGCGTCTGACGGTGTCGCGTCTGCGCCGTACCCCGGCCACTTCGGTGCCGGCGCTCAAGCTGTGCGGCAACTACATCAATTCGATTCTGGCCAAGCACGATGCCAGCGAGCGCGGCTTCGGTGAAGCCTTGTTTCTCGATGCCAACCAGAACGTGGTCGAGTGTACCGGCGAAAACGTGTTTCTGGTCAAGGATGGCCGTGTCACCGCCGTCGCCCATGACGACGCCTTGCCCGGCATCACCCGCGAGACGGTGATCGAACTCACCGGCGCCGACGTGCGGCCGGTCACGCTGGCCGAACTGCACGACGCCGACGAAGTATTTCTCACTGGCACCTCGGCCGAAGTGGCGGCGATCGAGGCGCTCGATGACACCGTGTACGGCGACAACCCGGTTACCCGTGAATTGCAGGCGCTGTATGCGCGGTTGGTGCGCGGCGAGGTTGCTGGATTTGAACACTGGCTAACGCGGTTTTGATCGGATGTCTGGAAGTGCATCGCAGCACCGCTGTCCTGACCTGAAAACACGCACTCGCATTGCCTGAAGGATTCACCATGAACGCCCATTCCAAACGCATCCAGCTTCTCGATACCAGCCTGCGCGACGGCGAACAGTCGCCCGGTTGCTCCATGAGCGCGAAACAGAAGCTGCGTTTCGCCCATGCCCTGCGCGAGCTCGGCGTGGACTGCATCGAGGCCGGCTTTGCCGCCAGCTCGGAGGTGGATGCAAACGGCATTGCCGCGATCGCCCGCGAGGTGCGCGGCGTCGGCATCGCCAGCCTGTGCCGCTGCACACCGGGTGATATCCAGGCTGCTGCCCGCGCTCTGGAACACGCCGAACGGCCACGCATCCATCTGTTTCTCTCCACCAGCCCGGTACACCGCGAGCACAAACTGGGCATGTCCAAGCAACAGGTGCTCGACCTCACCGCCAGCAGCGTCGAGTTGGCCGCGCGGCTGGTCGGCGAAGTGGAGTTTTCCGCCGAAGACGCGCTGCGCACCGAGCCCGAGTATCTGGCCCAGGTGCTGCAACTGGCGCTGGCATCGGGGTCGCGCATCCTCAACGTGCCCGATACCGTGGGTTACACCACGCCGGGCGAAATCCGCGCCCTGTTCGAATACCTGCGCCGCACCATCGCCAATGCCGATCAGGCCATCCTCAGCGCGCATTGCCACAACGACCTGGGCATGGCGGTGGCCAACACCCTCGCCGCGATCGAAGGTGGTGCGATGCAAGTGGAATGCACCGTGCAGGTGCAGCGCAACAAGGCCATCGTTGGCGCCAACGCGTTCGCGCACGAATCGGGTATCCATCAGCACGGCATGCTGCGCCATCGCGACACCTACGAAATCATCCGTCCCGAAGACGTCGGCGTGGATCGTTCGCAGATGGTGCTTGGCCGCCACAGTGGCCGCGCCGCATTGATCGAGCGCCTCGCGTTTCTCGGCTACGTGCTCGATGACGCCGCGCTCGGCACTTTGTTCGCACAGTTCAAGACCCTGGCCGAAAAGAAGAAGGAAGTGTTCGATGCCGACCTGGAAGCGCTGCTGGCCTCGGACGATGGCCAGAGTATCGATGGCTGGCGCCTGAAGGCATTCCACATCAGCACCGGTGCCGGCGAAGGCACGCGGCCGGCGGCGGCGGTGGAGATCCGCGATGCCAGCGGCACCGCCTTGCGTGGCCGCGCCACCGGCGATGGCCCGGTACACGCGCTGTTCGAAGCACTGGCCGCTGCCACCGGCACCGCATTCATGATCGAGAGCTACCAGGTGGGCAGCGTCAGCACCGGCGAGGACGCGCTCGGCCAGGCCAGCGTGATCACCCTGATCGACGACGAGGAAATCAATGGCGTGGGCACCAGCACCGACATTCTGGAAGCCAGCGCGCTGGCCTGGCTCGATGTCGCCAACCGCCTCGCGCGGCGCGAGCGTGGCCGCATTACCCAGGTTGCCGATCGCGCCCGCGTCGCCACCGCCTGAATCCACAGTCTGATGAGTATTTAGCCATGAGCCATGCCCGCACCCTGTTCGACAAACTCTGGGACCGCCATCTGGTGGTACCCGAATCCGATGCCGCACCGGCGCTGCTGTACATCGACCTGCACCTGATCCACGAGGTGACCTCGCCGCAGGCGTTTTCCGAGATCGAAACGCGTGGCGTGAGCGTGCGCCGGCCCGAGCGCACCAAGGCGACGATGGATCATTCCACGCCAACGCTGGCGGCTCGCGCCGACGGCACGCCGGCGTGGGTGACGCCGCAGGCGCAATCGCAGGTGGAGCGCCTGCGCGAGAACTGTGCCCGCCACGGCATCGAGCTGTTCGACTTCAATGGCTCCGAGCGCGGCATTGTCCACGTGATCGGCCCCGAGCTGGGCCTTACCCAACCGGGCATGACCATCGTCTGCGGCGACAGCCACACCGCCACCCACGGCGCGTTTGGCGCACTCGCGTTCGGCATCGGCACCAGCGAAGTCGGCCATGTGCTGGCCAGCCAGTGCCTGTTGCAGCGCAAGCCCAAGACCCTGGCGATCACCGTAAACGGCCAGCTCGGCGCCGGCGTCAGCGCCAAGGATCTCATCTTGCACATCATCGGCGTGATCGGCGTCAACGGCGGCACCGGCCACGTCATCGAGTACCGCGGCGAGGCGATCCGCGCGCTGTCGATGGAAGAGCGGATGACAGTGTGCAACATGTCGATCGAAGCCGGCGCCCGCGCCGGCCTGATCGCGCCCGACCAGACCACCTTCGAGTGGCTGCGTGGCCGCCCGCGCGCGCCGCGCGGCGAAGCGTTCAGCAAGGCGCTGGTCGACTGGCAGACGCTGCGTTCCGATCCGGGCGCGGTGTTTGATCGCGAGGTGACGATCGATGCCAGCCGGGTGCGGCCGACGGTCACCTGGGGCACGCATCCGGGTCAGGTCACCGCGATCGAGGATCGCCTGCCGACCGCCGACGCCGACAGCGCGCGCGCGCTCGATTACATGGGCCTGCACGGCGGCCAGGCGATGGCCGGGCATCCGGTCGATGTGGTGTTCATCGGCAGTTGCACCAATGGCCGGCTCAGCGACCTGCGCGCGATGGCGCAACTGCTGCAAGGGCGCAAGGTGCATCCGCGCGTGCGCATGCTGGTGGTGCCGGGTTCGGATGCGGTCAAGCGCGCCGCCGAAGCCGAGGGCATCGATCACATCGTGCGCAGCGCCGGCGGCGAATGGCGCGAACCGGGTTGTTCGATGTGCATCGCCATGAACGGCGATTTCGTCGGCCCCGGCCAGCTCGCGGTCTCCACCAGCAATCGCAATTTCGAAGGCCGGCAGGGCAAGGGCGCGCGCACCGTGCTCGCCTCGCCGCTGACCGCCGCCGCCTGTGCCATTGCCGGTGCAATCACCGACCCACGTCAGTTCCTGCTGGAGGAGTCCGCATGATGGCCGCGATCCACACCATCACCTCGCGCACCGTGGTTCTGGCCGAGGCCAATATCGACACCGACCAGATCATCCCGGCGCGGTTTCTCACCACCACCGAGCGCAGCGGCCTGGGCCGCCACGCCTTCGCCGACTGGCGCTATCTAAAACGCGGGTGCCGAAATCCTGGTTGCCGGCCGCAACTTCGGCTGCGGCTCCTCGCGCGAACACGCGCCGTGGGCGCTGCTCGATGCCGGCATCCGCGCCGTCATCAGCAGCGAGATCGCCGACATCTTCCGCGGCAACGCCCTGAAGAACGGACTGGTTCCGGTGGTGCTGCCCGAAGCCATCGTCGCCGAACTGCTGGCCGCGCCCGGGATCGAACTGTGCATCGACATCGAACGCAGCGAAGTGGTGCTGCCCGACGGCCGCCGCCAGGCCTTTGCGCTCGACGACTTTGCCCGCGTCTGCCTGCTCGAAGGCGTCGATCAACTCGGTTACCTGCTCAGCAAAGCGCCTGCCATCACCCACTACGAGGAACGCCATCATGCATGCTGATATCGCAGTCCTGGCCGGCGACGGCATCGGCCCGGAAGTCACCCGCGCCGCGCTGGATGTGCTGCATGCCATCGGCCAGCGCTACGGCCACCAATTCACCGAGCATCACCACCTGATCGGCGGCGCCGCCATCGACGCCAGCGGCCAAGCGCTGCCCGCCGATACCCTGGCGGCCTGTCGCCAGGCCGACGCGGTGCTGCTCGGCGCGGTCGGCGGCCCGAAGTGGTCCGACCCGAAAGCCAAAGTGCGGCCGGAACAGGGCCTGCTTGCCCTGCGTCAGGAACTGGGCCTGTACGCCAACCTGCGCCCGGTGCGGCCGCATCCGGCGGCGCTCGGCGCCTCGCCGATCAAATCGCACCTGCTGACCGGCGTCGATCTGATCGTGGTGCGCGAGCTGACCGGCGGCATGTACTTCGGCGAGAAGACCCGCAGCGCCGATTCCGCCACCGATGTGTGTACTTACACGGTGGCCGAAATCGAGCGCGTGGTACGCCGCGCCGCTACCTTGGCCAGCGAGCGCAGCGGCAACCTGGCCTCGGTGGACAAGGCCAACGTGCTGGAAACCTCGCGGCTGTGGCGCGAAACCACCACGCGGGTGATCGCCGAGGAGTTCCCCAGGGTCAAACTGGAACATCATCTGGTGGATTCCATGGCGATGCACCTGATCGCACGGCCACGCGCGTTCGATGTCATCGTCACCGAAAACCTGTTCGGCGACATCCTCACCGACGAAGCCTCGATGCTGGCCGGCTCGATGGGGCTGCTGCCTTCGGCCTCACTCGGAGATGGCAAGCGCGGCCTGTACGAACCGATCCACGGCTCGGCGCCGGACATCGCCGGGCGCGGCATCGCCAACCCGGTCGCCGCGATCCTCAGCGCCGCGCTGTTGCTGCGCCATTCGCTGGACCTTGCCGACGAGGCCGAGTGCATCGAGCGCGCGGTATCGGAGTGCCTCGATGAGCACGTATTCACCGCCGACCTCGCCGGCGACGGCCCGTCGGTGAGCACCGAACAGCTCACCCGCGCCGTACTCACCCAGCTTGGCGGTTGCTGCTACGTGCCTGAATTGCGCGATTGAGCGCATAAAACAAACCGACTGATGTAGCCCGGGTTAGCCGCGCAGCGGCGTAACCCGGGGACGCCAATGCGCATGGCAACGCATCGTCGAGCAAGGCGATGCGAGTTCCTGCATCAGGTAATGCGGGGGATGAATCCGGTAATGAATCCGGTACACCCATAATGAATCCGGTACACCCACAATCTGGCTAACGTGGGTTGCTGTCAATCGGGTTAGTCCGCTTCCATTGCTTTTGCTGTGCTCTGTGGGTGTCCCGTCCCGCGCCGGTGTCCCGTCCCGCGCCTCCCGTCCCGCGCCCCGTCACGCGTCGTCCCGACGTCTAGCACGATACGTGTCTATTGCTGCAGTCAAGCATGATTGACATCACTCTGTGTTGGTGGGAGTGTTGTCGTCGGGTGCGAGTGCAAGCCGTGTGTGATGAGCACCCTTGCCGCTACGATTCGCTGCTAACAAGGAAATCAAATGAGCCATAACGAGACATCATTCCGTTGGTGGGAGTTTTACGTTATTCGTTATGGAATGGGTAGCGTGGTTGGTGCTGTTATTTTTTTCTTTCTATGCAATACAAACCCCGTTCTTAAATCGCTACTCTTTGGCGCGGAGGCGGGAAAAATTGATGGCACTTTGCTTGTGCTCCTTGCTGGGTATGGCCTTGCCTACTGCTACATTGCAAGCGCTCCTATACTGGTTTTCCATATGGGCAGATATTTACTAAAAATAGACAATAGTGTAATGCCATCATTCCGTCGTATGGTAATATTATTGGTTGTACCATTAGCTGCGACCATATATTTTTTGATTTGCAGTGCAACTACAGGCGTTCATCTTTGGGTTTACGCTTTAATTTTTGCGTTATCTGTTTTGGTTTTTTGGTCTCAATTTCTTGTTGTTTTCATAACTATATTTAAAAGCGAACGGCTATTTTTTTTCTACAATAATCTCGCAATTAAAAGATCCATAGATACGATTGGAATTGTCGACTCTTACAAACATCTGCGGGAACACGGAAACTCATTTGCTATTGTTGTATTTGAAATTGTCCTTGCCTTTATTTTGTTCGTCGCAGGTAACTTGGAATTCGCTTCAACTGGAATTGTTTCACAAAGTAAATATATTTACGTTTTTCCATATATATTAATAATTTTTCTGTGGATTCTCCCGGCCGCGCTGGTTTGGTTTATTGGCACATTGTTTGAGCGCCAATTTGGCGATTCATAACCATACCTGAACAGCTAAAACATTCATCAATGGCGGCATTCAATCAAAGCAGGAAATCAATGCATGACGGAGATTTCATCCTATATTTCCGGTTGTGTTGTACTTGCTGCGCCTCACCGCACCCGCCTGGCCTGATACCCAACATATTCCAGCGGTGTGGTAATGGCGGTGGTGAGGGCATCGAGGCCGCCGGTTTGTTGCAGCAATGGCGCGATGCGCGCACGTTCACTGTCGCTCAGTTGCTGGTAGAACTGTACCGGGCGTTGGAACATCCATTGCGAGTAAGGCTGGATTGCGCGGTCGTTGCTGTCCCCTTCCAGGGTGAAACGATGGCGGCCGATTACGCGCGGCAGGGCATCGGTGGTCGGGTTGGCTGCGCACCATTCGGTGACGGCACGCACAGTGTCTTGCAGCACCGGTGCCTGTTCGCGGAACACGCGGGCGAGTAGCGGGACCAAGGTGTCCGGGATTTCGTCGTTTGCCAAAAACGTGCCGCTGAGCGGTTCGGGATGCTGCATGCGTTCAACCCAGCGGGCGACGTTGGGCGCGCGTTCGCGCATCAGTTTGCCGGGCGCCGGATCAGCGTACAGGTGCGCGTAGAGCGGGCCGATGAAACCAAAGTCGCCGATGCTCGGGCGGCTGCCGAGCAGAAAATCATGCTTGGCCAGATGCGCGTTGAGCTCGTCGAGAAAGCCCTCGTAACTGCGTTCGACGGCAGCGTGCATAGGCTTGCCGATGCCGAAATAATTTTGGTACCTGCCGCCGAATTTGAATGCCGGCAGCAGGCCGATGATCGGTTTGAGCCAGGCCGGCGATTGCGGGCGCAGCAAGTTGCCGAAAGCGCGCAGGATGGTGCCGAGGTTTTGCCGCCTGTACTGCCAGCGGTAGTGCATCGCCGGCATCACCAGCCACTCGTCGCCGTACAGTTCCAGCAACAGCGCTACCAGCCGCTGCGCCGGGGTATCGGGATACACCGGGTGATCGGGAAAGCGCGGTTCCAGTGCGTCGATGATGACGGTGGTGTCCTGCAGGTATTCACCCTCCGGCGTCAGCACCACCGGGATGATCGGCCGGCCGATTTTCGGCACGATGATTTGACGGTACACCGCCAGCGTGGACAGCCGCTCCTCGTAAGGTATGGCCTTGTAACGCAGGTAGGCGCGCACCTTGCCCGAGTACAGCGATACCTCGGCGCCATAAAAGATATAGGGCTGGCTCATGTCACGCTCCAGTGCATGTTCAGTGACTGCCATCAACGCGTCGTTTACTGCTGGCCACGCTGTCGTGCATCAGTTTGTCGGTGTAGGCGATGCCGATAGCGGAAAGAATGAATATGGCGTGGATGATGGTCTGCCACATCACCCCGGCGATGGTGACTTTGGAATCGCCAGCACCCAATGTGCCGGCTTCAATGAAGGTCTTGAGCAGGTGGATCGAGGAGATGCCGATGATCGCCATGGCCAGTTTCACCTTCAGCACCGAGGCGTTGACGTGGCTTAGCCATTCGGGCTGATCCGGGTGCCGCTCCAGGCCCAGACGCGAGACGAAGGTTTCGTAGCCGCCAACGATCACCATCACCAGCAGATTGGAAATCATCACCACGTCGATCAGGCCGAGCACAATCAGCATGATCTGCTGTTCGCCCAGATTGACGGCGTCATGGATCAGGTGCCACAGCTCCTTGAGAAACAGGAACACGTAAACGCCCTGGGCGACGATCAGGCCAAGATACAAAGGCACCTGCAACCAGCGCGACCAGAAAATCAGGGTGGGCAGTGCTGCCAGACGGCTTGCTACGCGGGGTTGATTTTCGCTCATTGGGTAATGCTCATTTGCGCGACAGCACAGCGCCGACGGCGCAGACCAGGCCGGCGCCGAGCAGCCAGTAACCAAGGCTGCGGTCAGCGCGCAGGGCGATGGTTTGTGGCTGCTTGCGGGTGATGGTGAATTGGGTGTCGCCCAGCTTGGCGAGCTCGGTGGTGCGGCTTACGTCACGCGAGAACGCGAACAGGGTTTTGCCCGACAGCGGCACCGCACCGGAACCGATCAGGGCGGCGGCGAGCAACAGCACAGCAGCAAGGGAAATGAATATGACGCGCACGGTAATTCCTTCAATTAATACAAGTTGCGAGATCAACTCTCGTGAACACTGACGCCGGGTAGCGACAGCACATAGTCGGCACCCATCAGCAACGACGGCGTGTAATAGCCCGGTTCTGGCTTGGGCCCATCGAGTAGGCGTTGCACAATGCCCAGCGCAGCGGTGACGGTGAGCTCGTAGCCATTCGGGGTGCGCAGTTGCCGGCGCAGGGCGCGACCGTCGCCATCGAATACTTCGCCCCACACCGTGCAGCCGGTCTTGTCGCGGGTGCTGGCCGACGGGCCACGCACTTTTTTCGCCACCTGCGCCTTCATGAAGTTCTGCACCGGTTTCAGGGCCAGCAGTGGGCGCAACCAGCGCATGCGTTGCAGCCGGCGCACGGTGGCCGGTGGCACACTCATGTACACCTCGATGTTGCCGATACCGGTGGAAACGAAGGCGGTGTAGACATCACCCCAGGGAATGGTCATCGCGGTGCGCTGTTCGCCATCGCGGCTGAACATGCGTGCCTTGTACGCCAGCGGCACGGTCTTGAGTTCGCCGTTCTCGCGGATCATGCCGCCCTTGCCCAGGCCCTCGACGCTGGTCTTGGCGGTGCCGGGGCTGGGGCCGCCCCCGGCATCGAATGCCAGCACCAGCGACTGTGCGTCGGGCATGCGCGCCTTGAGCTGCGCTGCGAGGCAGTCGGTGGGCACCACATCGAAACCGGTGCCGGGAATCACCACGATGCCGGCAGTGCGTGCGCGCATGTCCTGCGCGTGGCAATGCGCGAACACCGAAATTTCGCCGGTGATATCGAGATAGTGCGCACCAGCGGCCAGGCAGGCTTCCAGCATCGGCGCACTGGTTGCCGAAAACGGCCCGGCGCAATGCAATACCAGGCCGATGCCACTGAGCCCGGCCTTGAGCGAGTCGCCGACTTCCAGCGCGAACACGCGGGTGGGCAAGCCGTATTCGACGGCGAGCGCGTTCAACTCGCCGCCATTACGGCCAGCCAGCACCGGGCGCAGGCCGCGCTTCACCGCTTCGGCCACCATCATGCGCCCGGTATAACCGTTGGCGCCGTAGATCATCCATTGCATAGTCGTTCCTACTTTGTGGCGCTGCGGGTTGCCTTGATCAGCATGCGGAAATACCACTGCGGAAACCAGCGCTTGATCCGCCAGCGCATCGGTTCATTGCGGGTGGGAATGATCAGGAATTGCTGGCGCTCGGCGGCAGCAAACACCGCGTCGGCGACAGTATCGAGCGTGTCGGGTGAGGTGGTCATCATCTTTTCCGCGAACGGTTTCATCCTGGCGTTGCCCTGCCAGCTCTCCAATAGATTGGTTTTGAAGAATGCTGGGCAGACCACACTCACCGCAATGCCTCGCCCATGCAATTCGGCGCGCAGTTGCTCGGACAAGGTCACCACGGCGGCCTTGCTGACGCCGTAGGTCATGATGTTGGGCGCACCGGCGAGGCCGGCAAACGAGGCGGTGTTGATGATTTGGCCATGCCCGGCCGCGAGCATCGCCGGCAAAAAAGCCTGGCAGCCGCGGACCACGCTGAGCACATTGATATTGATCAGGCGATGCCATTCGCCCATGTCGGTGCCGATCAATGGGCCACCGCTGGCGATGCCGGCATTGTTGATGAGCACATCCACCGCGCCCGGCCAGCGCTCGCTGAGCGCGGCGTGCATCGCCTGAAAGCTGTCGTCATCGCCAACATCCACCGCCAGCGCTAAATGCCCCTGTCCAGGCAGGGCGGCGACCGTTTCCGCCGCACGCCCGGCGTGGATGTCGGCACAGGCGATGGCGCAGCCTGCTGCCGCGTAACGCTCGGCCAGCGCGCGGCCGAGGCCACTGCCGGCGCCGGTGATCAGGACACGACGTTGTGACATGGGAGGGTTCCAAGGGCTATGTTAGGCTCGCGAGCATAGCAGCCCCTCCCCATACAAGCCGAGTACCTGATGAGCGAAAACCTGTTCAACCTCAGTGGCAAGACGGCGCTGGTCAGCGGCGCCTCGCGTGGCATCGGCGAGGCCATCGCGCACCTGCTGGCGGCGCATGGCGCGCATGTGATCTGCACTTCGCGCAAGGTCGAAGCCTGCCAGCAGGTGGCCGACGCGATCATCGCCAGCGGCGGTTCGGCGCAGGCAAACGCCCTGCATATCGGTGACCCGGCCGCGATCGAAGCGTTGTTTGCGCAGCTCGATGGAAGCGATCGCAGCCCCGATATCCTGGTCAACAACGCCGCCGCCAACCCCTACTTCGGGCCGATGATCGACATGGATCTGGCCACTTACGAGAAAACCGTCGAGGTCAATCTGCGCGGCTATTTCTGGACCTGCGTGCAGGCCGCGCGGCGAATGAAGGCCAAGGGTGGCGGCGCCATCGTCAACGTCGCCTCGGTCAACGCCCGCCGCGCCGCACCGATGCAGGGCATCTATTCGATGACCAAGGCCGGCATCGTCAACATGACCGAAGGCTTCGCCAAGGAGCTGGCAGCGCACGGCATCCGCGCCAATGCGGT
>PGZE01000037.1 GCA_002840015.1 Gammaproteobacteria bacterium HGW-Gammaproteobacteria-2 | reverse complement strand
GTAGCCCGCTGTGCCTGCCCCCGCAGCCAGTCGGGCAAGTACCGACGCGGGAAGCCCTGAAACCGAAGCGGTTTCAGGTTAAGCCCGAAGGGCGCGAAGGCGGGCGGCAGCAAACCGATGAGGCATGTTCAGAGCACGGGCGGCGGCCCCTGCTTTTTCTGCCAAACCTTGCGGCGGTCGTGTACCGATGCGGCTAGTTCTCGGCCCTGGGCGGTGGAGCTGCGACCGGGGGGGTTGGTTTTCCGGCCCCCCTGGGGGGGGCTGTTCAATGGGGAGGGGGGGCCGGCGAAGCCGGGGGAACCCCAAAGGGGTGCCCCTCGCCCGGTTCGGTCGTGGCAAGTTTTCCACAGCGAGCGGGGGCCAATTACCGGTTAAAAATTACAGGAAAAACTTAACGGCAAACCTTACAGGTTTAGGGGGGGTCCGATTCAGCGTGCTAGGGGGGTCCGATTCAGCGTGAAAATCCGCCCTTGGGGGGGTCCGATTCAGCGTAGCGGGGGGGTCCGATTCAGCGTGGACAACTCGCGCCGTCCACAGACTTGCGAACATGCGCCAAGTCCTTATCAGGGCTTGAGTTTTTCGCGTAGGGGGGTCGGATTCAGCGTGCCGCCGTACCTCAAAACACAATAGTCCGGCAGGGCTGGCCAGGGTCGGCGAGGTGGGGCAGGGTAGAGCGTGCCCGGCGCGGTAGCGGCGGGCCAGGATAGCGCCAGGATGGCGCAAGGCTAGGGCGGTCTGGAAGGTGGCCGCTTGCGGCCAGTCCCGAAGGGACCAAGCGCGAAGGCGCGCGCCTGGAAGGGCGTCCCGGTTTTCGCGTCCGCGAAAAAGCCCCGGAAGTTAAGCGCCCTTGAACGGGATCGGCGGCGGCGAAGGCAGCAACATCACACCGCCCGTAACCTGCTTGACCTTGGCTTTCGGATAGACCGCCTGGGCGGCTTGCAGCGCCGGAACAAATTTCTTCTTGAAGTCCTTGTCCGCGTCCTTGCCCTGGTACTCCTGGGCGAACTGCTCGCGCAACGACTTCCAATGCAGGATCACGGGGCGGCCCTCGATGCGGTACAGCCGATGGGCCAGCCAAGCGTAAACGTCCAGCGCCAGGGCGGAACCCTTGAGCGCGTGCAAGGCCCGGTTATCCAGCGGCACGCCGTTGGCGATCAGCTCGGAAAAGTAGCCCTCGGACAACAGCATCACGCCAGGCCAAAGCGCCTTTTGCTGCGTGTCCTTGTTGGCCTGCCAGGCGTCGAACCGCTCCACGGGCAAACCGTTGTACGTGCGCCCCTTGTAGCCCAACTGCAAGCGGCAGGCGGCCAGGGCGTGCATCTGCGTGCGAAGCGTGCGGTAAGAGCCGCGTTCGCCTCCGGTGGTCGGCTGTCCAAGCAGGCGCAAGAACTCGCTTGCGCTGTCGCCTATCGGAATCTCGCGGGTGTTGTTGCGCTTGGCAAAGGTCGAAACCCACGCCAGCGCCAGGCGCGGCATAGCGCCATAGGGGATAGGCTGCAAAACAGGGCCGTTGCCCTCGTCCAGATAGCCCGCCTGGACATTGACCCACGCGGAGCCGGATTGCCGCATGAACTTCTCGCCCTCCACCTTGGAGCGCGGCAAACCGACTTGGCACAGCACGGCATGGGTAAAAGCCATGTCCTCGCCGCTCGGCGGCTCGGTGGCAATCAAGGTGCTGGCCTCGATCAGCTTGGAATCCCGGCGCGTAAGCGGCCCGCTCTTGGGCTTGGCCGGGATCGTGGCCGGGGTCGGTTTCTCCGCCTTGGCCGGGCGCGCGGTCTTCTTCGCCGCTCTAGCCTCGGTCGGCGGCGGCACAAGCTGAAAAAGGGGCAGGGTATCGCCGGGCGTGTAAAGGTCGGCCCGGTAAGCCACCTTGGCGGCCATGTCTGCCGCGTTCTCTGGTGGGATGCCATGCGCTTCTAGATGGTGCCTGTAACCTTCGCGCCACTGGCGAAGCTCGGCAGGGGTCGGGACTGCTTGCAGGTCGCGCAACTGCTTCATGCTCGGCCCTCCTGCGAACGGCGGCGGGCCAGCTCGGCGCGCATCCAGTCGGCGGCCTCGGTCATGTCCTCGCGCAGCCCGGCGAGCTCGGCGGCGGTGAGGGGTCGGACGGTCGGCCCGGCGCTGGCCTCCACGGCCTGCCCGCGCAGCAGGTCGGCCAGGCGGGTGCAGCGGTCGGCGGTCATGGGGATGGCCCCGGCTGCGGTCAGCAAAACCGGCGTGGCGAAGGCTTGCGCCTCGGCCCGTTTGACAAGCTTTTTCCCTTGACATGCGCTATCATCAGCGCAAGCCAAAACGCCCGAAAGGGACACGGTTGCTACCCGTACAGTTTGGCTAAGGTGTGCCGAATGCCCGTTCGGCGCACCTTTTTCTTTTGTGGCGGCGCTGTTCATGTCAGTGCGGCCAGTAGGCGGAAAGATCGACCTCGAGACGGGACAAATCGACATTGGAAGTCCCGTCCAGCTCGTACAAAATCGCGTCGATAGATGAGAAGTTGCAGGGCTGGCCGTTGTCGGTCAGCGTCACGCGCTGGCCGTCGCAGTCCAGCGCCAGGGCCATGCCACGGCCAAGGCTGGCAATCACCACGGGGCGGGCAATGATCGGCGCGGGCAGGTTCTCGCAGTAGGCGTAGAGTTCGCGGCGCTCAAGGGCGATAATTTGGGAAGCCATGAAAAGTCCTTTCAGGTGGTTTCGTGGTTAGAGCGGCAAGGGTCGCACCCCTTGCCGTTCGCTTTGCTGCTCATCGGTACACCTCACGGCGGTTGCCGATCCGCACAACGAGGATGCGCAAAGCGCCGTCCTCGATGTTGGCGATGATCCGGTAATCCCCCACGCGATATTTCCAGTAGATGCCAAGGCGCGAACCCTTGAGGGCTTCGCCAATGCTGCGCGGGTCATCCAACGGGGCGACACGTTCATGCAGGAAGGCCAGGATTCGGCGGGCATGTTGAGGGTCAATCTTGCCTAGCTCGCGCTCGGCGGCTGGGTCAAGTTCAACCTTCCATGCCATAACGCTTCATCACCTCTTCAAGCGGCACGGTCTTGGTGCGCCCGGCGCGAATGTCGATCATGCGGGCTTCGGCCAAGTACAAATCTTCAAGGTCTTCGATGTGTTCGCAAATCGCCTCGGTGATGTAAAAGCTCTTGGTGCGCCCGGTCTTCGCGGCCAGGGTCTTCAACCTGTCTTCCACGTCGCCAGGCAGTCGGATCGAGAGGGCCATAGCTCTATGCTCCTTGGTTGGTGTGATACGAGTATCACGCAAACCCGGAGAGAGCGCAAGCCCCTTGGTCTAAAAAACGAGTGTTTTTTAGACTAATCCGCAACAGCCGGGAAATGTCATTTTCAGAAGACGACTGCACCAGACAACGCGGTTTGAAGGCTGTTGTGCAGTCGTCTATTGAACGAACAGTATCAGGAGTCCGCTGCACGAATGATGACCTCAAGCCGGTTCTGGTCGCGCTGGCGACCGATCAGCCCCTGGATGTGCGATACCGCGACCACGATCTTTCCGGCGATTGGGCGGGCTACCGCGAATGCCACATCAAGCCCGACCTGCTGCTGATCTACCGCAAGTCCGACGCCGACACCCTGCGACTGGCGCGGCTTGGCTCCCATAGCGAGCTGTTCGGCTGATGCCAGTCGCCTTGTCCGCCAAACGATCATTAGGCGGCCAAACCGGACGCCTGTCCGAAAACATCTTGCGCAACGGGATGACGGACAACAAGATAGGCGGACGGTATAACGGACAAATGGGCGGAAATGGCACTCATCGGCTATGCGCGGGTATCGACGGCGGAACAGGACACCGCCTTGCAGACGGATGCGCTGCGCAATGCAGGCTGCGAACGGGTTTTCGAGGACACGGCATCCGGGGCCAAGGCAGACCGGCCCGGCTTGGCCGATGCGCTGGCTTATCTGCGCGATGGCGATGTGCTGGTCGTCTGGCGGCTGGATCGGCTTGGCCGCTCCCTGCCGCACCTGATTGAGACGGTCGGCAAGCTGGAAGCACGGGGCGTCGGCTTCCGCTCGTTGACTGAAAACATCGACACCACCACGCCGGGCGGACGGCTCATCTTCCATGTGTTCGGTGCGCTGGGCCAGTTCGAGCGCGACCTGATCCGCGAGCGCACCAAGGCCGGGTTGACCGCTGCCGCCGCACGCGGGCGCAAAGGCGGACGCAAGCCGGTTGTCACTGCCGACAAGTTGCAACGAGCGCGGGAGCTTGTCGCCAACGGCTTGAATGTCCGCGAGGCCGCCGCACGCCTCAAGGTAGGAAAAACCGCTCTCTACGCTGCCTTGCAGGCGGCCAGTTCTGGCAGTGCAGCCGACTCCTGATATTTCGTGCAGTCGCCTTCTGAAAACGACACCAAGGCCGATAGGCCGGGCCTGGCCGAAGCCCTCGCCTACGCGCGCCCTGGTGACGTGGTGGCGGTGTGGCGGCTCGATCGCTTGGGCCGGTCGCTGCCTGACCTGGTGCGGATCGTCGGGGAGTTGGAGAAAGCCGGGATCGGCTTCGAGAGCGTGACGGAAAAAATCGAGACAGGCACGGCGGCGGGCCGCCTGGTCTTTCACGTCTTCGCCGCGCTGGCCGAGTTTGAACGGAACATCACGCGGGAAAGGACGCTGGCCGGACTTGCGGCCGCCCGCGCTCGCGGGCGCTCCGGTGGCCGTCCTGGGATCGCGCCGGAAAAGCTCGCGGCGCTGGAAGCCTTGGCCGCTGATCCGAAGAAGAAGCCGGGGGAAATCTGCAAGGCGCTCGGCATCAGCCGGGCCACGTTCTACAAATACGCGCCGGACCGCGCGAAGGAAACCACCAATGCCGCCATGCGCGAGGCTCGCGGGGGCAACCTCAAGAGCTTCGACAGCGTTGGGGCACTGATGGTGGACCTGCATGCGGAGGATTGAACCGACCGGCCCGGCTCGCGGTTGTCCTCCCCTGCCCTGTCAGCGCCCGTAGCCGTAGGACTCGCCTAGCTCGATTCCTTCGGCGCTGCGGGTGGCCGTGATTTCGTCGCCGGGGCGGTACTCCGGTTTGTCGCCAGCGGGCACGGCCAGGCGCTCGCCGTCCTGCTCGATGACGTAATAGTTTTGGCCCCCGGCCTGTTTGACCTCGATGACCTCGCCCTCGACCTCCTGTCCCTGCTGCAAGGGCTTGGCGTCCAGCTCGCGGGCGGCCTGGGCGTAGGGGTCGGGGTCGCCCTGCTCAATGCCAGGCGTGGCCGGGTCTTGCCGGGCCTCGAAGCGTTCGCGCTGCTCGGCCCGTTCCTCGCGCGCCTCGGCGGCGTCCAAGCGGGCCTGACTGAGTAGCCCTTGATAGCGGGCGATCTCGAGCGCGGCAACTTCACGTTGCCGGGCCAATGTCGCCTCATAGTCGGGAAGCTCGCGGATGTGCTGCGGAACCGGAATCACGCGCTCGCGCTCGGTCGGGGTGTCCTTGGCCTGCTCGGGGTCGCCGTCGCGCTGCGCGCCCTGCTCTGCGGGCTTGAACTGGCCTTTGATGTGGTTGGCCGCATCGTCCAGCGCGCGGCGCTTGTCCTCGTCGGCCTCCAGCTCGCGCCAGGTCTTCACGTCGGCGTAAGCCTCGCGCTTCTCGTCCTGGGTGGGCTGCTTATCCTTGTCGCCGGTCAGCCGGTTGAGGAAGTCAATCAGCCCCTTGCCAAGATCGCCGAAGACCTCGGCAATGCCCTTGGTGATGCCGTCCAAGGTGCTGGCAAGCCCTTCATTGATGTTGTTCAGGCCGGGCCGGTGGTGGGCACTGAGAGGGTGCGGGGTGTGGTCGTGCATGGTCGTTGCTCCTGTGGTCGAAATTTTCGCGGGCGCGAAAATCGCGCCCCTGGGGGTCACTCAAAAGCCGGGTTCTGGTCGGGCATGGCGATATACTCAACCCGGATACGGGCGATTTCATCGCCGGGGATCTTCAAGAAGCCTTGAAGGTCGGGCAGGCCCATGATTTCGGACGCCAGGACGGCGGATTGCCTCACAACCTGGGTGGATGTGCTTTGGCTCTGCGTCTGCCCGTTGTCGCTCATGCTGAACGAGTCATTGACCTGGCTGCGCTCTATCTCCTGCTCGCCTAGTTCGTGCTCCATGCTCTTGGCGGTTTCGGAGTCGCCCGCGCGAAGGATGCACTTCACCGAGGTATTGGCGATGAGCGTTTGCGCCTCGTCGCGCCCGTAGGTGGTGCGAAGCTGTGCCACGGTTTGCAGGCCCAAGACGCAGCGCCCGCCGTACTTGCGCAGCTTGGTCAGGCCCGCGCGTAGGCTGGTCACTTTCCCGAGGCTGTCCACTTCGTCCATGACGAACCACAAGCCGCGCTCCTGGTTCTCGGACAGGCTCAAGCCCTCGACCAGCGCCATTTCCAAGGCGGTGGCAACGAGGTTGCGCAGCATCCCCATTTGGTCGTCGCGGTAGGTGATGAACAGCCAGTTGTCGCGCCAGTCCTCTTGAATCCATTGCCGGAAGGAAAACCGGCCTTCGTCGGGCAGGTAGTCGAAGACACTGAGGTAAGGCAGCATCGTTGCCCGCGTGTTGTTCAGCATCTTGTCATTGCCACGCTGGCACATGACAGCGGCGGCGGTGCCTGCCAACAGCGGCTCTAGCTCCTTCTGGTCGGCGCTCGCCATCCAGTACATGAGGCGCTTCATGGAGCGTTCGCCGTTACGGTGCATGGCAAGCATGGCCTTGGCGAGCAAGGTTTGGGCGAACAGTTGCCATTGCGCGCTCTCCCCGCCTTCGAGGTCGGGAATGATCGCCTTGGCGATGCGCTCGCAGTCGTAATCCGCGCGGATTTCAGCGAAGGGCGACCAATCGACGGAACGGCGGTCAAACGGGTTGAACAGCACGTCACCGGGCTTGCCGAAGCGGGCATAGAAGCCCCCTGCCGGGTCGGCGATCACGGCCCGATTGCCGCGCTTGCGGATGCTGCGAAGCATCCCATTGATGACCTGGGTTTTGCCCGCGCCCGTGGTGCCGGTGATGAGGAAGTGTTGGGCCTCCAACATGCGCGGGATGGTCACGCCTCCGATGCTCACGTCTGCATCGTCACGGCCCTTGCGGTTGCCCGTGCGGGCGTCCAGTTGGTCGGCCTCGACCACGCGCGAACCCCGGCGCACGGCTTCATCCCCTGCCCCGCTCCCGGCCCCGCCAAGCCGAAGGCTGGCGAACATGGAAAGCCAAATGCCTTGCGCGAACAGGCCATAGACCAGCAGCGCGAGGACGCCTAGCAATTTGTGGTCGGTGTTGAACCAGTAGATAGCCAGGCCAGCGGGCAAGATGCCCACAAGGTGGCGCAGCGTCCAGCCGATGTTCTCGCCTGCGAAGCAATCGCGCCCGGCCTTGCGCAGCTCGTTGAGACTCCACACGACCGGCCCGGCAATCATGATGATGACAACAATATCGGCCAGGGTGCGCGACACCTCGGACAACAGCAGGTGAGTCAGCCAGACCACAAGGAACGGCGCCAGGATCATCAATCCATCCATTTTTCTTTCCCCTTCTTTCGGTTAATCCTTGGCGCTGCGCTTGGCCTGGGCCATGTGCTCGCGGATGCGTTGGCCGTAGTCGCGGCGGATGCGGGCAATCTCGGCATGGTCATGGACATGCAGGCCGCGCAGCTCGGCGGCCAGGCGGCTTTGCTCGGCCTTGATCTCGGCCCGGCGCTCGGGCGTGGGGTTGTCGTGGTACAGCTCGCCGGTATAGATCGCCTTCAAGTGGGTGATGCACTCGCGGGCGCACTCGTAGGCTATGGCTTCCTCCTGCGTCCATTTCGGGTGCAGTCCGCCGGCGGCCAGAATGTCAGCGTTGATGCGCTCCACGGCCTGCGAAAACTCGCGCTTGGCCTTGTCGCCCGGCGCGGCCTGGTCGGTGTCGTCTTGCATGGTTGTTACCTCCTATCGTTCGTAGCCGCGCGGCTTGCGCGCGGGTTCGGGTTGCGGTGTGCGCTCCGGCTCGCGGGTCTTCTCCGGTGCCGGTGTCGCGGGTTCCTTGGGTGCCTGCGCCTGCTCGGCCTTCTCTCGCTCGCTGGCAATGAAGGCTTTGCCGCGGGCTTGCAGCTCGTCGCGCTCCGCGCGGCGGCGTTGCAATTCGTCGTTCATGGCCTTGCTGTCGAACTCGACACGCAAGCCGGTTTTTAGCGCGGCGTCGATGACTTGCCGCTTGAATTCCTCGCTGCCCTCGATCTTCAAGCCCGGCCCGAATTTCTGGACGGCCAGGCGCAAGCCTGCCTCCACGGCTTGGCTGTCCTTGACGGCAGCCACGGTCACACGCTGGCCCGAGTCGATCACCAGCGCCCGGCGCTTGGCCTGGTCGGCGTAGTAGGTGACATTCCCGGCCCGGTCGACGGAATAGGCCAGGTTGCGCGCCAGTTGCGCGGCCTGGTCGCTGTCGCGCTTGCGCTTGCTGCTGCCCTCGATGGTGTTGGCCTCGGCGGTCGGTGCCGGGCGGGCATCGCGTTGGCGGCGCAGCTCGGCCAAGGCCGTTTCATCGCCCTTGTTCGCGCGCTCGGCCAGGAAGGCGCGGTAACGCTCTTGGTAGGGCTGGCCGTGCTTCTCTTTGAGTTGCTGGCGTTCCTCGCGGATGGCCTCACGCAAGGCCATGTCCTTGGTGACGCGCTCCATGCGGGCGATGGACAAGGCGGCTTTGCGCTCGGCAGCGGGCTTGCTGCGGTCGGCCTGCAAGGCGCGGCGCTCGCCCTGGTAGTCGTCGCGGATCGCGGCGCGGCGCTCGCGCTCGCTCTGGCGTTGCGCCTCCCATTCGGCGGCCTTCTGCTTGGCCTGCTCGGGCTGCGCCTGGCGGAAGGCTTGCCACAACTCCCGGCGCGGCGATGGCCGGGCCTCGGCCAGCTCGCGGCCCTGCTGCGCGGCATAGACCTGGCGCAAGATCGGCGCGGCCTCGCTGAACGAAAGGCGCATTTCTTGGGTGAGGAAGTCGGACACGTTGAGATTGCGCGAACCGGCCTTGATGCGGTCGCCGCCGTCCTTGCCCTTCGTGACTTCGTACTTTTCAGGGATGACGCCGTGCGTCTTGGACAGGTGCGCCAGTAGGCGGCGGGCGTCAAGCTCGCGCTTGATCTGCGCGAACTCGGCCAGGTGGGCGGCCTTCCCTTCGGTCTTGCGCTCGCGCGCCTCGGCCAGTAGCTGGCCGGTCACGCTGTCGGCTGCTCGCCGGTCGCGCGGCTGCGGCGCGGCCCGGCTTACTTGTCGATCTTCGCTTTGATCGCGGCCAAGTCGTCGGCCAAGGGCTGCAACAGCGCGGCTAGCTCGTCGATCAGCGAGGTTTCGGCGGGCTTGTTCAGCGTCTCCAACAGCTCGGCCAGTTGATTCGATATTGCGGCCTGCTGCTCGGAGATTGTCAGCAATATGGGCAACAGTTCGGCGGCTGTCGGTTCCTCGGTCGGCTGCATTTTCGCGCCCGCGAAAATCTCGGCGCTGCTCGTCGGTTCGGTCATGGTCGGTTTCCTTGCGGTGCTTGGTGTAGAACCGGGCGGCCCGCTCATCCAGAATCGCGCGCTTCCCCTCTTGGTCGGCACTGCGATAGGCGGCGTACAGCTTGCGGCTACCGCTGTTGATGTACTTCAGTTCCTTGGCGCGTACCTCGTGCCACTCCTTCAAGGTGGCGTCCAGCTCGGGCGCTACGGGTCGCGGCTGCTGTTGTTCTTCATAGGCTAGGCTGCCACGGTCGGTCAGCGCGCGGCGCTTCTCGGCCTCGGAAAGCTCAATGAATTCCCGGCTGAACACGGGTTCTTTCAGATTGATCCCCCTGGCGTTATCGGCGGGCTTGACGTTCTGATATTCGTTGTCCTTGCCCTTGTTCCTTGTGCGGGCAGTCCCGTATTCGGTCAACAGGTCTTTGAAGCTCTCGTAATCAGATATCTTCCGGTCGAGAACATCCGACAAAATGCGCTCTTTCAAGTCGCGTTCATGTGGCTGGAAAAGATCGGCCTTATAGCGGCTAATCATTTCACTCGCCCCCGTGAATTCAAGGCGTCGATTGTCTTTCGGACTGGAAAGCCCGTATTTCGCATTAACGCTTTCTTGAAACGCATCAATCCATTTAAGCTGTTCCGGCGGAACCTCGACAATCCCGGTCTGCTTATTAAGCACAGGCTTATAAAGCGGGTCCATCAACGTGCGGGACAAAAGATTAGCCCGTGGAATGACGATATGAATATGAGGCTTGCGCTCCACCAGCTCGCCTGTTTTCCGGTTGGTGTAGCTGCTTATTTTCGGAATGTGCGCTTCAGCGTAAAAATCATATTCATCCGAATCGTAAGCACTCATGGCGAACTGCTTAAAGTCCTGCACAATGGATTGCATTACATCCTTGTCTAAGCGATCCTCCTTAAACGCGAGGGTGATATGCAAATAGCGGTCGCCTTCGTTGCTCATTCGCTGGATAAGGGCGTCTGTAACTTCCAGCTCGCCCGCCAGAACTACACGCTCGTCTAGCTGCTCGCGCGTAAACTCCCGGTCGGCCTTCTGCCCGTTCACCAAATAATCGGCAATGCCTTCGCTGCCGCCTGTAACCCTAATCAGCATCTTTGAGCGCCGCTTTCATGTAGTGGGCCAAGGTGTGCAGCTCAGCCAGGATGCGGGTATAGGTTTCTTCGGTTGTGATCCCGGCCAGGTGGTCAGCATTGGCCCGGTGGGCAAGCTGGTTGATATTGTTGCTGGCCTTGTTGAACAGGTAGGCAAGGCGGCCCCAATCCTTGCTCACCGTCTGGCGTGCGACGATCTGTGTCCGGTTCTGCAAGACGCACTCGCGGAAGAACTCGGACGGCTTGAGGCCCGACGCCTCGACCTTCGCCAGATAGGCGGCATGGTCGGCGGCGGTCAGCCGGAAGCTAACCGGCCTGGTTAGCTTCTCGGCTTCGCCCTTGGTCTTGCTGGTCATCCTCTGGCCTCCGTAGGTGGCGCGGCTCGGTGGCCGCTCTCTGGCGCAGGCACGCGCCGGGGTTTCAAAGGGGGCACCCCTTTGGCACGGATATGGTTGCATGCCGCGTAGCGGGATGTAAACATATCTATCGTGCCTGTATTTTGCCACGTTCTAGCGCTTGCGGTGGGTTTTGGTTGTGCGATGGTTGCATTGCGGTTGGTTGCGCGTTGTTTTGTCGTTGCTAACGGTTGCGCACGGTTGTTTTTGCATGTATCATGCTTGGCATGCGGTTGTTTTTGGTTGTGATGACGGTTGAAAGCGGCTAAGATGCCTGCGGTTCAACACAAGGGCCATGAAATGGACATAGAAGAGTTTGAGAAGCAGGAACGACCACGGGCGAAACGCTCGCGGCTCGAACCCTTCCAGGCGCAAATCTTCGAGCTGAAGGCCAAGGGCTACGCCAACTGGCAGGTGTGCCAGTGGCTTGAAGCGAACGGCTTGAAGGTTTCGCAGGAAGCGGTCAGGAAGTTCATCAAGAGCCGGGACGGTTCCACCCCCGCCCCTGCCCCGCCCTCGATGCCAGGCGCGAACACGGCCCCGGCCAGTGCAGCGCCGGAAGTGTCACCCGCCCCCCCGGCATCGCCGGAAGCTGGCGAGGCCAGCCCCGCCGATGACCTGGCAGGACTGGATAAGAAGCAGAAACGGGAAAAGCTCGCAGACAGGTTTCTCGGTGATGAAGCAAAACCGAAAAACTCTTTGGCAAGTCGCCTTATTAAGCAGGAGAAAAGTAAATGAAAGTCGCCGTTATCAATTTCTCGGGCAATGTTGGTAAATCCACGGTCGCCCGCCATCTTTTGGCCCCGCGCATGAATGGCGCAACGGTGGTGCCGGTCGAGTCGATCAATTCGGACGGCACCCAAGACGAGGCCATCAAGGGCAAGCAATTTGGCGAGCTGCAAGAAGCCCTCATGCTTCTGGATGATGCCGTGGTGGATGTGGGCGCGTCGAACGTCGAAGACTTCGTGAATCTCATGAAGCAATACAAAGGCAGTCATGAGGACTTCGATTATTTCGTGATTCCGACCGTGCCGAAAAACAAGCAAATGCGCGACACGATCAGCACGATTGATGCCCTCGCTGATATTGGCGTCCCGGCGAAGAAAATCCGCCTGGTCTTCAACATGCTGGAAATTGACGATGTGCCGGAACGGGTGTTTGCGGGCCTGTTTGAGTATCACACCGCATCCAAGAGTTTCACCCTTCGCCCGGAAGCCGTTATTCACGTCAATGACATTTACGGCAAGCTCAAGGGCGCAGAACAGGGCATCAAAGACATTCTCAACGATCCGACCGATTACAAAGAAAAGATCAAGACCGCCAAGGATGCCGACGAGAAATTGCACTTCGCGCAAATGGTGGGCATCAAGCGCCTGGCCGCTGGCGTAACCGAAGAACTGGACGCGGTTTTCAAAACGCTTTTCAAGTAAGCCGAAAGGGGTAATGAAGCATGGCGGCAGAACCTACAACCCGTGATGCGCTTATCGCGGAAATGCTCGGTGACATTGGCCGGTTGCATGATTCCGTCGAGTCGCTAAAGAACGTCCTTCCCGGCCAGACTGAGGAAGTCGAGGCCAAGATTACCGGCCTTATCGGCTTGCTCTCGAAAGCCGGGGATGCCTACCGGGGCCAGCTCGAAACCTACACCAACGGCCAGGCCGACAAGGTACGGGCGCAAATGGAAAAGGACGCGCAAGCGGCCAAGGCCCGGTTTGATCGGGATTCAAGCGACGCCATCCGGGCGGCACTGACTGAGGTCGAGCGCACCGTAAGAAACACGGTGCAAAACGAGATCGCAGCGCCAGTGCAAAAGGCTCTCCGCGCGCAACAGCAAAGCATCTGGCAAACGCTCGGCCTGTGCGTGATGTGCGGGCTTATCGGCGGCCTGGTGGTGGCGACTGCCAACCTGTGGTTTTACGACAAGGACGAAGCGGCCTTTGCGGCATTGGGCAAATCCGTAGCGGCTTCTTGGGACAAATTGGACGGCAAAGCCAAGGCAGTCATTAACAGCGAAAGGAGGCCGTAAAACGCATGACAAGTGAAAAAGTTTGACAAATCGGCGGGGCTAGGAAACGCGCTTGCCGATATGGTCAAATTGCTGTAGTAGGAATCCAAAACGGGTAGCAACTGTGAAAGGAAAAAAGATGAAAAAATCGACTCTGACCTATACCGCGATGGCGGCTAAGGGCATCTCCTTCGTGGCATATATGGCAGCACTCCTTGAGCTGCCTTCGTGGACTTCGGCGGCCTCTCTGAGCCTGATGCAAACAGCTCTCGCATGGCTCGCCGTACCGGTCGGCCTCTGCATTGTGCTGGCGGGGATTGATACGGCGGCTATGATCGTTGGCTGGAAGGCCGAAGAGAAGGGGGCAGCATGAAAAAGATCACTCTCAAGCAAGCCGCGCAAGCGGTAACAGGCATTGCGCTGGTCGCCCTTCTGGCTGGTCAGTGGGCGTTAGTGGCTGGCCCTCTGGCGTCCCTCGCGGACTATGGCCGCTCGGCTGCGGAAGGCGGGCACATGCTCGAATTCTTCGGCGTGTTCGGGCTGAACATCCTCATGATGGCCGGTTTGCCGCTCGTCTTCGCCGGGATCGGCCTGTGCGTGATGGCGGCCTATCTCACCTTCGAGCGGATGCAACAGCGCCAGGCGCAAGCCGGGGCCTTCATCGACCATAGGGAATGAACGCCATGAAAAAGATGATCGGACTGGCCGCCCTCGGCCTCGCCCTGGTGCTGACGGGGTGCGTCGAAAGCGAAGTGGAGAAGCAAGCAAAAGAGGGCGCGGAAATCTCCAAGAAAATGGGGGATGACTCGCGCCAGGTGCCGCGCGTGGTGCTGACCCCCGACAAGCTGCAACCGCAAAAGGCCGATGGGGGTAAGTGATGGCAGACACTTACACCTTTCAAGACATATTCCAATATGTCGATACGGCGGTGACGAGCTATGTCACCGATGGCGCGGCCAATGCGGCGGGCGCTCTGGCGGGCGTCGGCCAAACCCTGCTTATCATCTATGTGATGCTGTGGGGTTGGTCGATGATGCGCGGCCTGATTCAAGAGCCGGTAATGGATGGCGTGTGGCGCTTGGTCAAGGTTTCGGCAATCTTCGGCCTTGCAACCAGTTCGGCCCTTTACGCCTCCTACGTGTCCAATTTTCTTTATGACTGGCCTACGGCATTTGCGGGCGTCATGCAGGGTGGTGCCGTGCAAAACTCGGCGCAGCTTCTTGACCAAATGCTAGACAAGGGCAACACCCTTGGCAGTCAGGCATGGGAAAAGGCCAGTTGGTCGAACATGGGCGCTTATTTCCTATCGATCATCATCTATGCGGTGACGTGGATAGTCACGGCGATTACCGGCTTCATCATCATCATGGCGAAATACGCGCTGGCAATCCTGCTGGCCGTGGGGCCTGTGTTCATCCTTGCCATGATGTTTGAGCCGACACGCCAATGGTTCGACAAGTGGCTAGGCTCGGTGGTGACGGCGGGCCTTACCATCGTCATGGTGGTAATGGCAGCGGCCTTGATGTTCAAACTGCTGAACGCAACCTATGACGCCATCCAACTGGATGCCAATGCAAACTCGGGCGTTGCCGCCATGAAGACCATTGGCCCCTTGGTGGTGTACGGCATCATTTGCGTGTTCACCATCCTGGGCATGCCGACACTGGCCGGAAGCATCGGCGGTGCCTTCGCGCTTGCCAATGCCTCGGCGTTGGGCTGGTCTTACAACAAGATCAGGAGCGCAACCCCGGCAGCTCTCCGCATGGGCAAGCGGGCAGGGCAGGCCGGTTATCGCGGGTTGCGTGGTGCGGCGGGTCGATTCGGGCGCGGCTCCGAAGGCGCCAGCGTCACCGGCAGCAGGGCCAGCCCTCCGGGCGCTATCTATCGCAAGATCACCGCCGGATCAAGTCGCCGGGCAAGAGCGGCCTAACTTCAACATCTCAACTTTCAAGGGTAGCAACCATGAAAAAACTTCTTCGCATCCTTGCCCTGGTAACAGGGCTTTTCAGCGGCGGGCAGGCGTTCGCCGGTATCCCGGTCATCGACGGGGCCAACCTGGCGCAAGCCATTCAGCAGGTTATGGCCTGGGCGCAGCAATACCAGCAGATGACGCAACAGATTCAGCAGCTACAGCAGCAAATCGAAAGCGTCACCGGCTCGCGCGGCTTCTCGTCGGTACTCAACAGCCCGGCATTTCAACAGGCCCGGCGCACGTTGCCCGAAGATGCTCAAACGCTGCTCAACCTGGCGAACGGTGGCAGCTATGGCAACCTCGCCAGCTCGATCAACACCATCAAGCAAGCGACTTCCACGCTGACGGCTTCGGACTTCGGAAGCCAAAGCGCGGCGGATCAGTGGTGGTCCGATCTGAACCGGGCGGCCAGCAACAAAGCGTTAAGCCAAGAGGCGTACAACTCGGCGCAGCAGCGGCTATCCAACTTGGAGGGGCTGTTGCAGCAGATCAGCACCACCCAAGACCCCAAGGCGATTGCCGAACTGCAAGCCCGTATCAACGTCGAGCAAGGCTTGATCCAGAATGAGCAAGCCAAGATCAACGCTATGGCAATGCTGGTGAATGCAGAGCGTCAAATCAGCGAAATGCAGGCGCGTGATTTGTCGATCCGCACGGCGGGCACCAATCGCACGGTGCCCCGCGTGCAAGTCACGCCCTGACCCCCTACCGTCGGACAGCGGCCTTTTCAAACCGGGATGCGTCCCGGTTTTTTTCGCGCCCGCGAAAATCTCAAAGCCCGATGACAACGCCCTCGGGGGCCAGGGCAAGCAAGAGCGAGTCATAGAACCACGCCAGGGCGGCGGCGGTGAAGCTCACGCCACCAAAGACCCAAACGATATGCCGGTGCGGCGAGTCACTGCCGAAGAAGAAGAAGCCCGCCAGAAAGGCCAGCAGGGCAGGGACGGAAACGAGGTTGCACAGGCCAACGATAGGCAGGCGCAGCCAGTACAGCACGAGAAACAAAGGCAGGCGCAGCAAGCGCCAAAGCCAGGCCAGCAAACCGGGCAGGGTAGGGCGCGGCGGGCGAATAGCGGCCTTGAGGCTGTCGGCGTCCAGCTCGGCAGGTTGCGGCCCTTCTGGCCGCTTCGGGAATTTGACGATGTTGCCCATGATCTGGCCCTTTCCTCGGTTCAACGTCCTTCTTCGCGCCCTTCGGGCTTAACCTGAAACCGCTTCGGTTTCAGGGCTTCCCGCGTCGGTACTTGCCCGACTGGCTGCGGGGGCAGGCACAGCGGGCCCGGGGCTGCGCCCCTCTCCATCCCGGCCCGTGTCCTCGCCCGTGCCGGGCTGCGGGCCGCACCAGCCGGGATTCCGACCCTTGACCCGCCATCCGCTTATTCCGCCTTCTTGGCCCTGGTGGTCTTGCCGGGGGCCGTCGGTGCCGGTGCCGCTTCGGCCTCGCCTTCGGCGGGCTGACGTGCGGCCAGGGCGCGCATCAGGTCGCTTGCCTGGGTCTGCAAGGCTTCCACCTGGCCGCGCAGCTTGGCGGCTTCCTCGCGGGCACTGCTGGCCGCGTTGCGGGCCTCGTCGCGGTCGGCTTCGGCCTTGGTCATGCGTTCGGCCACGCGGTGGGCTTCCTGGGCGGCGGTCTTGCGCTGCTCCTGGTGCGCGTGGTCGGCAGCCTCGGCCTTGGCCTTGACGGTCGCCAGCTCGGCGCGGGCCTGGTCACGTTCGGCGGCGGCTTCCTGGGCGGCCTTCTTTTGCTCGGCCAGGTCGGCGCGCATCTGCTCGGCCTGCTGCTGGTAGCGGTTGCGCTCGGCCTCGATGCTGGCATTCAGGCGGGCCAGCTCGGCAGCGTGTTCCTCGGCAGCAGTCTTGGCGGCCTGCTCGGTCAGCGCCAGGCGTTCGCGCACCTGGGCCAGCTCCACGGCTTGCGCCTGGTGGGCGGTCTGCGTGTCGGTCAGGCGCTTTTCCAGTGCGTCGGCCTCGGCTTTGGCCTCGTCCAGCTTGGTTTCCAAGTCCTCGACGGTCTGCGAGGCGTCGGCCAATTCGCGCTCGGCCTGCTCGCGCTGCTCGCCAGCGGTGCGGATGACTTCGGCAACGCGACGTTCTGCCGCCTTCACGGCCTTATCGTTCAGCTCGACGGCCAGCCCTGCCAGGCGCTCGGTAAGCGCCTTGGTCACGGCGGCCACTTCCTCGGCCACCTCAACCGGCAGTTCTGCGACCGGCTCGGCCTTGGTCACGGCCTGGCTGTTGATGAACTCGTCCCAAACCTGTTTCAAGCGGGAAGGGTTGCCCCCGCCGACCTTCTGGCGCAGCGCAAAGCCGGTGATGTTGCGGCCAGCGGCTTGCAGCTCTTGACCGGCTTCAATGATCTGTTCAGGTGTGAATTCAGCGGGGCGCATGGCGGGTTCTCCTGTCGAGTGATCCAATGCCCTCAGTATAACATAACAAACAAAGAAATAAACAAATAAACGAACAAACAAATAAAAGATTTTCTCCGGTCGCGCACGTCGCCCACGGCCAGCGCCAGGGCGTGACAGATGACCTACGGGGCCAGCGGACGCGCAGAAACGCCCCAGGGGCGATTTTCAGGCGGCAGGGCAGGGGGGAGGGTCGGCAATGGTCGAAAAACGCCACCACGGCCCCGGAAAGGCGGCCAGCGAGGCAGGCGAGACGGCCTTTATGCCCTCGATGTGGTCGGGCGCAGGTCATCCGTCACGGTCTAGGGGTAGAACAAGCAGTCGTGTCATCAACCGCCATCTCGATCACGGCAGATCAAGCCGGGTATTCATGTCCAGGTCGAACCGCCCATATGGGTTGACGTGTTCCCATATCAGCGGCGTCAGGGCGGCGTAGTCGCGCGGCGTGAACCTGCCTTGCCAGTGCGGCAGGGCCAAGACCTTCTGGATCATCAGCGTGTTGATATAGACCATGCAGTTCTGGATCAGGTGCAGCGCGAGCATGCTGACTTCGTGATCCTCGCGGCGGTTGCTCGCCATCTCGCCACGGCGGGCGAAGAATACGAAGTCTGTCGCGCCGTTCCACTGCTCGACCACGTTCAGCCCCTCGTTGATTTCCCGGCGCAGCGCCTCGTCGTGCAGGTAGCGGCACAGGAAAATGGTCTTGATCGCTTTACCCAACTCAGCGAACGCCTTGTAGGTCGGATGCTGTACGTTCTTCTTGGTGAAGCGTCGTAGAATGGCTTCGGTTTCCGCCGTCCCTAGGCGTAGCGCGGTGGCGTACTTGACCATCTGGTCGTACTGTTGCCGCACCGAGTCCCAGTCGATGGGCTTGGTCAGAATCTGTTGCAGGTTGGCGTAGGCATCGGCCTTGCCGGTTTCCGGCCGGTACAGCTTCTGTGAGTGGATCGCCTTCAACCGGGGCAGCAACTGGAAGCCGAGCAGTCGGCAGAAGGCGAACGCGACCGTGCTCTGGCCGTGCGAATCGACATACTGCCGATCCACCTCCATCTCGGTGCAATGGTGGATCACGCCCTCGATCATTGACGCCACTTCCGACGACGACGGCGACTTGAGCTGCGAATGGATGCACAGCGAGCTGCGCTCGACGTGCCAGTAGATCATGATACCGCGCCCGCCGTAGCGGACGTGCCATTGCGTGGTGAGGTTCTGATCCCATGCGCCGAAGTGTTTGGAGTCCGACGCGCAGGCGGTGGTGCCGCTACCCCAGATCACTGGGTTGCGGGCATGCAGTGTGCCGTCTGCGACGATGGCAATCGCGCGACGCATCGCGTCCACGCTGATGTAACGGCGGCGCACATAAGCCAAGTCGCGTGCCGTGGTGCCGGAATCCAGTCCGGCCATGCGCTGCAAGCCGGCATTGGTGCCCAGGCCGTGCAGACACAGCAGCAGGCGCGGCTGCAACACCGAGCGATCCATCGTCTCGTAGGAGGTCGGGCTTTTCAGGGCATCGGTGAAGCTCAGCCGTAGATCGGTTTCCTTGACCATATCGAGCAGGCTGGTCATCGGCCAGATGGCGTTGAGTTCGGCCTTGAGCGCAGTCAGATTGGGCGGATCGGGTTGCGCATCAAGTGGCGTCAGCGTGATCCAGCCACCGCCCTTGCTGCTCAGCCGGACGAATGGGTTCTTCTTCAAGCCGGCGTCGAAGGTGGACAGCGCCTCGCGCATCTCGGCTTGCAAGTCGGCGATGAAACGCTCCGCATCGAGCGGCAGACTCAGCGCCCGGTAGTAGTCCTCGCGGTTTTGCTCGAAGTTGGTCGGCAGATCGTCGTCGGGGTTGCGGTAGCGGTTTGCGCCGACCACCCAGATTTCCTTGCAGCGCAGCCGCTCGCGCAGCGCTTCCAGCACCGCGATTTCATAGGTGACGCGGTTGACGCGATCCCGGCCGGCGGCGTCCTTCTCCATCACGGCTTCGCGCCATAGGCCGCGTACCACGCCATCGAGCGGCACATCCACGTCAGCCGGGAAAACGTGCACCTTGGTGTCGGCAAAGCGCTTCACCAAGTCGAGTGCATCCATCACCGGGCGGTGGCGGTCGTTGTTGGAACGGAATTCCAGCGCGGCCAGCAAGGTCGGCACCATGCGCCGGTAGTGCCCCTGGTACGAATTGCGGATCACCGTGCGCAGCGTGATGCGATAGGTCGGGCCGGTGGCCTTCCACTCCTTGACCAGATCGCGCAGCGTCTGCTCGCCGACCACCGGAAACACCACGTCGCGCACCACGCCATCCGGCTGGGCCAACGTAGCGTCGGCCAGGTTGAACAGCAGGTTCTGCTTGCCGGACACGCGCTTGAGATCTTCCAGCAGTTCGCGCTCGACCTTGCGCTCGGCACGCGCGCCGATCTGGTGGATGGTTTCGATCAACAAGTCCACCAGGTCATCGGTCAGGCTGCGGGCGCGCAGGTAGACGAAAGCGGCCAGCCAAGTGAGGCGCGCGGCATCGGGATGCCGGCGCAGATCGCGGGGAACCTCGACCGACACACGCTGGCGACAGCGCTCCAGATCGCGCGGCGAAGCTTGGTCGAATAGATCGGCGGGAAGGTCGATGCCCCGGATCAGTTCCAGCTTCGCCAACTCGTCCTGCATGCTGGCAAGACTTGGGCGGCCGGGACTGCCGCGCAGTTTCAGCAGAACGGCCGGCGCGCTGCCTGCGGCTTCGCCTTGAGCATCTTCAACGGCGCTCTCCCCGTGGCCCGATTTTTCGGGGCGCAGCAAGGCATCCAGGCGTTCGCGGGTTGCGGGCGGCAGCCGCTCATGGACTCCGTTATGAAAGCGGTCTTCGTGGGCACGCAACGCGCTACGCGCGATGCGCTCCATCCGGTCTGGTGTCGGAGGTTCAATGGCGAGTTCGCGGCAACGTCCTTCCAGCCGTTCGATCATCGGCTCGATGTCACCGCCGACTTCTCCGGCAACATGATCGCGCAGCCACTCCGTCAGCAGCTCAGCGTCGGCCACCGTCGCTTCGCGGAAGCCGAAACGCGCACGGATTTCGCCGCGCAACCGCTCGGCAGTGCGGCCCGTGAGGAAGGCTTCGCCGTCAATGGGCGCGGGTGCGTCTAATTGTTTGGCGAGCGCGGCTATGCCCTGTGCCTCGACTTCGGTTTCGTCGCGCGGGAAACGGCCGCGCTCGCGGAAGAAGGTCAGCAGGATGGCAAAGCCCAGCCGGGTCGCTCGGTTCTTGGTCATCACCAGCTCGCGTTCGGCCGGTGCCAACAGCCACTGATCTTCCGCGTTGCCGTCCGCCATGCCCCTACGCTCCTGGTTGCGATGGTGCGGGCCAGCCGACCCGCGCCAGCGTTTCGATCAAGGTGGTGCGCTTGACATTGAAGTTACGGCACACCGCCGCCTTGGACATGCCGCCATCGAGCGCGGCAATGATGGCGTCCAGTTTCTCGCCAACGATGGCAGGTGGTCGGCCGCCGATCCGACCGCGTTTGCGCGCGGCGGTCAGCCCCGCGACGACGCGCTCCTGGATCAAGGCGCGCTCATATTGCGCGAGTGCGCCGAACACCTGAAATAGGAACTCGCCCGATGGCGTCGTGGTGTCCAGGTTCTCCGTCAGCGAGCGGAACGCCACCCGCTTATCCTTGAGTGAGGTCACGATGCCAAGCAGATGCGACAGCGAGCGGCCGAGCCGGTCGAGCTTCCACACGACCAGCACGTCACTGGGCCGGACGAATTCCAGCGCCTGCGCCAGGCCGGCGCGGTCATCCTTCGCGCCTGAGGCGTGATCCTCGAACAGGTGACGCGGATCGATGCCGGCGGCGAGCAGTGCATCGCGCTGCAAGTTCGTGCTCTGTCGGTCGGTGTCAGACGACACGCGCATGTAGCCAATCAACATAGGCGGATAACCATCAGAAATAGGTTTCCGTATGGTAGCGCGTGGCGACAGAGTTTTCCGCACAATTTTGAGGCCATCCATGGGTTGGTGCACATGACTTTTGCGGAGGTGTCGTAAAACAAGTGTTTCACGACATGCCCCTTGAACCTGCCGTACTTGTGAAATTACCTGAACAGGTATAAGATGCCATCATGACCGACAAAGAAAAACCGCTCGAATGGATCGCGAGCAGCTACAAGGATCTGATGGCGTTGCCGCCGGACGTGCGTCGGCGTTTCGGTTACGCGCTGTCGCTGGCGCAGATGGGCGACCAGGACGACGCGGCCAAGGTGCTCAAGGGCTTTGGCGGTGCCGGTGTGCTGGAAGTCATCGAAGACGATGCCGGTGGCACGTATCGGGCGGTCTACACGGTGAAGTTTGCGGAAGCGGTGTTCGTCCTGCACTGCTTCCAGAAGAAGAGCAAGAGCGGGATCGCCACGCCAAAGGTGGACATGGACATCATCCGCGCTCGGCTGAAGGTGGCCGAAGCATTGGCACAGGAGCTACGAAATGCAAAAACGAATCATTGAAGGCGTCGAGGTTCAACGCAGCTCGGGCAACGTCTTTGCCGACCTTGGACTGCCCGATGCCGAGAAACTGAAAATCAAAACCGGCCTGGTAGTCGAGATCAGGAAAGCGATGCGTGCGCTTGGCTTGACACAACAAGCCGCGGCCAAGCGCATGGGCATCCCGCAACCGAAGGTGTCGGGCATGATGCACGGCGATTTCACCAACCTGTCCGAGCGCAAGCTGATGGACTGCCTGAATCGCCTCGGTTACGACATCGAAATCAAGGTGCGCCCGGCATCCGAGCCGGTCGGGCACCTGACGCTCGCCACCGCCTGACCAGGAACGTCACGATGGCCGCGCGCATTACCGACGAAGAATGGGACAAGCTGTCTCCGGAGAATTTCGAGACGCATTCGCTGTTGCGTGCGGTCGATGCCATGGACGAGCTGCGCGACGATCTCAACGATGGCGAAGACGCCGCCCCGCCGCAGCTTCGCACCGACCTGCTGAAGTTGCACCAACTGGCGATGGCCGTCATCAACGAGGGATCGCGCAGCCAGGTTGCCGACCTGTTCGAGCTGGCCGGTGATCTGGACGAGCAGGTTTCCTACATGATGACCAAGCTGGAAGAGATACAGGACACGCTGTCGCGGTTGACGGCGCTGTACCCGGACAGCCTGTACTACGGCGGATTGGACGGTGCCGAATGATCGGCTGGTGGATCGTCATATCGACGCAAAGCCCTGAGGAACGCGACCGCGCCGACCAGGAGGCCCGCCGTGCGGCCATCCTGGCGCAGTGGGAGACAGGCGCGGACGGCATCCGCTGGATTGAGCGCCTGACGGAAGCGGGCACGGTTGCCAAGCTCGCCGGAGGCGGCTACCCAAACCGCTACACCGCTCGCGCTGCCGACGTGCTGCCGCTGATTGAGGGCGGCGGCATCCAGCCGTCCAAGGATGGCGTCTGGATTTTCGGTATCGACGAAAGCGAGGAATACGCCCAGCCGCCCGGCTGGATGGGAAAGGTCGAAGTGCATGCCGACCGTGTGGCCGCCTGTCCTGCCGATCTGGTCTTGACCATCGACGCCTGGGATCAGTCCTGAATGTTCTGGGAGACAGACACGTTATGAGTCGCAGCCGCCGCAAGACACCCATCGTTGGGCACACGACGTGCCGCAGCGAGCGCGAGGACAAGAAGCTCTGGCATCAGCGCTGGCGAACTCGCGAACGCACGGCGCTGGCCAGTGCATCGCCGGATGCGCTGAGCGCCCACCTGCCCTTGCTGGAAAACCAGGTCAGCAGCGTCTGGTCGATGGGCAAGGACGGCCGCTCCTACTGGCCCGTCAAGCGCCAGGCCGCCACGGCGGATCGCATCGCCAACCACAAGGGACGCAACCCGCAAGAGCGCGCCGCCCTGAAACAGCGCCTGCTGCGCAAGTGGATGAGCAAATGAGCGTGTCCAGCATCGAGACGCTGGCCAGCGCTTGGGCGCGGATCGCCGAGGAAGTGGAGTTCCCGAAGCCACCGCCTCACCAGAAGCGCACAGTGCCAGCGAGGCGATCCAGGAACGGATTCGGGAGCACATCGTCGCCACCGACGACATGCGCCTGTTTGGTCTGCTGCACCTGTTGGGCCAAGCGTCGCTGCGCATGGAACAAACGCTGTGGCCGGAGGAATACGAGAGTGCATGACCCGTGAGGTCGAGGAAGCCCTGCGGGAGGCCGACGACCCCAACGCCAGGCGCATACCCATGAAGAAGTCATGCAGGCGATGCAGGAGCGTATCGACCGGGTGCGAAACAAACCATGTTGATCGCTTGACGGAAATTTCTGGGGTTCCGGCTTGCAACCCCATGTGGTATGCGGCACGGTAGGGTCATGGCAAGGTGAATGCCGGCACCCCTTACAAGGGGAAGGCCACATGAAATGCCTTCCACATGATCGATAATGGCAGTGATCAACGTTTCGTCAACCAGCTTTCCTCGAAACGATCTGCTGGCTTGGGTCTTCCGAAATGAAATCCTTGCGCCAGATGGCATCCCATGGCCAGCAAAGCCGTCGCCTGATCGGCATGCTCGATGCCTTCGGCCAGGGTTTCCAGTTCCATGCCGCGGCCCATCGCGATGATCGTGCCGACGATGGAGCGATCGTTTCGGTCGCTCAACATGTCGCGCACGAAAGAGATATCGATCTTGAGCCGGCTCACCGGGAATCGCTTGAGATAGGACAGCGAGGAATAGCCGGTTCCGAAATCGTCGATCGATAACGAGAACCCGGCGGCCGCCAGGGCCTGCGTGATCTCCACGGCCCGGTCCGGGTCGCGCATCATGCCGCTCTCGGTCAGTTCGAGCTCGATGCGGGCGGGAGCGGCGCCGTTCTCTCGTGCAATCCGTATGGCGGTGTCCACGAAACCGTCGTCCTCTAATTGTCTGGCCGAGACATTGACGGCGACTCTCCCGGGCATCGGGCGGCCGTCCGTTTCCCATTGGCGCACCTGCCCGCAGGCCGCGGCGAGCGCCCATTCTCCCAGGGAAACGATCAGGCCGCGCTCCTCAGCGATGGGGATGAAGTCGGCGGGACTGACGGAACCCCATTCGGGATCCGTCCAGCGCATCAAGGCTTCGGCGCCGATCAGCGCGCCGCTCGCCAGATTCACCTGCGGCTGATAATGGAGCTGCAATTGTCCATTGATAAGCGCCTTTTCGAGCCGCTTGGCGATGCCCAGGCGGCGCGCCAGTTCCTCGCCCATTTCGGCGCGGTAAAAGCGGTAGCCACCGCCCGCGCCCTTGGCGCGATACATGGCGATGTCGGCATGCTTGAGCAGTGCCTCGGTAGATGTCCCGTCTTCCGGGAAAATGGCGATACCGATGCTCGTCGAGACGCTGAAGCCCTGGTCGCCCACGGCTATCGGGGTCGCCAATGCCTCGGCGATCCGCTCCGCGATGCGCACGGCCGCCTTGCCGGAATCCGACGCAATGATGACGAACTCGTCGCCGGATAACCGCGCGAGCGTCTCCTCTTCGCGCAGGGCCTCCCGGAAGCGCCGCGCCACCTCCACGAGCACGCGGTCGCCCGCATCGTGGCCGAGCGTGTCGTTGATGTCCTTGAACCGGTCCAGATCGAGGAAGAGCAGGGCCAGCCGCTGGCCGCGTCGCTCGGCGGCCGCCAGTTCGTGGCGCAATCGATCCATGAACAGGGCGCGGTTGGGCAACACGGTCAAGGGATCATAGAACGCCAGAGTTTCGATCCGCGTTTCGGCCGCCTTGCGGTCGGTGATGTCCTGCACGGTGCCCACGGCCTTGATCGGCCGATGTTCGCCATCGAACTCGATCTCCGCCCGTTCTTCCACCCAGCGCGCTTCCCCATCCGCGACGATGCGGTGTTGCAGGTGGTAGGGCGCGCCCGCGAGCGCCGCCTGCCAGGCCGCGTCGACCATCTCCCGATCCTCCGGATGGACGCAGGCGAGGAAGGTCCCATAACGGATGGCTGCCTTCCGATCGACGCCGAAAATCCTGTAGACCTCCGGCGACCAGGCCAGCGTCCCGGCCAGGAAATCGAGCCGCCAGCTGCCGATGCGCGCCACTTCCTGGGCGCGCAGCAATGTGGTTTCGCTCTCCCGCAATGCGTCCTGGAGGCGGGCCTGTTCGGTCATGTCTTCCACGATGACCAGCAGACGAGCTTCTTCTTCTTCTTCTTCTTCTTCTTCTTCTTCTTCTTCTTCCGCAAGGCGGATGCCAGTCAGGGTTGCGCGCACGGGGATCGCCGGGCCATCCGGCGCGCGCGCCATTTCGAAAAACAGGTCACGCTTGACGATGCCGGTTTCCCGAACCTCGTGCAAATGGTGATCGAGACCTTCCGCCCGGATCAGCATCGCCAGCGGTTGGCCGTGCGCATCCATCTCGCTCAACTCGAAGCGCCGGGCAAAGGCGCGGTTGATCGAGATGACCGTGAGGTCGGCCGTCAGCACGGCTAGTCCGTCGGGAATCGCCGAGAACACCAGTTCCGCGTATTCCCGCAGGGACAGGATCGCCTGCCGGTCTGCATGGACATAGGTGTCCATCGCCAGTCCCATGTCGAACAGGACGATCTTGAGCAGGGACTGGAGTGTCGCGATGGCTAGGTCGGGATCGTCGCCGAGGCGTTGCCACAGGTCGGGCAGCGCATCGGCGAGATACTTGGCGTACGCCCCGAGATACCATTGCGTCTCCAGGCCGATGCGCTGATGCGCAAGGCCCACGCGCAGGCGATGGCGCACGTAGTCGGCGTCATAGGTCCCGGCCGTGAGGGTATCGAAGTACTGCGCCTGGGTGGTTCTGAGACGATCGAGCGACGCCTCGTCCGGAATGAACCGCCGCGTTTCCTCGAAGCGCAGCAGATGATCGTAGAAACGCCGCGCGAAATCCTGCTCCGTGCCGGAAAGCAGCCCGTGCAGGCGTTTGAGCCGGGCGGCATCCTCGTCCGTGAATTCAAGGAAGATTTTGCGCGCGGCGATGCCGGCCTCGGTCAGACCGAGCGCGGCCATCATCGCCTGGGCCATCTCGTCGGCCGGCTTCATCGCACCCGCTCGCGCAGCCATCCATTCCGGCGACACGAAATGGCCGTCAGGCTTGCTTGCTTGCTTGCTTGCTTGCGCAAGGCGCTTTCCAATTCACGGTTCTTGTTGTTCATGGACTCATCCGGTTGCACGGCGGCGGGACGCCGAAGGTCTCGCGGTACGCGAGATACAGCCGCCGTTCGAGGCCGCGCCAGTTTTCCTCGACGATCCGGAACCTCACCTTCGCCCTCCCTTCCGCCAGATGGCGGTGAAGCATCATGTTACCACTGCTGCCCCGCAGGTGATCAGCCAGGCGCTTGCGCAAGCCCTGTGTCGAGCCGATATACACCACCGGCAGTCGCTCGACCGCGTCGGCGGGACATCGGTTCTCGACGGCGACCGGCGCGCGAATCTCGTAGACACCTGCCCGGCATGGCACATGCACCGCGAGCACCGACGGCGTCAGGGGCAGCAACGCGGAAAATCCCTCCGTTGCCATCCGGTAGTCCGCAAGCGCCGCGCGACGGCGGCAGTCGGGAAGCGCGAGCTGGTGACGGATGGCGGCGATCGATCGCCGCGAAAGGCGGGTTCCGTGTTGTTGCTCCAGAAGCGCGGCAAGCTGTGCGTCGGACCATGGGCGCGCAATCTCACCTGCAAGAAGCAGTTGTTTCTCGCTTTTTACCAACAAATCAAGTCGATGACAATGCAGTTGCCGTTCGCTGGGGAATAGTCTGGACAGGGGCAATGTCTTGCCGTCCGGCATCGTGATGGCAAGGCCGCGCACGAGCCGGGAAATGCGGCCTGCATCTGCCACCATGGGCAACTCCACTCGTTCGCCAATGCGTCTCGACAGGTGCACCTGCGGCAAGGGGGCGAGCGCGAGCGGATCGCCCGTGGCGAGAAAGTCGCGCTGTGCGTCCAGCAACGAATTCATCAGTGCATGGGTGAGTCGGTTGCGGCTATTGACGAGGCGCAGACGATGGAGCAGCGCGATCTGGTCGCCGGCGATGGCGCCGGATGCGCGCATATCCCCGATCGCTGTCTCGTCGAACCGATATTCGCGTCCGAGAACCTCATGCCGATACATGAAGACGAGCCCGCCTTCGTGACGAACGACCCTGCCGAGGGTGGCGGGGGCGGAATGACGCGTGGCGAGGTCCGCATCGAAAATCGCACCCGGAATCGAGGCAGGCTTCACCCAGCTTGCGCCGCGGAACGGGAGCGAGGCTTCGATGCGCCCGACTGAGCGTTCGTAGGCGCCCAGCGGCTGTTCCAGGCATCGGGCCAGAACGATCTTGCCGAGTGTGCTGGCGTCCAGACCATTGCTGTTTTTCTTCAAGGGCAGTACTTACGGAAATCAAGGCCGACATCGAGCCTACTCAGGGCTGGTGGCGGGTGATAGTGCCAGATATGGATTGTCTGGCGGCGTGTTGTTGAACAGAACTCGTGGATATTTCAGCAAGTAGCCGTGGAGGCGCCGCGATTTCCGCGGCCTGGTGACCGTGCAGGTCCAGATGCTCAGACCGTTCGGTTGCTTGCGGTGCAGTTGCAGCTTCTCGAATCGTTTCTGCACCCATTGCCAATCGGCCAACTGTTCCTGCTTTGCATGGACGGCCACGCAGGTGCCGGTAATGGCGTGTAGATCAGTGTCACCGATTCAACAGATTCGAGGGACGGCGCTTCCATGGTTGGAGGAAGAGACTCGGTGGCCTTCCAGATCGCCTTGCCATCCGGCGTGGCCAGGACAATGCCATGGTCCTGCAGGACGTTGAACACCGCCGTGCTGTTCGACGGAATGCCGTCGATGTCCTGGGTCAGCCATCCATCCGAGCCCTGGGGCTGGTTCAGCTTGAATTCCTCCCGAGTAGATAGCGCAGGCCGTCCAGCAGCTTGCGCTGCAGCGCGTGCCTGGGCGCCGCCAATGCCTTACCTGGATCGCCGCCAGGTTCCTGGGCAACCGAGGCCTGGTCGGCCTGGATGACCAGCTCGCAGAGCGTGCCAGCATGCTCGTAACTGGCCGGCCAGGACGTAGAGCAGCCCGGTGGCGGCGCCGTGCAGACGGTATTCGCGGTCAGTCCGGTAGCGGTACGGCCTGACCGCCGCAGCGGGCCGTGCCAGGGGTGCCAGACCGTCCCGTCGGCGTAAACGACATGCAGGTCGACGGCGATCTTGCCGATGTCGTGCAGCAGTGCTGCGTAGGCGGTGCCCGCAGTCCAGGCTTCGGCCTGGGCGGCCTGGGCTTCCGGCGTGGCACCGGCCGGCAGGAGATGGGATTGCCTCAGCTTCAGCGCGTAGGCCACGATTTCCAGGCCGTGGTCCAGCATGCCGCCCGGGTAGGCGTGGTGGTAGCTTTCCGAAGCCGGAAAATGCTGGACCAGCTCGGCGTAGCGCTCCAGTGGCACCCGATACAGCCTGGCCCGTCAAGCGCCAGGCCGCCACGGCGGAGCGTATCGACCGGGCGCGAGACAAAACATGTTGATTGCTTGACGGAAATTTCTGGGGTTCCGGCTTACTCCAAGGTGGCGGCTGGTGACACGACTGCTTGCTCTACCCCGTCTAGGCGGGGTCGTCTCAGAAAACGGAAAATAAAGCACGCTAAGCATGACAGCTCTGTCGTTGAGCCTAAATCCGGCGTTCTTACTGACGCTCTGTTGCACACTC
>PGZE01000036.1 GCA_002840015.1 Gammaproteobacteria bacterium HGW-Gammaproteobacteria-2 | reverse complement strand
CTCGCTTGATCGTCGCCACCGCTCGCTGCAAACCATGGCCTGAGCGCATACTGCGCGATGTGCCGGTCTTCGCCGGCTGAGATATGGCGCTAATCAGGTGCTGTGTTCCAGTCGATCCCGAAACAAGCCAACTCCATCACCACGAAATACCATCATGCCGATCGACTCGCCGTTGACGAGCGCCAGATCGAGCGATTTGCCAACACGCAACAACTGCTGCGAGTGCGAAACAATCTTCATGTCGTCGCTGTCGTAACTGCCCTTGGTATCGGTCGCCAGCGTGATGGGAAAACCCGTGTTCGATGCAAGCAAAGTGTGGGGTATTGCGGCTTCGAACAGGGTGTCGCCATTGACGATCATGAACGGCTGATCCATTTCATGACGCGCAATCCAACAGGTACCCAGATTATCGGATGCGGCAAAAAATGGGTTGTACAGCGTACGTACCGGCAAATCATCGACACTGGCGACAATACGATCCACCACGTCGGCACAAAAACCGGTCACTACCACGGCTTCGTCAACACCTGCTGCCGCCAATTGCTGAAGTTGCCAGCGCAAAATCGGTTGGCCATCAACCGGCAGCGCGCACTTGGGCTGCTCAGCGGTCAACGGCAATAAACGCTCCTGATTAGCGCTATATCTCAGCGGTAGAAGCCCCGCTCCCGCCGGGACAAGCAGAGACTTGGCAGGCGTTTCTTGCCTGCCTAGTCGGTTGCTTGGTAGCCGTATCAGAGGGGTTGGGGGGTGAGGGTTCGGTGCGAGTATCGGCCATCGTACGGGCTTGAACCCTCATCCGGCGCTTCGCGCCACCTTCTCCCAGAGGGAGAAGGGGCCGAAGCCCGCCAGGCTGAGATATAGCGCTAATCAGGTAAACGCTTGCCTTGGCCCGCACTGAGAATAATTGCCTTCATAAAATACTCCCGGATGTTGTTTGCCGGACAAACGATTCTCAAGCTGCCGATGATTTCACACACTCCACGCGATTCATGTCCAACATTGCACAACCACCAGTCATTCCCTCTGACATCGCTCAAGGCTCGACATGGGGACGAACAGATACGATTCAATGACAAGTCGTTTGGTTCCCTGCGTCCATGTGCAACAGGGGTGCTACCATCGTTAAAAAAACAGCAACCCCATTGTGCAGGACAGCAGATGATGCAAAAACCGGGATGGCTTGCAGCGGTATTGCTTGCCTTGATGGCAACGGCCAACTTGGCTGCGGGGCAGGAACTCGGATCGCGCACGTTGCTCGATCCGCAGATCGATGGCATCGCGGCAGAGCGCGTGAATGTACTGGGCAGCCCCACTGTCAGTGCGAATGAACCCGACACCCCGCTGAGCTTGCAGCAAGCCGGCGAGTGGACGCAGCGCGAACCGGGCAATGCCGATGCCTGGCTCGCCCTCGGCAATGTTCACCGCAGCCTTGACCACCCTGCCGACGCCATCGCCGCGTACCAGCACGCATTGCAGATCGATACCAAACGTGTTGTCGCCTGGGTGAACCTTGGCATGGCGTACGACCAACTCAAGCAGCCGGAAAAAGCGATCGATGCCTACCGCCAAGGCTTGCGGCTTGACCTCGATGTGCCGGTTGCCTGGTACAACCTTGGCAACAGCTTGCGCGAGCTCGGGCAACATGCAAAAGCCGTCGGCGCCTACCGGCAAGTGCTGCGCCTGGACCCGCAACATGCCAATGCCTGGAACAACCTGGGCCTGGCTTTGGTTGCGCTCAAACAATACCCGGATGCCATCGCCGCATATCACGAAGCGCTACGGATCGAACCGCGATTTGCCAAAGCCTGGGCCGGGTTATCGCTTGCGCAAGGGGCCGCTGGCCAGCAGGCCGACATGATTGTGTCTTATCGCAAGCTGCGCAGCCTTGATGCGGTATTGTCCGACATGGTTTTTGATGTTTTGATTGACCCGCCATGAACCGGGCAGGCAATCCACAGGCGATGATCCTTCACTCACCTTGCGTGCAGAGCAAATCTGCCGCGCTGCTGCTTGCCAGTTGGCTGTATCTGGCAAGTGGCACTGCGCAGGCACAGGATAAAACCGCCAGCAACGTGTTCAACGCAGTGTCCGACACCGTGGTGCTGGTGATTGCCAACAATGACAAGGGCAAAGCCATCAGCCGCAGCAGCGGCGTGGTGATCGCACCGCAGGTGGTTGCCAGCAATTGCGATGGCGTGCGCGAAACAGGCGAAACGCAGGTCAGCCATCACGGCCAATCGTTGCCGGCCAAAATACAGCGCATCGACGGTGAGCATGATGTCTGCATCTATGCCGTCGCTGGCCTCAACGCACCGGCCGCAACGCTGGGCAGCACCCCAAGCGTGCATGTTGGTCATCGTGCTTTTGGTATTGATACGCGCAAAGGCGGTGAACTCGATATCACCGAGGGCCTGGTCACCGGCCGCCGCTCGCTGGCAGGCGGCTATTACCTGCAAGTCTCCATGCCGCAATTGAAAGGCTCCACTGGCAGCGCCGTCTTCGATGCCAAGGGCTTGCTGATCGGTTTGTCGGTACGCTCCAGGGAAAAAATCGGCTTTGTCCTGCCAGTGGAATGGATCGCCGCGCTGGAGCTACGTCGCAACGATGTTGTACAGCCGCCCGCGCCAAGTGTTCTTGATGACCTCAACCACGTCATTGCCCTGCACAACAAAGGCGACTGGCTGGGCCTGTGGCAATACGCCACGCGCTGGGTGCGGCGTGCCGAGACCTCCGAACTGGCGTGGCATGCCGTGGCTGTTGCCTATGCCGGAAGCAACCAGAAGCCGCTTGCGGTGGAGGTGTTCCAACAGGCACTGCGCATCGATCCCGAAGACACCGATGCCTGGCAGCAACTCGGCGCTGCGCAACTGGCTCTGGGCCAATTCCAGAATGCCGGAATCTCCGCGCGGCGCGCGTTGCGCATCGATCCCGAACACGCGGATGCCTGGCTGGTGCTCGGCAAGGCCTATCAAAATCTGGGGCATGCCGAAAAAGCATCACATGCTTTCCAACAAGCCCTGCGCGTGGCCCCGGGCAATGGCGAAGCCTGGTTCCGGCTGGGCAATGCGCACCTGAGCGCCAACGCGTTGCAGAGCGCCGTTGATGCCTACCAGAAGGCGCTGCAAGCAGAGCCGGAAAATGCCGATGCCTGGAGCAATCTCGGCCTTGCTCACGATCGCCTCAAACAGGATCAGGATGCCATCAATGCGTTCCAGAAAGCGCTGAAGATCGATCCCGGACACAGCAACACTCTGGTCAATCTGGGCAACACCTATGCACGCCTTGGCCGCAGCGAGGACGCGGCCACCAACTACCGCAAGGCGCTGGAGATCAACCCGAAACATCCCAGTGCGCGGGTAAACCTCGGCAATGTGCTTGGCGCACAGGGCGAAAGTCAAAAGGCCGTCGATGCCTATCGACAAACCCTGGCGATCAATCCCGGCGACGCCATTGTCTGGTTCAACCTGGGCATCACCCACGACCAAATGGGCCAGTATCAGCAAGCCATCGATGCCTACCGCCACGCCGTGCAGATAGATGGCAATCTCACCAGCGCCTGGCACAATCTGGGCATCGACCATGCCAGCCTGCAACAGTACGCGGACGCAATCACGGCCTATCAGCGGGCGCTGAACATCGACCCCGAGCGAGCAGGCACCTGGTACAACCTTGGCAATGCACAACTGGGCATGGATCTGCCACGCGAAGCGGCCACTGCCTATCAGCGCGCATTGCAGATCGACCCGGGTATCGTTGAAGCGTGGGGCAATCTCGGCCTCGCCCAGCAACGGCTTGAGCAGCACCAAAAAGCCGTTGAAGCCTTCAACAAGGCCTTGCAAATCGACCCCGATCTGGCCCAGGCGTGGGGCAATCTTGGCCTGTCATATCAAAGCCTGAACCAGCTACAAAACGCGATCATGGCATTCACCAAAGCCGTGCAACTCGAGCCGGCATTGCTGGGCGCATGGCAGGGCCTTGGCGAAAGCCAGCTATCGGCCAAGGATTACCCAGAGGCCATCACCGCTTTGCTCAAGGCTACACAAATCGATCCGCAAGCCGCGCTCGCCTGGTTCAATCTCGGCAACGCCTATCTGGGCAGCAAGGATTATCCGCGCGCCGTTGACGCGCTGGCGAAAGCGGCAGCCACGAACCCGCAACACGCCGACACCTGGAACAACCTTGGCGTCGCCTATGTCGGCCTGAAGCAACAGAAAAACGCCATCGACGCCTACCAACACGCACTGCGGATCAATCCTGCGTTTGCCAAGGCCTGGGCCGGCCTCACTCTGGCCCAGGCCGGGGCCGGGTTACGTGGCGAAATGATGGAGTCGTGGCGCAAATTGAACGCCATCGACCCGGCCATCGCCGACGCGGTCAAACGCGCGGTGATCGACCCGCAATAGCGCACCAATCAAGCGCACGGCAACCTGCGCTGTATTACGGCAGCATCGCACCACGGATGGCGAAATAGATCACTGCCGCCATGCCCGCAGAAGCCGGCACGGTGATGATCCAGGCGGCAATCACCCGGACCACTACCGAACGCTTGACCATGTCGGCACGGTAGACGCGGGTCAGGGTCTTGCGCTCTTGTTTGCTGATCAGGCCGGTGCCGGCCTTGGTATTGCGCTTGAGCTCCTTGAGCATCTCGCCTTTTTCTGCCATCGGCGCCTGCTCGAACGCGAGCAAAAATGCCTCTACCACCTCGGCACCACTTTCCTGCGCGCGATGGTGCAGCTCGATCTCGCGGATCGTGCGATCGTAGTTGGCCTTGAGGATTTCGCGCAGAAAACCCACCCCGAATACCGCGCCGATGGTGACGTGGGTGGTGCTGATCGGCAGCCCCAACTGCGAGGCGATGATGACGGTGACCGCCGCCGCCATCACGATGCAGTAGGCGCGCATCGGATCGATATCGGTGATCTCGCTGCCCACGGTGCGGATCAGCCGCGGCCCGTACAACACCAGGCCAACCGCCAGCCCCAGCGCGCCAATGGCCAAAATCCACATCGGCACCGATGCCTTGCTGTGAATGCCGGAGGTAATCAGGGCATCGTGGATCGCCGCCAGCGGGCCGACCGCATTGGCGACATCGTTGGAACCGTGGGCGAAGCTGAGCAATGCCGCCGCGAATATCAGCGGTGCAGTGAACAGGCCATTGACGCCATCCTTGTCATTGCTCAAAAGCTGCGCTTTGGCGGCGATGCGCACCCGCATCAGCGCATACGTCGCAAAAGCGGCGATTATGCCTGCCAGTAACGCGACAGGCAGTGACACTTCCACCAGCTGACGCAGGCCCTTGAGCAACAGGTAGGTCACAAACGCCAGGGCCATCAGGCCAAGCAGCACCGGCACCATGCGCTGGGCGGCCAGCATCAGATCGCCCTGATAGGTGATGCTGCGCTTGGCGACATACAACAGGAACGCCGCCACCATGCCGCCAAACAACGGCGAGATCACCCAACTGGCGGCGATGCTGGCCATGGTGTTCCAGTTCGCCACGTCCCAACCGGCGGCGGCCACACCGGCGCCGAGCACTCCACCGACAATCGAATGGGTGGTCGAAACCGGCGCACCCATCCAGGTCGCCAGATTCAGCCACAGCGCACCGGCAAGCAGGGCCGCCATCATCAGCCACACGAAGGTCATCGAATCGCTGATGTGGGCCGGGTTGATCACGCCGCTTTTGATCGTGCTGACCACCGCGCCGCCCGCCACTACCGCGCCCAGCGCCTCGAAGATCGCGGCAATCACGATCGCCATGGCCATGGTCATCGCGCGCGCGCCCACTGCTGGCCCCACATTGTTGGCAACATCGTTGGCGCCGATGTTCATCGCCATATAGGCGCCGATGCCGGCAGCAACCACCAGTGTCATGCTGACGTGACCAAAACTCAGCCAGGCAAACAGCACCACCACAACCAGAAATACCGTGGCCAACGCCAAGCGGAGTGGACTGAAACGGCTTGGCTCGATGGCGCTGTTCATGGCGATCCAGTGGTTTTGTAAAGGCGCGATTGTAGCCGCATGTAGCACCGCGAAGACAGCCATACGCCAATACGCAGCGCAAGGCGACCTCAATCCGGCTGGCTTTCCGCCCGCGCCCAACGTCCGAGCCGGCGCGCCACCGCTTCGGGTTGCTGCATCCACGCAAAATGGTTGGCGTGGACACCCAATTGCGCGGAATCCAGGCCGTGAACTTCGCTCGTGCAAGCGGTACCGAGCTTGTCGAGCAGCGCGTACAGCGCCTGCTCCGGGCCAAACCTGTCAGCAGCGAAGTGCATGGCGAATACCGGCAATTGCAACGCCGCCAGCCGCTGCTCGATGTCATCAGGCAAACCCGGCATGCGGTAGTTGCCATGGCGACCGCTGCGCACCCAGTCGCGAATGACCCCGCGCGACTCGCGCCCGGCAAAGCCCAGCTGCCGTCCGGGGAGAAACCCGAGCACACGGGTGATCGCCGGCAGCAGCACAAACGCCAGCGCCATCGCCGCACGCATGGGCTGCGGAAAATGTGGCGGGTGCGGCAAGCCGGCAGCAATCAGCACCAGCCCATGCACATCGCTCGGGTCGAGTGCGGCGCTGAGCGCAGCGAACTGCCCGCCGAGGCTATGCCCACCGAGCAACAGCGGCACCTGGGGTGCGATATCACGCAACGCCGCGCGCGAACGCGGCAGGTCATCGCGCAACAATGGCGCGTAATCCCAATCACAATCGCGGCTGGCGCGTACGCTGCTGCTGCCAATGCCGCGCCACTCGTGCAAGGCCACCGCCACGCCCTGCGCCGCCAACGCCTCGGCGAAGCGGCGATAACTGCGCGCCGCGACGCCCAGCGCGGGAATCCACAGCAATGCCGCACGCGGCCGTGCCGGCGCAAACACGCTCAGCAGCCAGCGCGCACCGTCATCGGCCACCAGTTCCCGCGAACGCTCGCACCAGCTCTCTGCCGTCGCCATCGTCGTTTACTCTGTCGCGCGCAGGCGCGAGCCATCATGCAGTTGATCGTCGGGGAACACCACCACGCGCTCACCCACTTTCAGCCCCGATGCCACTTCCACCTGACGCGCACCGAATCCGCGCACAGCGATTTCGCGCAGCCGTGCGCGACCGTCAACTTCCGCGTATACCGCCCAACCGCTACCCTGCCGAAACACCGCGCTGGCCGGCACCACCAGCGCCGCCTCCTCGGCACGCAGCACAAACGCCACCTCGACGCGATAGGCATCGCCCAGCGCCGCCCACTGGCTGGGCTCACCGACGAATTGCAAAATCACCTTGGTGCGTTGCTCTTCCACACCCAGCGCTGAAACCTTGGTGAAACCGCCCGGCTCGATCCGCGCCACCTGTGCCGACAGTTCGCCCTCGCCACCCCAACGCAGCACCTTGGCCGCCATCCCCGGCCGCAACTTCACCGCATCGGTGGACAGCGCCTCGACCTCGATCTCGATTTGCCCGGGATTACCCAGTTCCAGCAGCGATTGCCCGGAAACCACCGGCACGCTGCTCTCGACATAACGCCGCATCACCACACCATCGATCGGCGATTGCAGCGCGATCGATTCGCCGCCTCCCTTGCCCTCCTGCGCCAGCAGCGCCCGCGCTGCGGCTTCACGTTGCCGCGCGGCCATGCGCTCGGCGCGGGCCGCACGTTCGCCGGCCTGCGCCTGCGCCGCCTGCGCGGCAGCGGCATCCAGCGCCGATTCGGAAACCGCACCGCGTGCGGCCAGATCGCGCAAGCGTGCGTGTTCACTGACCGCCAGTTCGCGTGCCGCCTGCGCTTCGCGCAACCGCTGCTGCGCCGCTTCGCTGGCGGCAACTCCGGCGCGCAATTCGGCCTGCGCCTGGGCGCGGCGCCCGGGATCGAGCAGCACCGACACCGACGGCATCACGGTTGCCAGCACCTGCCCCACCTGCACGCGGTCACCCGGCTCCAGTACGATGCGCTGCACCACCCCGATCACCGGGCTGGCAATCAGATAGCGCTCGCGCAGGCGGGTGCGGCCTTCTTCCTCGAAACCCTCGACATACGGCGCGCGCACCACGCCAGCCAGCTTCATGCTGCGCGCCGGCGTGGCGAAGCCCCACACCAGCGCCAGCACAATGGCCACCGGCACCGCCCACATTGCTATTCGTTTCATCGGGTCATTCTCTCAGGAACCCTACTCACGCGTCTTCAACACCGCAATCAAATCCAGCCGCGCAATCCGCCGCCACACCACCCATGCCGAGATCAGGCTGGATGCAATCATCATCAGCGCGGCAAACGCGTAGGTGCTGCGCGCCAGTTCCACCGGCACCCGATACAGATCGGTTTGCAGGCCCTGCGCAAACAACCACGACAGGCCATAGCCGAACGTCAGCCCGAGCGGAATCGACAACAGCACCAACACCGCCAACTCGCCGAGCAGCAGCGTGGCGACCTCGCCCTGGGTGAAGCCGAGCACGCGCAGCGAGGCCAGCTCGCGGCCGCGTTCGGACAGCGCCACCCGCGCCGCGTTGTAGACCACGCCAAAATTGATCACCCCGCCAAGCAAGGTGGAAATGAAGGCGAATACCAGCATGCTCTCGGCCAGGGTGTCGTAGAAGTTGTTGATGCCGATCACCCGCGCGCCGATGCCGGCGACCCGTGGCCGATCTTCCAGACGCCGGTACAGCGCTTCCTGTTGTGCCGGGTCCACCCGCAGCAACGCCCCGGACATCACATCGCCATCACCGAGGCGGCGATTGAGCGCGTCGAGCCGCATATAGCCCTGCACCCCGATGTATTCGCTGACCACTGCCGTCAATGGGATGCTCAAGCGCGCCTGGCGGCCTTCCAGCACCTCCACTTGCACCGCGTCGCCGATCTGCAAATCCAGTAACCTGGCCAGATAGTCGGTCAGCACCAGGCCATCGGGCGGCAGCACAATCGGCCGCAGTTGCCGATCCACGGGGGTCTTGAGATCGGCATCCGGCAACAGCCCCTGGATGCCGGTGCGGTATTGGCGCAGGCCGTGGCGCAGCCGCACCGGCACGCTGCGATAGGGTTCGGCATGCAGCACGCCGGGCAGCGCGGCCATCTCGAACAAGGCCGCGCGGCTGCTTGGCTCGACCAGATCCACCGCCAGATCGTTGTGCTGGGCCTGGCGGAATTGCACGTCGATCATGTAGTCGATCGAATTGCTCTGAAAGCGCCCGATCATCATCACCGCTGCCGCCAGCGCCAGGCCGATGATCGACAGCATGGCGCGCAGCGGGCGGCGTTCGAGTTCGCGCAGGATCATCCGTGCCGGCTGCGACAGGTGCCGCTGCATGCCCCAGCGTTCGATCACGGTCGGGCGATAGCGCTCCGGCGCCGGTGGCCGCATCGCCTCGGCCGGCGGCAGCGCCGCCGCCATCCGCACCGCCTGACCGGCGCCGAGCAGGCACGCCAACAGCGTCACCGCAATACCGCCGAGCACCACGCTGGCATCGAGGCGAAAATCAAGAAACGGGAAGCGGTAGAAATCCTGATACACCCCGGACAACCAGTGCCCGAGCACAGTGCCGCCCAGCACCCCGACCACCGCCCCGACCATGGCGATCAAGCTGACGATCAACGCATAGTGCGCGGCGATGGCGGCGCGGGTGTAGCCAAAAGCCTTGAGCACCGCGATCTGGTCGCGTTGGGTGCCGATCAAACGGGTGAACACCACATTGAGCAGGAACGCCGCCACCGCCAGAAAGATCGTCGGAAACAAACGCGACATGGTTTGCAACTGCTGCAATTCGCTATCGAGAAAGCGGTTGGACAACTGATCGTTGCGATCATAGCCACCGCGCCCGCCGTAACGGCGCAGAAGCAGATCGAGATCGGCGATCACCGCGCGCGCATCGGCGCCCGGTTGCAGCCGCAGTGCCACCTCGTTGAAAGCGCCGTCCATGTCCAGCGCCGCCTCCAGCGCGCGCCGCCCTACCCACAACACGCCAAAGCGCTTGAAATCGGGGAACGCCGCGCCGGGCTGGATCTGATACACATACTCCGGCGACAGCGCCACGCCAACCACCCGGAACCACTGGCTGCGGCCGTTGAGGGTGGCGCGGATGCGATCGCCCAGGCTCAGCCCATGCGCATTGGCGAACGATTCACTGAGCACCGCTTCGTCGGGGTGCTCGGCCGATGGCAGCCGCCCGGCACGCAGGTACAGCCGATTGAGCCGCGGCTCGCCGGTTACCGGCAGCGAAAGCACCTGCGCCTTGACCGGATCGTGGAAGCCCGGCACCGACAGATTGCCCAGCGCAATCAACCGGCTCTGCGCATGCGCCACCCCGGGTATCTGCGCGACGCGCGCCAGCAACGCCTCCGGTGCGCGCTTGCAGCCAGCCCAGACATCGGCCATGGCGTAATCGCGATAGAAGCGCTCGCGCGTGCCCTGCAACGAGGCATAAGTGGAATGCGCCATCACCAGATTGGCGATGCCGGCGGCAATCACCAGCGCAATGGCGATGGCCTGTCCGCGCAGATGCCACAAATCGCCAATCGCCTTTTTGTTTAACGCTTTCACCAGCGCAGCTCGCTGGCGGCGATACGCACCGCGTTGTGCTCGACCCGGGCGATGCGGCCATCGGCCAGATACAACACCCGATTCGCCATGCGTGCGATATCGGCGTTGTGGGTGATCACCACCGTGGTGGTGCCAAGCTCGGCATTGATCCGCTCCAGCGCCTGCAGCACATGCACCCCGGTCTGCGAATCCAGCGCGCCGGTAGGCTCATCGCACAGCAGCACCGCCGGCCGCTTGGCGATGGCGCGGGCAATGGCAACGCGCTGTTGCTGACCCCCGGAAAGCTGCGAGGGAAAGTGGTCCATACGATCATCCAGCCCGACCCGGCGCAAGGCATCCTCAGGCGTCATCGGCGCCTTGGCGATCTCGGTGACGATGGCGACATTCTCGCGTGCGCTCAGGCTCGGGATCAGGTTGTAGAACTGGAAAACAAAACCGACGTGCTCGCGGCGAAATGCGGTCAGCTCCTTCTCGCTGGCGGTGGTCAGGTCCTGGCCGTGATACCAGACATGGCCGGCGCTGGGCACATCGAGGCCGCCGAGGATGTTGAGCAGGGTGGATTTGCCGCTGCCCGAGGGGCCCAGCAGCACCACGAACTCACCGGGATACAGCTCCAGATCGACGCCGCGCAGCGCCTGCACTTCGACATCGCCCATGTGATAAATCTTGCTGATCTCGCGGGCGCGGAATACCGGTTCGGGCGTGGCCTCATTCAAACCGCCACCCGCTGCCCAAACTGCGCAAGGCTCACCGTGCAGCCGTAGCGCTTGCTCAACTCCGCTTGCAGCGCCTCACGCGGCCCATCTTCACCGTGTACCAGCAGCACCGGCGGCTTGTTGGTGAAGCCGCCATACCAGGCCAGCAACTGTGGTTGATCGGCATGCGCCGACAGCCCACCGACCGTATGAATATCCGCGTTCACCGCAATGTCTTCGCCAAAGATGCGCACCTTGCCGGCACGATCAACCAGCCGCCGCCCCAGCGTGCCGTTGGCCTGATAGCCCACGATCAACACATGCGCATTGCGCCGCGCCAGATTCTGCCGCAGGTGATGCACGATGCGGCCACCGGTGCACATGCCCGAGCCGGCGATGATGATGGCGCCGCCGTGAATCTGGTTGATCGCCTGCGACTGCGCCACGTCGGACACCAGATTCAGGTTCGGCAGATGAAACGGCCTGGGATGCCCGTTCCACACCTTTTGCGCCTGCGCGTCGAACAAGCCGATATGCCGCGAATAGACATCGGTCACCCGCTGCGCCATCGGGCTGTCGAGAAAAATGCGCCAGCGCGACAGCTTCCAGTCGTCCCAATGGCGGGCGAACCAGTACAGGATTTCCTGGGTGCGGCCCACCGCAAACGCCGGAATCAGCACATTGCCGCCACCCTCCCACGCCGACAGAAAAATCTCGCCCAACTCGGACACCGTGGCATTGCGCTCACGGTGGGCGCGATCGCCATAAGTCGATTCCAGCAACACCAGGTCCGCCTGCGCCAACGTGCGCGGGTCGCGCAAGATCGGCGCACCGGGCATGCCCAGATCACCGGAATAGACCACCCGACGCGGCCCTTCAGCGGTATCCCCGAGCAATTCCACCACCGCCGAACCGAGGATGTGCCCGGCATCGTGCAAGCGTACTTGCAAACCCTCGCACAAGGGCTGCGGCTTGGCATACGGCAGACCGCGCACCAGGGTCAGGGTGTCGGCGACATCCGCGCGGGTAAATAGCGGCTTGATCTCCGGCGCACCGTGCGCGCGATGACGATTGGCGCGTTCGGCGTCCTGCTCGGCCAGACCCGCCGAATCGTTCAGCATCACCGGCAGCAGATCGGCGGTAGCGTTCTGGGTCCAGATCGGCCCGCGAAACCCGCGCTGCACCAGCACCGGCAAGCGACCGCAATGATCGATGTGCGCATGGCTCAGTACCACCGCATCGATCGCCGCAACATCAAAACCGAACGGCTCGAAATTGCGTTCTTCGTCCTTGTCGCTGCCCTGGATCAGCCCGCAATCGAGCAACACCTTGAAGCCGTTGTATTCGAGCAGATGGCATGAACCGGTAACCTGGCCAGCAGCGCCGTATGGGGTGATGTGCATGCAATGCTCCGGTCGTTGTCACTTTGGGAACCACGGCGGCAGGGCATCGCCCTCGCCCTTGTTGATGCGCTGCAATTCACGCCGCGCGCGCTTGTCGGGCCGGCCTTCGGGATGCGGTGCCGGCCCGCCGGTGAGGCGGCGCTGTTCGCGCGCGGCCTCGCGCGCCGCAATGCTGGCCTCGCTCTCACGGTACAGGCTTTGCGCCACCGCCGCCGGACCCCGCTTTTCCGACAGCGCCAGCACGCGCACCTCGAAATGTTCCAGCGCACGGGTGATACGCAGCGTGTCGCCTTCGCGGATCAACTTTGCCGGCTTGCCGGCCGCACCGTTGAGCGCAACCTTGCCGCTATCGACGGCCTGCTTCGCCAGTTGCCGGGTCTTGAAAAAACGCGCAGCCCAGAGCCAGATGTCCAGCCGCACGGAAAAAGTTTGCGATTCCATGCCTTGATTATGCCGCGAGATGCCACTTCGCGTGTCGGTGTCGCGACCGCGCAGACACGTATGCTTGCGTGCAGTTCATCACTCTGCTCAGGAGCAGCAACGTGGGCGAGGCCAATTAGACCCACAGCGCTGGCCAAGGCGAAGGAATGAGGGGCGGCCGGGAGGCGAATGATGGAGAAATACCAAACTGATCCAATGGCACTTCCTTGAGCCAGAACGCCCTCAAATCGTCATTCCCGCGCAGGCGGGAATCCAGTGACTTCAGGAAACTTGGCACGAGCGAAAGAAGCTGGATGCCAGCTTTCGCTGGCATGACGACACTTATGCAAGTGCCATTGCAGTCTCCCCCTATTTCCGCACACTCAACGTGGCCCGCGATCCAACGGGCTCAACACCCCACGCCCGCCGCGATTGAGCACGTGGGTGTAAATCTGGGTTGTGCTCACGTCCTTGTGGCCGAGCAGCTCTTGCACCGTGCGGATGTCGTAACCGCTCTCCAGCAGATGCGTCGCAAACGAATGGCGCAACGTGTGCGCACTGACGAGTTTGCTGATGGCCGCTTGCGTTCGCGCGCGCTTGATGGCTCTTGCAAGGATGCTATCGTCGATATGATGCCTGCGCACAATGCCGTCGCGCGGATCGCGCGAGCGCTGCACGGAAGGGAACACGTATTGCCACCCGAACTCCTTGGGCGCGCCCGGATACTTCCGTGCCAGGGCGAACGGAAGCCATGTCGCGCCGAAGCCCTGCGCCAGATCATTGGCATGGATCAGACGTGCCCGCTCAATTTCACGCTGCAGCGGATCCAGCAGCGTGCGCGGCAATACAGTGTGACGATCCTTTCCGCCCTTGCCTTCGCGGACGGTGATTTCATTGCGGGCAAAATCCACGTCCTTTACCCGCAAGCGCAGGCACTCCATCAACCGCATGCCGGTGCCGTACAACAGGCTGGCCAACAGCCACGGCCTCCCCTCCATCGCCGACAACAAGCGATGCACTTCCTCGCGCGACAGCACCGATGGCACGCGTTGTGGCCGCTTCGCCCGCACCACCTTGTCCAGCCACGGCAAATCAATCGACAGCACGTCGCGATAAAGAAACAGCAAGGCCGATAACGCCTGGTTCTGTGTGCTGGCGGCCACGCGCCCCTGCACCGCAAGTGCCGACAGGAAGCGCAAGGTCAAGCCGGTGGCCGTGGTGGTCAAACGTCTGCAGCGGGTGAAGTGATGTGCCATGCGGCAATGAAAGCCAGCTTTAATGGTTGCTGATTTAATTAAAGAATGTTTTAATTTGATCGCAATCTACTAAAGGCCGCTTTCAATGACACGCACTACCGGAACCTACTCGATTTCCACGACACTGGGCGAGTCGGTGCGTTCTTTCGTGCCCCACGCCTTGCCGCCGTCTGATCCGGCCCTGTCCCCCGAGGTGTTCACTGACCTCAATCGGCAGGCCGAGTTGGCGCTTGCGCGTCTGGCAGGCGTATCCGGCTTGGTGCCGTCGGTTGATTGGTTGCTGTACAGCGCCATCCGCAAAGAAGCCCTGCTCACGTCGCAGATCGAGGGCACGCAAGCCACGCTGACCGATCTGTTCGACGAGGAAGCCGGCTTCAAGGTCAGCAACACCGACGACGTGGAGGAAGTGACCAACTACCTGCGGGCTTTCCGATGGACGCAGGAGCAACTGCGCGATCCGAAAGGGCTGCCCATCAGCGTGAGGCTGTTGTGCGAGGCACATCGACGCCTGCTGGATGGAGCACGCGGCGCAGGCAAACAGCCGGGCGAGTTGCGTCGGTCGCAAAACTGGATTGGTGGCACACGGCCCGGCAATGCGGTTTTCGTGCCACCACCGCCGGAGCACGTTTCAACCCTGCTGGCCGACATGGAGCGCTTCATCCACGACACTGCGACGGACTTGCCGCGCATGGTCAAGGTGGCGCTCATCCACGCACAGTTTGAAACCATTCACCCGTTTCTCGACGGCAACGGGCGAATCGGCCGACTGCTGATTGCGGCACTGTTTGAACACTGGGGGCTGCTCTCCGAGCCCTTGATGTACCTCAGCGGCTACCTCAAACAACACCAAGCTGAGTACTACCGTCGCCTGTCGGCCATCCGCACGGAGGGCGACTGGGAATCCTGGGTGACTTTCTTTCTGGAAGGTGTCGCCACCGCTGCGAGCGACGCCGAAAAAAACATCTTCGAGGTCGCCAGCCTAGTGGCCACCGACCGCCGACGTCTTTTGCAATCGGCCAAAGCAGGCTCAGCCAGCTACCGGCTGTTCGAGATGTTGCCGATGATGCCGCGCTTCACCATCGAACGCGTTCGCCAACAACTGGACACCAGCTTTCCCACTGCGACGGCTGCCGTAAAAGTTCTGGAAGATCTGGGCATCGTCTCGGAGATGACCGGGCAGAAAAAGAACAGGAGTTACAGCTACCAAGCCTACGTTGAGCTGCTCTCTCGGTGATAAACACCCACAAACCCGCAGCACTCCGCGCCAGTGCTCATAAGCTCGGGAGGCCAGTCGGCACATGGTCAACCATCCGCCACCAATATTGAAACCCCAACCGTTCTCGGTTGGGGTTTTTTCTTGCCTGTTTGCGCCAGTCCCCGCGTACACGTGCAGCTTCCTGCGAATGCCTGCGGACTTCGCCTGCCGCCCGATTTGGCCGTTCCGGGCCACATTCCACTCTCTGTTGGCCATTCCTCGCTCCGACCTCGCTCCCCAGAACTGGCCCGAAGTCCGCAAAGGCCACAAGTCAGCCTCATACACATCAAAGATTTACGCGCGGACGAATCAAGCGGTTGGATTGCTCACCCCATCCCTGGAATATATCCCCGCGAGGAAAACCCTGCGTGTCCTTACACTTCATTAGAGGCAAGTAGTATTTGAGCCCGGTTCACCGTCGTGGCGCCGCCGAACCACACGCTGCACCCGACGTCCCTGCCTCCGCGGCTTCGCTGCTCCGGCAGCTCAGCTTGTCGATGGAGTCTCGCCGGTTGGCCATCTCACGCGGAACGACGGGCTTGGCCGTCACTCGCGAGCGCCGTCCTTGGCCGCCTTGCGCACCCGATCACGCAGTCCCTCAAAGTAGGCCGGATCGGCTGCGGCTGCCGGTGCAGACGCCGCGCCCTCAAGCAGGAGGCCGCGCAGGTGCAGGCGATCCTGATCCTTGCGAATTAACTCTCGCACGTACTCGCTGCTGGTGCCGTAGCTGCCTTGATTGACCTGCTCATCCACGAAGGACTTGAGCGTGTCGGGTAGGGAAATGTTCATTGTGCTCATGGCTCATGATTAGGGATGCTCTGAACAACCCGTCGAATGGACGCCATTCAGAGCCGACATGCGCCTGTCGGATCGATGATGACCAGATTTTCCGTTCATTCGCTCAAAATGC
>PGZE01000093.1 GCA_002840015.1 Gammaproteobacteria bacterium HGW-Gammaproteobacteria-2 | reverse complement strand
TGCTGGTGTTGCTGTCGGTATCGGTGTGGAGTCAGCATTTGCACCAGACCCACTTGCTGGTGGCCGGCCTGGTAATGCACTTGTACGGCATCGCGGTGATCATCTTTGGCGGCGTGATGTTGGGCCGAATCAGTCGAATCGACTATTCGACACCGGTGTTGGGCTTGCAAAAGCAGCTCGCCAGCGTGCGTCGGCAATACGTGATCGGTGGCATGTGTGTCGGGCTGCCGTGGTGGCTGCTGTGGGTGCCGTGCGCGATGTTGCTGTTCATGGCATTGTTTGGCGCCGATTTCTATCGCAATGCGCCCGCCGTAGTGTGGATCAATCTCGGCGTCGGCGTGCTCGGCCTGCTCGCCACCTGGGCTTTCCACCGCTGGTCACGCCATCCGAACCGCCTGCAGTTGGCCAAGCGGCTCGACGACAGCCTGACTGGCGCCAGCCTGCGCAAGGCGCAAGCTGCGCTCGATGAAATCGCCCGCTTCGAACGCGACTGAACGGTGAGGTGCTCGCTGCGGGCAGCAGCACCCGCTCAGCCCATGCAGAACACGTTGAGCTTGTTGCCATCCGGGTCGCGGAAATAACCGGCATAGAAACCTTCACCGCGAGGGCCGGCTGGGCCCTCGTCGGTACCGCCAAGCTCCAGCGCGCGTTTATGGACGCGATCCACCTTGTCCCGGCTGTCCACTACCAATGCCACCATCACGCCGTTACCCACAGTGGCCGGCTTGCCGTCAAACGGCTTGGTTAGACCGATGCCGGCAGCATGCTCACCTGCGCTCCAGGCGATGAAACGCTCGTCTTCCATAAATCGCTTGCCGCCCAGCTCAACCAGTAGTGCATCGTAAAACTTGGCCGCACGCGACAGGTCGTTGGTACCAAGGGTGACGTAACCGATCATGAGACTTCTCCTGAGTGGATCGCTCGAACTTCAAGGATATTCCCTATGAATATCGCAACCAATGGTTAAAACGGCCATTTGCGGCGAAAAAACTCGAAGCCAGGCCACAACCAAGTCGCGTCAATGGCCGCACAGTTGGTCTTCGCACGGGACACCATCTCCGTCGCCGTCAATTTGCGTGCCTGGGCAATGCCGCAGATAGAACGTCGCTTCCGCGCACGAACTCATCTGCGGGCACCGTGTCTTGCCCAGACAACTGAATTGTGGTCGTGACGGCGACAGCATGAGCGATGCAGCAGGCTTTGGGGATGCCCTCTCCACCAAGGCTGATGTCAGATCAGTGTTGCGCCACAGCGTTATCGCAATGACAACCAAGGCCACGAACAAGGCACCCCGCCAAAGCGCAGCCAACCCGGAGCCACGGTGCGATGCTCGTCGGGCGCGTCCGTTGACGACACGACCCGAGGGTGTTGTCACCAGCAGCTTGCCATTGATTGCCTGCGCGCGGCCCTGCGCATCGTTGTGCACTTCATAGATCACCGCATCATTCACGCGCGGACGCTGTTGCGTGTGCAGTAGCGCACTGACATGCAAAAACACCTTTTCCCCACCACCATTGGGCACCACGAAGCCAAAGCCGCGGGCGTCATTCCACTCGACGATTTTTCCCTGATAGCGCATGACGCCGATCCTGTTTCGATTCGTTGCAGGCCACGAATCCGACCGCGATGCCGCAGCGGTGCCGGCATCGAGTTGTTTCGTCACTCACCCGGGTGATACACCCGCTCGATATGGCCTTCGCGCTGCTCCGGCCAGAAGTACACTTCGCGCAGGTTGCCGGTGCTGTAACGCTCGGCCTGATCGTTGAAGTGTGGCGAGTCCGGGTGCCCGCTTTCGCCACCGGCGGTGATGGCGCGCGCTCGCACTTTTGGCCCGAACTCGACCACCGCGACAAAGCTGTTGCCACTAGTGCCGTAATAGCGTTGGGTGCCAGGCCAGCGATGCGCGCCGAACGAGGCCAGCGAACCCCAACGCGATGAGGTGAACGGCACCGGGATACTCGGTTTGCCATCGTCGAACGGTTGCTGGATCGCGCCGTTGATGCGCTGGAATCGGTTGACCTCGCCCCATGGCACACCCCAGCTGCCGAAGTCGTCTTGCAGCCGCTGCGATGCTTGCAGCAATGCGTTGAGCCGTGCCGGCGCGCCTGCATCGGCGGCCATCGCGTCGTAGATCGACACGCCGCTGCGGTTTGCGACATTGCTTGCCTGATCCCACAGGGTATCGCCCCAGAACACCGCCAGCGTGGTCGGCAGCGAGGCGATGCCCCAGCGGTAATCCCACGGCCGCAGCAGCGCAATCGGCCCGGCAAGTTGCGGGCGCAGCGGGTCGGTCGGCGGCAGCGCGTCG
>PGZE01000092.1 GCA_002840015.1 Gammaproteobacteria bacterium HGW-Gammaproteobacteria-2 | reverse complement strand
CATCACTGCATATGCCCACAACGACACCGCGAACACCTCTGCCAGTTGCTGAAGACGATCTTCTATCCACTGCCGGCGGTGCTCGAACGACTGACCGCTGTAACGATCCTTACCGCACAAAAACGCACGCCGCACACAACGCGAGACGCAGTGGTAGGTGCCGGGCGAGCCGGGCGGAACGAGTTGGCTGCGTGGATACGTCATGGCCACAGCATGACGTGCCCACCGCTATGCGTCAGTCAGCAAACTGCGCATGGGCGTGTAGGAAATTTCGGAATTGTGGGTGTCCGGGGCTCGGGCTCAGCTTGCTGGGCTCGGTGCTCGGTGCTGTGCTCACCCCGCGCCGCTCGAGCTGTTGCTGCCCCCGAGCCGCGACCGTCAAAGCGATGATGGAATTGCGTCACACGCTCGCGCAGGGCATTATTCACGGGCGGGTGGTGGTGTGGCTTCGACACCTGCATCATGCCTTCAATGGCAACACCCACCCCACTTTTTTCCGCCCTTGCCGGCACCCATTTCGGCCGCCTCGCGGGATTTCGCAAGAGACTCGAATTATTTCAGGCCAAGGAGGAACCATGCACGCCCACGAGATACAGCCCCTGGTCGACAAGCTCAAAGAGTTGCCGCCGGAACGGGTCGCGGAAGTGGAGGATTTTGTTGACTTCTTGCGCAGCCGCGCACCGGCCAAGCGAACAAAAGCCGGTCAAGATACCTTTCCGGTGATCAGCGTCGGCCAATGGCCGCAGAATTTGAGCCTGCGCCGTCAGAATCTGTATGGCGACGATGGCCGTTGAGCAGGCCGCCGAGGCGCTGTTCGTCGACACCAATGTGCTGGTCTATGCCAATGTCGCCGAAGCGCCACAACATGCCGCGGCGCTGGCGGCCATCAGCCGGGCGCGCGAGGCCGGACGAACCTTGTGGATCAGCCGGCAAGTTCTGCGCGAGTATTTGGCGACGTTGACCCGCCCCCAAGCGTTTGCCAGCGTACCCCGAGCCACTGTGCTGGAGCAGGCCCGATGGTTCGCGGAGCATTTCGAGATGGCCAATGATACCGCCGCCGTGGCCGAACAACTGCTCCGGTTGATGGCCACCGTTCCCGTCGGCGGCAAGCAGGTTCACGACGCAAATATCGTCGCTACCATGATCGCCTACCGCATCCCGGCATTGCTCACGCACAATGAGCCGGATTTCAAACAGTTCGCGCGCTGGGTTCGGGTGCAGTCCATCGCATAAGCCAAACCCAACCGGCCATCGCGGGCAAGATGGCTGACCGCAATGGTATGTGCTCAACCTTGGTTCGTCATTCCTGCGAAAGCGGGAATCCAGTGCCTTCAATGCAACACGCCACCCGCGCCACGGCGCCCGGTCTATCGTCGTAGCATCGCCTGCCGCTCTTTCGCGTGCCTGCGCGCCCGCACCAAGCGCCCTACCGTCGTGAAGTGGACGCCAAAATATGCGGCAATCTGCTGGTAGCTGTACTCACCGCTCGCGTGCGCTGCCACCATCGCTTCCTCGCGGCTGCCGTGCGCGGCGGCAATCTTTGACAACGGTGGAGCGCGCGAGCGCTGCTGCGCTTTCGGAATGTTCACATCACGCGCACTGCAGGGCGCTCCCTGCACTGCGTTGTGCATGCGTTCGACGAACGCGTCATCGCCCAAAAATACCTGGCGGTTCAGATGCCGCCAAACCGACTCGCCGCCAACGCCATCCGCCACAAATGCGGCATAACGTTGCACCGCCTGCGCGCGCCCCGCGCCGAATTGCGCCAACAAGCCATCGATCACCAGCCACGACGGCGGCGCATCGATGCCGACCGTCGCACGATAGCTGCTCCAAGGCCATGCGCCCGGCTCCGCCACCATCCCCGCGCGCACCGGATTGAGCACCACGTAGCGCGTCAGTTCAAGCAGGTGGCTATCGGCGTCCACCACTATCGCCTTGTAACGCCCCTGAAAAAGATGCCCCACCCGGCCATGACGCCGGTTGCTCGATTGGGTATACACGCCATTGAGCTGACGCATGCCCTTCGCCAGATTCTTGTCCGGCGTCTCGATCACCAGGTGGTAGTGATTGCTCATCAAGCAGTAGGCATGACATAGCCAATTCGCGTCCGCCACCACCTGCGCCAGGATTTCCAGAAACCGCGAACGATCCTCGTCATCCTCATAGATCGCCTCGCGCCGATCACCACGCGAAGTGACGTGGTACAGCGCCCCACAGAACTCGATGCGGATCGGGCGGGCCATGGGTTCGATGCTACTGCGGCGTGTGCATCAATGATAGACCTGAATACTCATGTCGCCGCCTCCCGGTGATGGCGGTAACCTCGTGATTCCACAAACACGC
>PGZE01000091.1 GCA_002840015.1 Gammaproteobacteria bacterium HGW-Gammaproteobacteria-2 | reverse complement strand
TGCAAGGCTTCCCGCACGCCTTCCCGGCCCGGCCGGCATTGCCCAGATTCCTGGGGTAAGGCAGTTGCTGGTATTGCTGGGGATTGCTGCGGCCATCGCAATCGGCATTACCGTGGCGATCTGGTCGCGCAGCCCGGTCATGGCGCCGCTTTACACCGGCCTTGATGAGCGTGATGCCAGCCAGGTGGTACAGGCACTGCAAAGTGCGGGCGATCAATTCAAGCTCGATGCCAGTGGCACGGCCATTTTGGTGCCAGAGGGTGATGTGGCGCGTCTGCGCCTGCGCCTGGCGGCACAAGGGCTGCCACAAGGCAGCGCCAGTGGGATTGCGGGCGAGGCGGAGGCGTCGCCATTCGGGATGAGTGATTTTGCCGAAAAAGCACGCTACCAAAAGCGCCTTGAGGGTGAGCTGATGGCATCGATCGGCAGCTTGCAGCCGGTCAAGGCATCGCGCGTACATTTGGCGTTGCCCAAGCAGAGCGCGTTCGTGCGTGATCGCAGGCCGGCATCGGCGTCGGTGGTGGTCACTTTGTTCCCCGGGCGTCGGCTGGATATGGCTCAGGTCAACGCCATTGTGCATCTGGTGGCGTCCAGTGTGCCGGACCTGGATCCAAATCAGGTTTCTGTGATCGATCAAAAAGGTGAGCTGCTCACAGCCAATCGTGCGGGCGATTCATCAGCGCTTGCCGATGGCCGTTTCCGGGTAATGCAGAATGTCGAACAGGCCTACTCCGGGCGCATCGTGGAGCTGTTGACACCGCTGGTTGGGCCGGGCCGGGTGCGTGCGCAGGTGGTGGCCAATCTTGATTTCACCGAAACTGAACGGACCTCCGAGCAATTCGACCCGGCCGCCAGCGTATTGCGCAGCGAGCAGGTGTCAAACCAGCAGCGCGGTAACGCCAACATGGGAGAGGGTGTGGGTGTGCCCGGCGCGCTGAGCAATCAGCCGCCGCTGATGCCAGCGCAGCCAACTGCGGCAGAGCCCAATGCTGCGCCGGCCGCTAATACTGCTGCGGCAACGGCGGCAACGGCGGCAACGGCGGCAACCCCGTCGCCGATCGATCAAAGCAGCAGCGCGACCCGCAACTTCGAGATTGATCGCGTGATCAGCCGCACCCGCGAGCCGACCGGTACCATTCGTCGGCTGTCGGTTGCCGTGGTGGTTGATAACAAGGCCAGTGTTGACGAAGACGGCGAAGTAGTCACCGAACCGTTGTCGCAGGTCGAACTGGCACAGATGATGGAATTGGTGCGTGGTGCGGTGGGATATGACGAGGCGCGTGGCGATAGCGTGAGTGTCATCAACGCGCCGTTCCATGTCGAACCTGATGCCGAAGCGTTGCCGCCGCCGCCATTGTGGCAACAGCCGGCGATCCGTGAAATCGGCAAGCAGGTGTTGGGTGCCATCGTATTGCTGGTGCTGGCATTGTCGGTGCTGCGGCCTTTGCTGCGCTCGCTGGTGTCGATGTCGCCGCCGCCGCCGCCGTCGCCCAATCCGCTGCAGGTATTAGCCGGAGCCGAAAATCTGAATGAGGGTGATGACTCGCGGCCGTCGGTATCCGGCACCAGGAGCTTGCCTGCCTTGCCAAAAGTCGGCTTTGAGCAGAAAGTGGGGCTGGCCAAGCGTATGGTGAACGAGGATCCGCGCCAGGTGGCGCATGTGGTAAAAACCTGGTTGACAGAAGATGGCAGCTGATCAGCAAAACAAACTTGCTGCTGCGCTTTCCGGCAGTCAGCGTGCTGCGGTGCTGCTGATGGCACTGGGCGAGGATGAGGCGGGGCAGGTGCTGCGTCACCTGTCCGCACGCGATGTGCAGTCGGTAGGCGGCGCAATGGCAGCGCTGAAAAACGTATCGCGCGATCAAGCCGATGCCGTGCTTGATTCGTTTGCCCAAATCGTTGAGCAGCAATCCACGATTGGTGTTGCTGCTGAAGACTATATCCGCAAGATGCTGATCAATGCTCTGGGCGAAGATAAAGCCAGCGGTCTGATCGAGCGCATCTTGCAGGGACGCGCCAGCAAAGGCATGGAATCGCTCAAGTGGATGGAGAGCCGTGCCGTTGCTGAAATGATCGGCATGGAACACCCACAGATTCAGGCAATCATCCTTGCTCATCTGGAACCCGATCAGGCGGCTGAAGTCATTGGTTTCCTGCCGCAGCGTGCGCGTTCGGATGTGATCATGCGAATCGCCACCCTCGATGGGATTCAGCCGCATGCATTGCAAGAGCTGGACGATGTGATCTCCAAACAATTTTCCGGCAACAACAACAAGTTCAAATCCAATTCGGTGGGTGGGCACAAGGCCGCCGCCAACATCCTCAACTCGATGGAAACGTCGGTCGAGGCGGCGTTGATGGAGTCGATCAACAAGAGCGACGAAAACCTTGGTCAGAAGCTACAAGAGCTGATGTTTGTATTTGATGACTTGTC
>PGZE01000035.1 GCA_002840015.1 Gammaproteobacteria bacterium HGW-Gammaproteobacteria-2 | reverse complement strand
CCTTCTGATGAAACTACCAGCCAATCGACTAGGCGGCAAAGCCGCCAAGTCGCTGGTTGTCCCGGTGGGAGAAGGATTCACAGCGCATCACAGCTGAGGCTCGAGACTAATCAGGTACCTGAAAGTAAGGAAGGCGCAATGCCTGCCCCGCCGGGTTATCGCACGCCGGTGTAACGCTCGCCGTGTATCTGTGCGCGGCCCAATGCCACCAGCATATCGAGCAGCGGCGGCAACCGCTTTTTCCACCCGCCTCGGGCGCTGAAACGCGCGGCGATTTCATCAACCGACAGCGCCACCGGGCTGCTGGCCAGCACCTCGGCCACGGCGCGCACCTGGTCGATGGCATCTTTCGGCCAGGCTTTTGCTTTGCTGGCCGGGCTTGCAGCCACCAGCGCAGCCTCGTCGTCGGGCGCTTCGGTTGGCATTTGCCCTTGTTGCGGTGCCTGTTGTGCCTCTGGGTTCTGATAATCGGGACGCAGCCAGCGGATCTGTCCACGCGCTTCCTCGGCGGCACGCTCGGCATTGAGCGCCACCAGTCGTTCCAACACCGCTTCATCGAAGGCGCGGCGGGCGTCGTCGCGGTTCAAACTCTTTTCCACCGATGCGGGTTGACACTGGATGACAGCGTCATCGCTCATCCGCGCCTCAATCTGCCAATACAAATCCTCCAGCACCGTTTCGGTGCGGGTAAGCACATCGTGATTCCAGTAACGCAACACCTCAATCCCTGCGTCCGCCAACACCGCATCGCGTCGCACATCACGTGCTGAATCGGCATGCTGGCTGCCGTCGAGCTCAACCGCCAAGCCCAGTTCGTGACAATAAAAATCGAGTGTGTACGGCGGCTGTGGGTGTTGCCGCCGAAATTTCATTCCATGCAGGTTGCGATTACGCAACAGATACCAGATCACCCCTTCGGCATCGGTCTGACTGCGGCGCAGCGATCGTGCGAAGTCGATAACGTCCTGAGGCAATGCGGCTTTCGGCAGGGAGCGTCGTTGGCCGCCCTCACCCCTGCCCCTCTCCCGGAGGGAGAGGGGTTCGATCACGCGCGGCTCGTTACTCCCCTCTCCCCCGGGGAGAGGGGTTGGGGGTGAGGGCGCGTGGCTGTCGTGGTTCGAACTTCGATCGCCCATCGCCCCCCGCAACAGCGGCAGCAGGTCGGCCCAGCCATAGGCATCGAGCACGGCGGCATCCAGTTCATCGTGCAACTGGCGCAGCACCGATACCAGACCCTGTTCGTGGATGCCGCGCTCTTTTGCGCTCAACGGTTCGCCGCTGCGCAGTTTTTCCAGCACGTTGTACATGCCGGTAAGAGTGAGATCGGGATGCGCGGCTTGCTGTGTCTTGCGCAGGGCATCGAGTTGTTCGGCAAGCTCGCCGATGCGATCCAGCAGGCCCCTCTCCCGCTGGGAGAGGGGTTGGGGTGAGGGTGGCGTGATCGCGGGCTCGCCCTCATCCGCCCTTCGGGCACCTTCTCCCGGGGGGAGAAGGGATTGCAGCGCGGGAAATGGAAAGGGATCGAAGCAGCGGGTCTTGTTGTAGCGCGGATCGTTACCCACGCCGAGACGGCCACCCGCAGCCAGCGCCCACGCGCCATGCAAATGCGAAGACAGCACACCCAAATGCCAGGCGTCGGCGGTACCGATGCCGATTACGCTGTGATCGATCAACACGGAGGCATCAAGAAACTGAAAGAAGCGAAACTTGGCGGTTTCGGTGGTGGCGATAAACCGCGACTGACCGGCGAGCATCGCGCGCAGTGTAGGGCGGCATTCGGCGAAGAGCCACCAACGCAACCTCATGCGGTCCCGGCGATTGGCATCACGCTCAGGCTTCACCCGCTCCAGGACATGCTGGTAGATGGCAGGGAACCGCTCGCGCACGTGTTCGGCAGACAGTCCGTACAGATCGATCACCAACGCGTCGCGCGGGCTTTGGGTAAGGTCGCGGCCGTTGCGGTATTCACGAATCGGCACGGCAGCGGCGCGGTCACCACGCAGACCCAGTTCAATGGCTCTGGCGCGATCCACGATGAATCCCGAGCCGGCCAGCATCACCCCCATCGAGGTGATCCCGCTGTTGCTGCGCAAGGCTCCGGCGCGTGCCACGGCGGCACCGACCCGCAAGTCGGCGTGAATCGCGCCGTGCTGCTCGCGCAGCACTACCAATGTTTCGTCGTTGTCGCCGGCGCTCTCGCTTTCGACCGTGCTCAGACGGCCCGGCGGCGATGCTGCGCCGCGCCCGGCAACTGTCATCGCGATGCGTACCGCCGCGCCGTCACTGGCATCCACCCACGGATGATCGGGTATGGCGAACAGCAGCGAAAGCGGCTGCCGTTTCCCTTCTCCCACCGGGAGAAGGTGGCGCGCAGCGCCGGATGAGGGTGCGCGCGGAGCGGAATCCTTCGCCCTGCCCGAACCCTCACCCCTGCCCCTCTCCCGGGGGGAGAGGGGTTCAACTCCGCGCGGCGTTGGCTGCAAGGCGGCTTCAATAACTCGGCGATTGAAGGTTTGCCGAATCGAGTTGGTGGTGATGAAACCAAAACGCTGTAGCGCGCCGGCCTGGGTGAGCTTTGCAGCGTGATGCCACCAGTACATCACGAAATCGGCCGACTCGGGGACTTCCGGCCACGCACTGCGCAGTGCTTCGACATAGCCATCGCCCAAGGCAAAGCGCAGTTTTTCACCCTTGCCGAGAAACGGCGGATTACCCACCACATAATCCGCCTGTGGCCACGCCGCCTTGCGCGGATTGACATAGTGCTCGATCGGTACGCGGGCGCTGTCGTCGGGTACCGCTTCGCCGGTAACCGGGGAAGCCTTGGTGGTGATGCCGTCCCAGCGAGTGACCGGCACCCCGTGTTCATCACTCACGTACTCGATGTGATCGCTGGCCAGTACTGCGTCGCGGCATTCGATATTGCGAAAATCGCGGATCACCGGTTGCGGCGGACTGGCGTCGCCACGGGTGCGGAAATGCCATTGCAGGTAGCCGATCCACAGCACCACCTCGGCGATGGCAGCGGCGCGCGGGTTGAGTTCGATGCCCAGCAACTGGTGCGGATCGACGGTTTCGCCGGCCATGGCATCGGCGCGCTCACCGCCAATGGCAAGGTCGGTCTGGCGGAAGCCCAGTTCATCGAGGGCGTTGAGCACTTCGCCTTCCAGCCGCTTGAGGTGCTCCAGGGTGACATACAGAAAATTGCCGGAGCCACAGGCCGGATCAAGCACGCGCACGCTGCACAGGTGATGGTGGAAGCGGCGCAGTTCGGCCACTGCATCGTCGTGCTTGTCTTCGGCGGCCAGAGTGAGCGCAGCGGCCTGCGCATCGCCCCACTGCGTGCGCAGCGGCTCCATCACGGTCGGCAGCACCAACCGCTCGACATAGGCGCGCGGGGTGTAGTGGGCGCCGAGCTTGTGCCGTTCGGATGGCTCCAGCGCACGTTCGAGCAAGGTACCGAAGATGGCCGGCTCGACATGCTGCCAGTCGGCACGTGCGGCGTTGATCAGCAGCGCCAGTTGCGTGCTATCCAGCGGCAGGGTGCCTGGCTGCTTGAACAGCTTGCCGTTGAAGTGCAGCACATTGCTGGCGATGGCCGCAGAAAAGCCGCCGCTATCCATGTCGCGCCACAATTGCGCCAGCATGCGCATGGCGATGTCGGGTTGTTCGGCATGGGTTTGCAGCAGATGGCGGAAGCTGTCGTGCGGCAGCAGGCGCACGTCTTCGGCAAACATGGTGAACAGGCAACGCATCAGAAACTGCGCCACCACTTCGGGATCGTGGCCGGCCTGTTCCAGGCTGCGCGCCAGATTGGCAAGGCGGGCGGCGATGTCGCGGGTAACCCGCGCCGATTCGCGGCTGGGATCAAGCGACAGCGGATCGCTCCACACCCGCCGCAGGCGGTCGCGGATGGCATCGCGGCGCAGGTCAGCGAGTGCAATGCGATGACTGCGCGGGTCGGGAAACGGCGTGTAGGTGGCTCCGGAACGGCTGAACTCGGAATACAGTTCAATGCGATGGCCGACATCCACCACCACCACGAACGGCGGCCTGCCCTCGCTGGCCGGCAACGCACGTGCGTAGTTTTCAGCCTGGCTGCGGGCGCGCAACATGGCCTCGTCGAAACCCTTGTTGCGGCTGTCGGCCTTGAGCTTTTTCGATTCGAGCACGAAGGCACCGCGCCGGTACAGATCGATGCGGCCGGGGCTGGTGCTGCCATCGCCATGGCGGAACGTGATCGGGCGCTCGAACATGTAGTCCTGCTCGGCTGTCGGGTGCGGCGTTGCCACATCCAGCAGGCGGCACAGGTCGGCGAGAAAGCTTTGCGAGGTGGACAGCTCGGACGCCTTGACGTCAGCCCACTTGGCAATGAAGCCTTCTACCGCGTCGCTGGCGTTGTCCGTCACGTGATGCTTCCCTGTTTGGTTGAGCAAGGCTACCCGATGTCGCACCGGGCGGGCATGGGTGAACCGCGCTGACCGCATGCAACACGGTTCACGACTAGAATAGCCGCTCTTTCCGCGATTGATGAGCGCAATGGCACCCAAGGCCACCGTCTACAAAGTCGAGCTGCAGGTCAGCGACATGGACCGCAATTATTATGCCGAGCACAACCTCACCCTGGCGCAGCACCCGTCGGAAACCGCGCAGCGGCTGATGACGCGGCTGCTGGCGTTTGCCTGGTTTGCCAGCGAGCGACTGGAGTTCGGTCGTGGCCTTAGCGCCGACGACGAGCCCGACCTGTGGCTGCGCGATTACACCGGCGATATCGAACTATGGATCGATCTCGGGCAGCCCGATGAGTCGCGCATCCGCAAAGCCTGTGGCCGCGCCCGCCAGGCCGCGGTGGTAACTTACAGCGGCAACAGCGCGGACATCTGGTGGAGCAAACAGAGCGGCGCGCTGGCGCGACTGAAAAATCTCACCGTGCTTGATTTCGATGCTGGGGTGATCGATGCGGTGACGGCACTGTTGCAGCGTGGCATGCGTTTTACCGCGATGATCCAGGATGGCGAACTGCAATTGATGAGCGAGAGCGAGACCATCGCGATCACCCCGCGCCTGCGCATGGCGCCGGCAGCCCGACCGTCGGCCTGAGTGCAGCACGCGCTGAGCATGGAACAGGTCGATGTGGTCATCGTGGGCGGCGGTGCGGCCGGCTTGATGTGCGCGATCCGCGCCGGCCAGCGCGGCAAACGCGTGCGCGTGATCGAACACGCCAACCGCGTCGGCAAGAAAATCCTGATGTCCGGCGGTGGCCGCTGCAACTTCACCAACACCGGCACCACGCCCGCCAACTACCTCTCGGCCAATCCGCATTTTTGCAAATCGGCGTTGGCGCGCTACACCCCATGGCATTTCATTGAGCTGGTGCAAAAGCACCGCATTGCCTTCCACGAAAAAGAGCTGGGGCAATTGTTTTGCGATGACTCGTCAAAGCAGATCGTGGCGATGCTGCTTGCCGAATGCGCTGCGGCCGGGGTGCAGGTGCAAACCGATTGCCATATCGAGCGTGTGCAGCACGCCGATAACGGGGCTTTTGTTCTGAACACCAGCGCGGGGGTGATGGTTGCTGCGGCGTTGGTTGTTGCCAGCGGCGGCTTGTCGATCCCCAGCATGGGTGCCAGCGGTTTTGGTTACGAGCTGGCGCGGCAATTCGGCCACGCCGTGTTGCCCACCCGCGCTGGCCTGGTACCGCTTACCCTCAGTGGCAAACACCAGCAACGCTTCGCCGAGCTGAGCGGCGTGTCGCTGCCGATCAGCGCCACCTGCAACGGCCAAAGCTTCAGCAATTTCATGCTGATCACCCATCGCGGCGTCAGCGGCCCGGCGATATTGCAGATTTCGTCGTACTGGCAACCCGGCGACGCGCTGCGGCTTGATCTGTTGCCGGGTAGTGATGCGCTGCAAACCTTGCTAACACTGCAAGCCGAACGCCCGGCAGCGGAGCTGAAAACCCTGCTCGCCGAACTGCTGCCCAAACGCTTCGCACAACGGCTGTGCGAGCACTGGTTGCACAGCAAGCCGATCCGGCAATTCAACCTGCCTGAGTTGAAAGCGGTTGCCGAGTTGCTACAAAACTTCGCGCTGATCGCCAGCGGCAGCGAAGGCTACCGCACCGCCGAAGTGACCCTGGGCGGCATCGACACCCATGAGCTTTCATCGAGCACGATGCAATCGCACAAGGTGCCGGGCCTGTATTTCATCGGTGAAGTGGTTGATGTCAGCGGCTGGTTGGGCGGCTACAACTTCCAGTGGGCGTGGGCATCGGGGCATGCTGCGGGTGAAGCGGTTTAAGTCGCCTGCGAATGCAGGATGGGTAGAGCGCAGCGAAACCCATCATTTCCGGTAGCGATGGGTTTCGCTGCGCTCTACCTATCCTACGAGCTCGACACCCCAGCTTGCGCCGGGGTGTCGAGGGGTGGTTTGCCGTCTAAACAAAGAGAATCGGTGCAAACGGCGCAGCGATCAGAAACGGGCGGTGAACTCGATACCGTAGAACGCCGGCTCATTGACGAAGCCGGTCAGGTTGTTGAAGTCGATACCGCCAACCACTTCTTTCTCGTTGAGGATATTGCGACCGAACACGGCGACCTCGTACTTGCCATAATCCCAGTTGTAACCGGTACGCAAACCGCCTTCAAGCAGCGGCGCGCCAGTGAACTCGGGCGAGTTGTACAGGAAGAAATTGACTTCGCTGCGATACGCCCAATCGGTGTAGAAGAATATCTCGGCATCATCACCCATCGGGATGCTGTAGCGCGCGGTCATGTTGGTGACCCACTCCGGTGCCTGCGGCAGGCGGTTTCCGTCAAGCAGGGCAAGAGTCTGTGGGGTACCGTTGACATCGACCACGATGGTCGGATCGAGAACCGTGCAGCCTGCCGGGGCACCACATATCTGTGTGGCGAGATTCCGATCATGGATTTCCGTGTCGTTGCGGCTGGCACCGAAGGTGACCAGCAGGTTGTCGGTGATGTAGGCCTCAAGATCAAACTCGAAACCCTCGCCAGTGGTGCGGTTGGCGTTGACCAGACGGTTGAAGTTGGTGGCGCCACCCACCGCCGTGAGTTGCTGATCGTCCATATCGAAATGGAACACCGTGAAGCTGGCGCGCAGGCGATTGTCGAGCAGTTGCGTCTTGATACCGGCTTCGTACGAGATCACCGACTCGGACTTCGCCACCGAAATGGTATCGCCAAACAGCAAGCGGCCCTGAACGCTGGGTGCGCGATAACCGCGTGCAACGCGGCCAAAGTAGCTGACATTTTCGCTGCTCGCCCAGACCAGGCTGGCATCCCAGCTCAGGTCAGTGTCATTGGGATTGGCAGCGATTATGCCTGTCGGCGGCGCGCCGAACGGCGATACCGTGCGCTCTGCGGTGAAGTTCTTGTCATCGCTGGTGTAACGCACACCACCGCGAAACTTGAGCTGATCGGTGATGTCGTAATCACCCGACGCGAACACTGCCCAGGCGTTGTTTTCCTGAGTTTGGCGCGCAAAACCGTTCTGCGGCCGGCCGGGTGCGAGGGTGTCGAAATTGAAGCTGTCGACGGTGATGTCTTCGTAAAAATAGTACAGGCCAGCCTGCCAGTCGAACCGGCCCCACTCGTTGGATTCGAGGCGGAACTCCTGGGTGATCTGTTCGTGACTGGGCAGGCCATCGGCTGACTCCGCAGAGAACGGCAAAAATCCTGGCCCGGAGGATGGCGCCCCTTGAAATACTCCACCAAAACCACCATCGACATCGCCACGGCTGATCACCTCGGCGTTTTCGTAGCCGGTGATCGAGTACAGATTCATGCTGCCGAGGTTCCAGCGCATTTTCAGGCTGGCACCGTAGGTGTCCAGTTCCTGGTCGTTGGCACCATCAATCGCTACTTCGCTGCGCTTGAAGCCGCTCACCAGATCGCCAATGCCCGGGCGAATGATGTTGGCGCGGAACAAGCGCGCCGTGCCATCGAGATGGCGCAGATGGACATTGGCCAGCGCGTAGAAATCATCGCTCGGCTCGAACAGCAACTGGGCGCGAACGGCGGTTTCATCGAAACCTTCCAGCGCGTCTTTTTCACCGGTGAAAGTGTTGTCGACGTAGTCATCGCGCCGCTGATACAACGCGGAAATACGCCCGGAAACCACCGGGGTGAGCCCACCACTGAGCGCACCTTCAAAATTGACTGCATTGAACCGTCCGTAGGAAATCTGGCCGTAACCTTCGGTTTCCTGCGTCGGTTTGGCCGAATCGAGCTTGACCACGCCAGCCGGGGTGTTGCGGCCGAACAAGGTGCCCTGCGGGCCGCGCAATACTTCGATCTGATCCAGATCGAACATCGGGAAACCCTTGAGGATCGGATTTTCCTGCACGATGTCGTCATAGATCAACGATACCGGCTGCGATGCGTTCAGATCGAAATCGGTATTGCCAAGGCCGCGAATATAGAAGCGCGGAAAGGCACGGCCAAACGAGGACTCAATGTTCAAACTGGGCACGCGGCCAGCCAACACGCGGATGTCATCACCACCCGAACCGATGATGTCGAGCTTCTCGCCGCTCAGTGCGGTAATCGAGATCGGCACATCCTTGATGTCTTCACTGCGCCGCTGCGCGGTAACCGGAACGGAGTCCAGTTGTACCGGGTTGTTGTTAGCCACCTCATCTTCTGCACCAGCATCCTGCGCCAGCGCGGCCGTAGCTGGCAATGCCAGGGCGATGGCAATCGCCAACATGCTGCGGGATACGCGGGCACAGCCGCGTGGAGAATGTTTGAACATGAGTAGAACCCCCAGTAAACAGCCTACCCATCACCGTGATGGGTTCAAGGCAAAAAACATGCTGCTCAGCGCAGCAAACTGCAGCTCTCACGCAGTCATCGGGCACCCACCCGACCCAGCCCCGCACCACCGGAAACCCCACTCCGGGCCATCGACCTTGGAACATGCGAACCTGCACAGACTACCGCGTACGCAGGCCCCAGAAAAGTGCAACCGGCAAATTGTCATAAAACTCTGTTACGGACACGCTGAAGAAGCTCTTTTCAACGTCATTGCGAGGGACTCCGATCCGCTATGGCCTGAAGGCCATGCGGAATCGTATGCCCTAAAGGACTCCGATCCGCTATGGCCTGAAGGCCATGCGGAATCGTATGCCACATCGCTTCGCCGCACAGGGACGTGCAAGTGCCGCAGGTGCATGGATGCGCAAGAGCGGCCGCAAAGCAAAGCCGCGCCCGCGCCCCACGACACGGCTTTGAATTGATCATTCCAGCGGAAGCTGGAATCCATGTTGCTCTTGATTCATAACGAAAAGTCAGCAGACCCAGCTTGCGCTGGGGTGACGGCCTGATGGTTTAAGACCTAAATGAACCGTATTGCGGATGGCTGGTTCACGCCGGTGCTGCCATGCTTGCCATCCGATATCCCGTTTCAGGAGCCTTGCATGGACACCATTTTGTACGTCATTGCCGCGCTGATGGTACTGGTTGGTCTGGCCGGCATCATCCTGCCCATTCTTCCCGGTGTCTTGCTGGTGTTCGCTGGCATGCTGCTGGCGGCCTGGGTTGGTGATTTCGTGGTGATCGGGCCGTGGACGGTTGGCATTCTGGCCGGCCTTACCCTGCTGTCACTGCTGGTCGATGTACTGTCCAGCGTTGCCGGTGCGCAACGGGTGAACGCCAGCCGCCAAGCGCTGCTCGGAGCATTTTTAGGGTCTGTGGTTGGTTTGCTGTTCGGGCTGCCTGGGCTGATCTTCGGCCCGTTTGTCGGCGCCCTGCTCGGTGAGTACCTGCATGTGCGCGACCTGTCGCGCGCTTCGCAAGTTGGCGTGGCAACCTGGGTAGGCCTGTTGCTAGGCGCAGTGCTCAAGGCCGCTCTGGCGGTGGTGATGCTCGGCGTGTTTGTATTTGCGCTGGTGGTTTGATCAATGCCGCATGGCTATTGGCCAACAGCAATGCAATTTCAACATCATGCCCAACCCAGCCCTTGACTCGTGCAGCAAGGACGTTAGAATAAGCGGCTAGCCCGAATAGCTCAGCCGGTTAGAGCACTTGACTGTTAATCAGGGGGTCGTTGGTTCGAGTCCAACTTCGGGCGCCAGATGAAAAAAAGGCATGCATGTACATGCAGGCCTTTTTTGTGGCCGCTATTTGAGCAAGCCAATCGTCAGCGGCAAGCCAGCGCTTCGGCAGCCGCCGCGCGTGTTCGACGCTCGAATCGCTCGCATCCTCAATCCCCGATCACTTCACGCCAGGAAATACGCCCGGTATTGGATGGGTTGGTCACCGCTATGGAGCCGACGGCGCCCAAGGAGCCACCTGCCACCAGCAGTGTGTCAATCACTGCCGGCGTGGTGGGCATGCCAACACCCAGATCAATCGAGCCGATCGGCGAACCATCGATGGCGTCATCGGAAAATACGCCATTGCCGTTGACGTCAAAGAATGCGGTATTGACACTGGCACCGGTAAACGCGTCCAGTGCATTGATGAAGCCACGGCCAGCCAGCTTGCAGGGGTCGGAACCGGGGATGATGCTGGCAGTGAGCAGAACCTGACCAATCACGGCAGCGTCACCAACAATGCGTTCGCCTTCAGCCGTGCCACCGGGCGGTGCTAGCAGATCGATGTACCAACCTTTTTTATTGGCATCAAAGTCGCTGCCGTGCTCGAAACCACGCACAACCTTGCCCGAGTTGGAACCGAGCGAAACAATTTTACGCCGCAGCAGATCTTGCCGACCATCAGTGATCGCTGCACCCGCGTCGATCAAGCCGTACATTGATTGCACACCTTTGTTATCCCTATCTCCCGCGTCGTGGAATCTGCCGGTGCCGAAAAACAACCAAGTCGAAAAGTCGACAGGATTGAGTGCGACCGACATGCCGCCAGTGATCGGCTGACGATTGTTATTGGCATCCTTTGCCACAAACAGTGGCTTGCCGTTGTTCGCAACCCCCCAGTCGCTGGCTTTCACGGCACCAAGATTGAACTTCCAGACGTTGCCCAGCAGGTCGCCCGCATAGACAAAGTCGAGCGTGCCATTGCCATCAGCATCCCAGCCACGCGGTGTCGATAGGCCGTTATTGCTGGTCGGTGAGCCAGCACCGGTAGTGACCTTGGCCAGCAGCGTGCCATCAGTGATGTCATAGACGAACAGTGCCGCCTTTTTCGAATTACTGTTGATGCCATTGGCGACGACAACGCCGGTCTTGCCGTTATTGAGACTGGCGATAATTGGCGTACCCAGCACATGCCCCATGTCATTGTCGGCGCCAATGACCCGCCACTCGACATCCATGCCGCTGAATGAGTCCGGATTGGTCACGTCGAGCACGTAGATGCCTTTGCCACCGCGACCCAGAGCGCCGACCAGAATGTTCTTGTCCGGCGTCTGCACGCGATTGGAGACAATCACTGCCCCGTCCACAAAGTAGCGATGAGCATACCCGGGATCACTCAACGATTTGAGCCCGGTCCAGTCAATGCCGTCTGGGACAAAACCGAACAATTCGGCACCGGTGTTGGCGTCAAACGCATGCAGCATACCGTCGTTGCTACCTGCATAAACGGTGTTGGTGTCCTTGACGAATGTGGGTGAGGAATTGATACCATCGCCGAGCGCCGCGTTGCGATTGCGAAGGTTACCGCCATTGCGTCGCTCGCCCGTGGCCTCGCCGCGCAGGTAACCATGGACTGCCACGCTTCCCAAGTTTGTTTTTTGCGCTGCCGTAAGGTTTGCCCAAGTGAATGCAACGCCGCCGCTACCGTCATAGGTAAATAAACGGCGCTGAGCAGGCGCTGGGATTTCCTGCGATGCCTGCCATAACAGGCTGCTACCAACACCCGATGCTGTCACCGGCAGCGCAAATACATCTCCAGTCCATTGTCCGGCAATAAAGTTGGCATGGAAAAGCCTGGTATCGGTGCCAATCGACACGCTGTTGGTGGCGATGTTGGTGCGGGAGCCCTTACGCTCAACGCTTGCAGTGAGCGCAGGCAATGTTTCAATGGTTTCGCTTGAATCCATGCCGAGCGAATCTCGCACACATGCTTTGTGCATGGCACCTTGCAGCTCGGGTTTCCCGGATGCATCACCATGCTGCCCCAGGACCACTCCGCTCAATGTCGTTTGCATTGCAGGGGAATCACTTGCCGCTATGGCCGCCGCGCCGGTAGCCCCGTGCAACGCCATAACAAGCAAGAGCATCGCAGCACCCAGCTTGCCCCGCATCAGTCGAGCGGTGGGCGGCGTGTTGGCAATGGATCTGGAAAGACACATGTCAGGGAGCTGCAACGTACGATTGCAACATCACCTGCGCGTTATCAGCTGCAATGCTGCGCGCGGTAACTCGATAGCGGCGCGACAGACAATTGGCGCTGGTGCCTATCTCACGGTTGCAACCCGGCCAGCTTGGTGCCAAGCCCATATATTCGACAAAGTACTGCGCTTTGTTTGCAACCGACCCGTACGGAGCCGATGCGTCAACCCATTGCTGGAAATTTTGGTCATGCCAGCGATCAAGAACCTGTGCTGCAGACTCGGGTGTGGCGCACAAACCCATCTGATCACAACCTGCAAGCGGCGGTGTCGGATTTCTCAACGCCAGAGCTTCGCCCTGGCGCAAAGCAGCTTCAGCCGACTGAAACGCCAGACTGCGGCTAAAGTGATTGGCGCTCATACGCTCATCGAGCACGGTTCCGCGCATACTCGCCAGGCCCATCAATGTCATCAGCAAAAGGAGGACAAGCACTACCACAAGCGCCATGCCGTGCTGTAGCGGCAATGACGATGATCGCAGGTAGAGGGCATCAGTGCGAATCATGGCAGTCGATTTCGCAGCGTTACAACTTGCATCAAATCACGATTTCGAATACCCACGGGCGATTGCTGCGCCTCGGATGCACTGAAGATCATGTGGATACGTACGGAACGCACAAGACCCCACCGGTCAATGGGTACTGCATCTGCAGCAACGTAATCAGTAGCGCCGCCAAGCAGATATCTGATTTGCATGTCATCAACTGCATCGACCACCTCCTCATTGAACACCGCAACCGTGCCACCAGTGTTTCGCAGTGTGGACTGATACAACGACGTGCCGCCGTGCGCGTTATTGCCGATATACCAACGGCTGACATGCAGCTTGCCCAAAGTTGAATTGGCGGGGTACTGATGGGGCGTACCACCTGTGCGGCAACGTACCGGGAAGCCAAGGCCCACGCTGCAATTTCCCGGGACAGTATTCTCGGCAGCGCTGTGGTACACGCTGGCATCAGTTCCGAACGACGCATCGGTTACTTGAAACACGGTGATCTGACTACCATCGCAGGCTACAGCGAGGTCGCCACGATGAATATCTGCATTATTGTTCACCCTGAATCTGGCCGACACAGGATCATGATCGATGACACGCACGATGCCGGCATCGACAGACTTGATTTCGACAGCATCTGTACCATCAACGCGTTGCCCAGCTTCCTTGCCAAAACCGACATCCGGTATCGACGTACCAGCCCCGTAACCAAACAGTGGCCTTCGCAGCGAAGCCCACCATACATCGCTTTGGTTATTCACAACGCTGCCAAACAGCACATTGCGACCACAAGGATTTCCCCCGGCCTCACGCACATCCTGTGCGATCAAGTCGAAGGCAGCACGAGCTTTTTCCTGAATATTACTGATACTTTCAGTAGCCCGTTGAAGCTGCCGGTTACTGATAAAAATACTGAGCGCACTACCGCTGACCAACAGAGCAAGCAACATCGCGACGGTTAGCTCCAGCAAGCTGAAGCCAGTGATTCGATCACGTCGGGTATACGCGGGAATTTTCGCCATGAAAGAAATTTTCATAACTGGGAGCGTGTTGTAACTGATTGCGCATTGCCGTCATTGGCACCCTGCGAACTGCTCCAAACGATGGTGATCGTACAATTGATCCCCTCGCAATCAATGGAACCACAGGCTTCCGGGCCAAGTGCGACTTGCATCGACTGCAACCAAATCCGACGATCACTCGTAACTAACCCATCGCCCACTGGCACTACGCAGGTGTGGTCCATGTTGTATCGCCCATCCATCGCCATCGCACGATTGGCTCGCATCGCATCCATCATGTTATACGCTGCAATCACTGCCTGACTACGCTGCAAAGACATTTGCGAGTTGCGCAGCGAGGTAGCTTGCAACGACGCAATACCAAGCATGCCAATCCCCATTATCAGCAAGGCAACCAACACCTCGACCAACGTTGCACCGCGCACCAACACCCCTGCATGATGGCGGCCGCACGTATTGGCTAACGCGTCCTGCTTGTCGCGCTGCGTCATTGCATGACTCCGGGGATTGCACAGGCATCGAATGATACTGTTTGCGTCAATGCGGTCTGAGCGTCGAAAAAAACAACTCAACGACTCAACACGAATCAGGCTAATGTAGCGATCCATGCTTGCCGGTATTCGCGAAGCTATGCCGGAAGCGCCAAACCAAGAGCAGTCGCTCATCATTGGGGAGTGCCCTTTCGACTGGCGTTCGTGCTGCGAGATGCTGTACGACGAACGCTCACACTCTGCCATCGTTCGCACGCTTAACATCTGGGCCAGCCAGACATCACAGCGTGTTCCTCAAAGTACGAAGCACTACACTAGTCGCTGCGCACTTCGGTCACCAGACCTTTCCGACCAATGGCGTAAAAATGCCACTGGACGGTGATGATTTTATTGTCGAAACAAGAGCCTGGCCGGGATCGTTATCGCTTTGTATGACGCATGTCCAAGTACTAAGGATTCACAAACACTTCGGAGTCTTGAAATACACCCAATGACTCAATCCACCACCCCTGCCAGCCCACTCGATGTCCTGTGGCGCGCTCCCGGCGTGGTCAGCGTGATGCTGGCCGGCGAAGGCCTGGCCTTGTTGCTGGCGCTGGCGCCTGGGCCAGGGCCTGGCATTGATCGCTGGGTGTATTTTGGCCTTGCATCGCTGTATATCCAGTGGGTTGCCCTGCTTTGCCTCGCTGGCATTTATCTATGCCGTCACTGGCTGGCCCGGCAGCCAGCCGCATACAGCGCCTGGTTAACGATGATTGTCCTGCTGCTTGCCACCTGGGCGGTGCTGGGATTGGTCTGGATCAGCGTTGGCGATGCATTCGCGCTGTCGATCGCAGACTGGTGGAGCCTGCTCTGGCGGCTTTCAGCGATGGTGCTGACAGTCGGATTGCTGGGCCTGGTCGGCGTGCAAAGCATCTGGCGCAACCGGCGCCTCGCCATTGCCGCGCAACGCGCCGAACTGGCGGCGCTGCAAGCGCGGGTGCGGCCGCACTTTCTGTTCAACACGCTCAACACCGGCGCCGCGCTGATCCGCGAACAACCCGAACTGGCCGAACAATTGTTGCTGGATTTGGCCGACCTGTTTCGCGCCGCGCTGCGCGAGCAACACGCCATCAGCCTGGCCGATGAAGTTGAGCTTGCACGGCGCTATATCTCGATCGAGCAACTGCGCTTTGGCGGCCGCCTGCATGTGCAATGGCAACTGCCGGCGACGCTCCCCGACCTGCAATTGCCGGCGTTGTCGCTGCAACCATTGGTGGAAAACGCCATTCGCCACGGCATCGAGCCGCAGGCCGGTGGCGGCACCATTGTCATCAGCGTGGTAATGCACGCCGACCACGTACTGATCCGCGTGCGCAACCCCATGCCCGGCGCTGGCCAGCAGCGGGCCCGTCAGGGCCATCAAATTGGCCTGGCCGCAACCCGCGAACGCATCGATGCGCTAAGTGGCGGCCTGGCCCAACTACATACCGAAATCAGCGGTGGTGACTTTGTCGCCTGCATCGAGTTGCCGTTGCCGGCCGATCATTCCCCCGGCGCGCGCACGCAATAGCACGGCCGATATTCGCCGCTCATCTTCATCCGGCGTTGTGCCACGAATGCCTGCAGCAAGGCATCCAGCGCGCGCATGATCTGTGGGTCACCATCAATCTGGAACGGCCCGCCAGCCTCAATCCGACGCATGCCTTCTTCTTTCACGTTACCGGCAACAATGCCTGAAAACGCGCGGCGCAAGTCGGCAGCCAATTCGTGCATCGGCTGATTACGATGCAGATTGAGCCCAGCCATCGCATCGTGGGTGGGGTCAAATGGCTGCTGAAAGGCAAGTTGAATCTTCAGCGACCAGTTGAAGAAAAACGCATCCTTGCTGTCGAGGCGATGCTCGCGCACCTTCACCATGCCACGGCTCATGCGCCGCGCCACTGCTACCGGGTCTTCGACGATGATTTCATAGTGCTTGGCAACACCATCCCCCAAAGCCAGGCGCAAAAACTGGTCGATCTGCTCAAAATACGCCGCAGCGCTGCGCGGGCCGGTCAGCACCAGCGGGAAGGGCAAATCGGCGTTGTCCGGGTGCAATAGAATGCCGAGCAAATAAAGAATTTCCTCGGCAGTGCCCACGCCACCGGGGAACACGATGATGCCGTGTCCGGCGCGCACGAATGCCTCCAGCCGCTTTTCAATATCCGGCATGATTACCAGCGAGTTGACGATCGGGTTGGGCGACTCGGCGGCGATGATGCCCGGCTCGGTGATGCCGATATAACGGTTGCTGCCGCGACGCTGCTTGGCATGGGCGATGGTTGCGCCCTTCATCGGCCCCTTCATGGCACCCGGGCCGCAGCCGGTGCAGATATCCAGCCCACGCAAGCCCAGTTCATATCCCACCATCTTGGTGTATTCGTATTCATCGCGTGCAATCGAATGGCCACCCCAGCACACCACCAGGTTCGGCTCGGTGTTGGGTTGCAGCACACGGGCATTGCGCAGAATCTCGAATACCGCGTTGGTAATACCCTCTGAGCTGGTCAGGTCGTATTTTCCGATCACCTCGATTTCAGTGGCGGTGTAAATAATATCGCGCACTACTGCGAACAACTGATCGGCCACACCCTGAATAATCTCACCATCGACGAATGCCACGGACGGCGCACGGGTGAGTTCGAGCTTGATGCCGCGATCCTGCTGTAAAACCTGGATATCGAAATCGGGATACAACTCGCGCGCGGCGCGCGGATCATCGCTCTGGCTACCGCTGGTCAGTACCGCCAGCGCGCAGCGGCGCAGCAGTTCATGCAGACCGCCGCTGGAGGCATCACGCAGACGAGCCACTTCATTTCGCGACAACACATCAAGGCCACCGCGCGGCGATATCCGTGCATTTGCAGTGGGGGGCAGGTTAATTTCTTGCGCCATCGTGGCTGTTCTCGGTCGTTTGATTGACCGACAACTTTAGCATTATCGGGTTTCAGCATCCCGGTCGCCCACAGAGTGGGCTCCAAAAGCCGTCGCACCAACTGTAGACACTCTGTTCGCTGTCAAGCGATTTTTGGTGTTGTGTAGAGCAATTTCGCGTCGTACGGATTGGGGTGTCTGATGATCGCCCAGATGGCGGTCAGGAGCTTGCGCATGATAGCGACGATGGCCTGCATTTTGCGCTTGCCGCGTGCGACGAGGCGATCCTTGAAGGCTTTGGCGTAGGGGTCGTGGATGCTGGCGGACAGGGCGGGATGGAATAGCGCCTGGCGCAGGTATTTGTTGCCATGTTTGGAGATACGCGTGGCTTTGTGCACGCTGGTCCCGGATTCAAACAGCCGCGGGTCGAGGCCGGCGTGGCTGACACAGGCGCGCGCGCGCAGCGTGAACGGTAGCACCATCAGTTCGCTCAGCAGCGAAACGGCCGAAGTGTCGGCGACGCCGATGACCGTGACCAGCGCCTTGAACGCTTTCAGGAGCGCGGGGTCGGCCTTGATCAAGGTGACGGCTTCGGCGCGGATGCGGTCGATGCGTTTGTCCATGGCGGTGATGGCGCGCTTCATGTCCGCTCGCAGCTTGGCGGGACTGGCGGCGGTCGCGGACAAGGCGTGCAAGCGGTTCTTGCTGGCGGCGTTCTGTTCGGTGAGCTGCACCAGGTAGCGGCCGTAGCAGCGCAATTCCAGCAACGCCTTGCGCGGCGGCTCCCACGCCTTGAAGGGCATGCGCTTGAGACACTGGAGCAACATCGCCGCATCCAGTCGGTCGGTCTTGCTGCGCTGACCCAGCGCCTTGGCAAAGTGGTGCGCCGCCTTCGGATTGATGACCGTGACCTCGGCGCCCAGCTCATGGGCAAGCAAGGCCACGTCCAGGTAATAGACACCCGTGGCCTCCACCAGCACACGCAGCGCGCCGGTGCGCGCGAGCCGTGCTTGCAGGAACCGACGCAACGCCTCGGGCTCGTTGGCCAGGGTGCCTTGCTCCACCTCACCGCGGGTTTCACAACAGTAGGCGTGGGTTTTGGCACCGATATCCAGCGCCAACTCGGTGCGTTCAATAGCCGTCGTCATGTGATCAACTCCAGTCATGCGATAGGATGTCTCCGGCTCCCCGACCTCGCATCCATCACGGCTCTGCCTTGTCACACGGGCTCAACGGCCCTGGACACTCTTCGTGCTCGTGAATGAGGCGGGGAGCCGCTCTACAGACGAGGTCAGTGAAACACCTGCCTCAAGGAGCGAACGGCTTCCCCGGAAACGTGATCGGTATAACCCCGCAAGCGGGTGATTGCCAACATACAAGGAGCCCACCCTGTGGGCGACTATCGGGCTTCGCCGTGGTCTACCCATCGCCTACGGGCTCGGCTTCGTGCTTTCCTTTGCGCACTTGGCGTCCTTTGCGGACCACTGCTTTTTGCGTTCGGGGCTCGGGTTTCGCTACGCCCACCACCAGCCTACCCACGCGCCCCTCAATCACGATCGAACAACTTGCCCGGATTGAGAATGCCATTGGGATCGAACACCCGCCGTACGCCCTGCATCATCGCGATTTCAGCGGCACTGCGGGTACACGGCAAGTAGGCGCGCTTGACCAGGCCGATGCCATGCTCGGCTGAAATGCTGCCGCCGTGGCGTTGCAGGGTGCCGGCCAGCAGCCGGGTGACGTGCTCGCACTGCGCAATGAACGCATCTTCGGCCATGGCTTGCGGGCACAAAACATTGATATGCAGGTTGCCGTCGCCGATGTGGCCAAACCAGACCACCTCGATGTCCGGGTATTCGCGGGTCAGCAGCGCCTGCATGTCGTGCAGGAATGCCGGCACCTGGCTGATCCGCACCGACACATCGTTCTTGTACGGCCGGCGCGGCGCCAGGCTCTCGGTGATGTCCTCGCGCAACCGCCACAGCGCCGCCGCCTGCGCCTGGCTTTGCGCGATCACCCCATCGTTCACCCAGCCGTGCTCCATCGCCTGCTCGAATGCTGCCACGGCCGCGTCACGCGCCGGTTCATCGGCGGCGTCGAACTCGGTGACCACGTAATACGGGTGATCGCCATCAATCGCCCGCTGCGCCCCATGCGCCAACACATGTTTCAACGCCTGATCGGTGAAAAACTCGAATGCTTGCAACCCAAGTTGTCCACGGAACAGCGCAAACACCTGCATCATCGCGTCCATGTCCGGCAGTGCCAGCAGCATCACCTGCGAGGGCGGCGGCGGATCGGTCAGCTTCAGCGTTGCTTCCACCACGATGCCGAGCGTGCCTTCCGAGCCGATCATCAGTTGCCGGAAATCGTAGCCGCTGGAGTTCTTGATCAGGCCGCGATTGAGTTCAAGCAGCTCGCCGCTGCCGTTGACTACGGTCAGCCCGGCGATCCATTCACGGGTATTGCCATAGCGGATCACCCGGATACCGCCAGCATTGGTGGCGATGCTGCCGCCGATCGAGCACGAGCCACGCGCCGCAAAATCGACTGGATAGATCAATCCATGCCCACGCGCCGCTTCGTGTACCGCGTGCAGGGTGGCACCGGCCTGTACGGTGAGCGTGCGGTCCACCGCGTCAAAATCCAGCACCCGGTTCATCCGTTGCAGGCTGAGCACCAGCTCGCCGTTGGCGGCCACCGCCCCGCCCGACAATCCGGTACGGCCGCCTGATGGCACAATCGCCACCGGCTGCTGATTGGCCCAGCGCACGATCCCCTGCACTTCCTCGGTGGTTGCCGGCAAGGCAATCGCCAGCGGTGCCGGGGTCCAGCGCCGGGTCCAGTCGCGGCCGTAGTGCGCTAGATCGTCGGCGGCGGTGAGCAGGCGCAATTGCGGCAGGCTGCGGATCAGTTGGACAAGACGGGGGTCGGACATGCGCGGCTCCAGAGGTTCCGCAGAGGGTGCCAGTGTCACGCTACGGCGTCCAGTGCTGCGGTGCCGCAAAATGGCTCCGGCTCTGGCATAGTGGTAGCCCCGAAACCCGCGCAGATGCCCGCATGCAAACCTCGTTCCCCCGGCAAGACATCAAAATCCTGTTGCTCGAAGGCGTCAGCGCCAGCGCGGTCGAAAGTTTCAAGCGTGCGGGCTACACCCAGGTCGAACTGCACGCCAAGGCGCTGCCAGAAGACGAGCTCAAGCGGCGCATTGCCGATGCGCACATGCTCGGTATCCGCTCACGCACCCAGCTCAGCGGCGATGTGCTGGCACACGGCAAACGCCTGATCGCGGTGGGCTGCTTTTGCATCGGCACCAATCAGGTCGAGCTCAATGCGGCGCGCAAGCTCGGTGTGCCGGTGTTCAATGCGCCCTACTCCAACACCCGCAGCGTGGCCGAATTGGTGATTGCCGAAGCGATCATGCTGCTGCGCGGCATTCCGCAGAAAAACGCGCAGTGCCATCGCGGCGGCTGGAGCAAATCCGCCAGCGGCAGCTTCGAGACCCGCGACAAGGTGCTGGGCATCGTCGGCTACGGCCACATCGGCACCCAGGTCGGCGTGCTGGCCGAAAGCCTTGGCATGCGGGTGATCTTCCACGACATCGAGGCCAAGCTGTCGCTGGGCAATGCGCGCGCGGCCGCCAGCCTCGATGAACTACTCGAACGATCCGATGTAGTCACCCTGCACGTTCCGGAAACCCCCGCAACCCACATGATGATTCAGGCCGAACAACTGGCCCGCATGCGCAGCGGCTCGATGCTGATCAACGCCTCGCGCGGCAGCGTGGTAGATATCGACGCGCTGGCCGATGCATTGCGTAGCGAGCATCTGGCCGGCGCCGCGATCGACGTGTTCCCGGTCGAGCCCAAGGGCAACGATGACGCCTTCGTCTCGCCGCTGGTCGGCATGGATAACGTCATCCTCACCCCGCACATCGGCGGCAGCACGCTCGAAGCGCAGGACAACATCGGTATCGAAGTCGCCAACAAGCTGATCCGCTACAGCGACAACGGCTCCACCCTGTCGGCAGTGAACTTCCCCGAAGTCGCGCTGCCGGAACACGCCAACAGCCGCCGTCTGCTGCATATCCACCGCAACGTGCCGGGCACGCTGTCGCGAATCAACGAACTGGTCGCGTCGGGCAACGTCAATATCGATGCGCAGTTCCTGCAGACCGATGCCGAAGTCGGCTACGTGGTGATCGACATCACCGCCGATGTCGAAAAAGCCACCGCATTGAAGGAAGCGCTGGCGGCGATCCCCGGCACCCTGCGTACCCGGGTGTTGTATTGACCGCGCAGCGGTACCACAACCCAGACCCGGGTTGGCCCTTCGGGCCGTAACCCGGGGCCACCGCGCCCATTCATCGCCAGCGTAGCGCGCACGGCATTGCGCAACGCGGCCACGGGCAATGACATTCCAACCCTGCCGCCAACCCGAACCGCAGCAAAGAAAAAGCCCGGCCAAATTGGCCGGGCTTCATGTGCCACAACGCTGACGAGGCGGCAGTGGTGTTGGCGTCCCCACGGGGATTCGAACCCCGGTCGCCACCGTGAAAGGGTGATGTCCTAGGCCTCTAGACGATGGGGACATGTTCTAATTTTTTGGTGGAGCCAGCCGGGATCGAACCGGCGACCTCTACAATGCCATTGTAGCGCTCTCCCAGCTGAGCTATGGCCCCAACGGGAGCCAGAAATAATAGGTGCATCCCGGCGGTACGTCAAGCTAAATAATGGGCAGATTGCAAATTGATTGTGGATCGTCCTTTCAGACCGATCAACACGGTAACAGCACTGATCGCAACTCCACATCATGCCCTTTGCGCTACTTCGCTGTCCGGGACCGCATCACCCTCCCGGCCCGACAGCACTGCCTTAGCCTGCCGCAGCAAGTGCGTCGCTACTCGCGAGCGGTGGTACACGGCCGCCAGCAGGGCAATTACTGCCATTTTTCAGGCAAAACCGTCAAACACCGTTGCAGCACGTGCAATGTTGCAATCGACGCAGCATGAACCTGCGGCTGGCACGACTTGTATGTGTTGCAGCGTACAGAGCGGCAGCGCTTGCACGCGCACTATTCGTTTGACGAGCTAAATTGCCGGGAACTGTTCCCGGTAGCGCATCGGGGCATAACCCGGATGCGCAACACAAAGCACGCCAATCAACCTGAGGATGCCCATAATGAAACGCCCACTGACTTTGCTGCTGCTCGTGCTTTGTTTCAGCCTGCTGACTGCCTGCAATACCATCGGCGGCGTTGGCCGCGATATCGAAAGTGTTGGCGACGAAATCGGTGATGCCGCCGAGGATTGAACCTTGATGGCGGTTGCAACGATTGCTGTTGCGGCCGATAAACACCGGCATCCGCAGCATGCGGGGCTGGGTTGAAGCCGCGCACAAGCCGGGCAAATGCACTGCCACGTATCGTTGCGTGGCGGTGTATCGGCAAGCGGCTGAGTGAGCAAGAGGTGCGGCGCTTGCCGGTTGATTCAAATCGTGGTGTTTTGTCCGTTCAATGCGAACACAATCGAATCCGCACGGTTGGTGCTTGATCCGCTTTACGTTCAATGCGAGGCTGTTGCAGCTCGGCTCAAGCGCAGCTGAACGAACGGAAGCATCTACTCCATGAATGAATTACTGCAAATACCTGCTGCGCTGATCGCTTTGGCGCTGCTGTTTGGCCTGCTGCTTGGCAGCTTTTTGAATGTAGTGATACTGCGCCTGCCGCCACGCCTTGAATGGGGCTGGAAGCGCGACTGCCGCGAACTGCTGGAATTGCCCGAAGGCGCCGATGCGGCTCCGCCCGGGATCGTGGTCCAGCGCTCGCACTGCCCGTCATGCGGTCACACACTCAGCGCCTGGGAGAATATCCCGTTGCTCAGTTATGCCGCTCTGCGCGGCCGATGCCGTAGCTGCGGCACCGGCATCTCATGGCAGTACCCGGCAGTGGAAGCGATCACTGCGCTGCTGGTTGCGGCATGTGTATGGCAATACGGCGTCGCCATGCCGGGGCTATTGGCAGTCGCCTTCACGGGCTTGCTGGTAGCGATGTCGGGTATCGATCTGCGCACCACCCTGCTGCCCGACCAACTCACCTACCCATTGCTGTGGCTGGGTCTGCTGGCAAGCATCTACAACCCGTTCGGCGTTGGCCCGGTTGATGCCATTACTGGTGCGGTGGCCGGCTATCTGTCGTTGTGGAGCGTGTATTGGGCGTTCAAGCTGCTGACCGGCAAGGAAGGAATGGGTTACGGCGATTTCAAGTTGCTTGCTGCGCTCGGTGCCTGGTGCGGCATCAAGGCGCTGTTGCCGATCATCCTGATGTCGTCGATCAGTGGCGCCATCATCGGCAGCCTGTGGCTGGTTGTGCGAGGCAGGGACCGCGCTACGCCGATACCGTTCGGGCCGTTTCTGGCCATCGCCGGCTGGGTGCAGTTGGTGCTTGCCCCCGATCTGATCGGCGCTTATATGCGCTGGGCGGGATTGCACTGATTCGCTGTTGTTCTCACCGTTGCTGTTTGTTCCGACCTGCACAAGAAGGCATGCACGGGATCATGCCTGGCGCAAGTTTCCACAACAACCAGGTCGCCGATCACGCCTGTGTGTTCTAAGCTATTGCGATGAACGAGCAACCCAGCTTCACCCTCAACGGCGGCAGCGAGTCGCTGACCGGCACTGATCCGCAGCAATCGCTGCTGCGCTGGCTCAAGCAAAAACGCTTGCACGGCACCAAGGAAGGCTGCGCCGACGGCGATTGCGGGGCCTGCACGGTGGCACTGGTGGATGTGCGCGCCGACGGCAGTGCGCATTATCAGGCGATCAACAGTTGCCTGTTGCCGATGGGCGCGCTGCCCGGCCGCGAGGTGATTACGGTGGAAGCGCTGGCCGATGGCGAGCACTTGCACCCGGCGCAGCAGGCGATGGTCGATTGTGCCGGCTCGCAATGCGGTTACTGCACGCCGGGCTTCGTGATGAGCCTATTTGTTGCCGGCCATAGCGGCGAAACCGGCGATGCGGCGATCGAGGGAAACCTGTGCCGCTGTACCGGCTACCTGCCGATCCGCACGGCGGCGCAGCGGCTGGCCGCTGCACCGGTTCTGCCCGATCGCTTCGCTGCGGCGATTGCCGCGCCGCGCCCACCGTTGCCGACGGTGGCACTGGCGCATTACTTCAGCCCGACATCGGTGAGTGCGGCGCTGGCCCTGAAAACGCAGCACCCCGATGCAGTGTGGATCAACGGCGCCACCGATCTGGGCGTCAACCTCAGCCGTGGCCAAACCGTGGCGCCGGCATTCATCGCGCTCGATCGCATCGGCGAGTTGCAGATGATCGCCATCAGCGACGATAGCGTGCGCATCGGCGCCAGCCTGCCGCTGACCCGCATCGAGCAAGAACTACACGGCGTGTTCCGCGCACTGGACGATATGCTGCCGTGGTTTGCCGCGCGCCAGGTGCGCAACCGCGCCAGCTTCGGCGGCAATATCGGCAGCGCCTCGCCGATTGGCGATCTGCTGCCGATATTGCTGGCGCTCGATGCGCGCATCCACCTGCGCGGCGTGCATGGCGAACGCACGGTCGCCGCCGATGACTTTTTTCTCGACTACCGCAAAACCGTGCGCGCCGATGACGAGTTGATCGTGGCGGTCAGCCTGCCGCGCACGGCGGGGCAGATCAGCGCGTCGTACAAGGTGGCCAAGCGCCAGACCGACGACATCAGCATTGTCGCGGCATCCTTTGCGCTGCAACGCGATGCGCAAGGCCGGGTTGCGCAGCTGCGGCTGGCGTTCGGCGGTGTTGCCGCCACCCCGCTGCGCGCGTTGGCGGTGGAGGAGTTGGTGCGCGGCAAACCACTGGACGCGCAAACCGTTGGCGAAGCCTGCGAGCGATTGCGTACGGTGTTCACGCCGCTGAGCGATCATCGCGCCAGCGCCGATTACCGCCGCGAATTGTGCGCCAACCTGTTCGCGCGTTTTGTTGCGGAGCATTGCGCATGAGCCGCGCCCGCCAACAGCTTGGCCACGAAAGTGCGATCGGCCATGTCACCGGCCGCGCCGTGTACACCGATGAGCAATACCCCGGCGTCGGCCTGCTCAGCCTGTATCCGGTGCAGGCGCCGCATGCGCATGCGCGCATTCTCGGCATCGACACCGCCGCTGCACGCGCCATGCCTGGCGTACATGCGGTGCTCACGCCGGCGGATATTCCCGGTGAAAACAATACCGGGCCGATCCTGCACGACGAACCGCTGATCCCGATCGATGTGGTGCAATTTTATGGTCAGGCTGTGGCATGGGTGGTGGCTGACAGCGAAGCGCAGGCGCAGGCTGCCGCCGCAGTGGTGCAGTCCCGCTACGAGCCGCTGCCGGCCTGCCTGAACATCGCGCAGGCCATCGCCGAACAGGCATTTCATCTGCCTCCGGCGCGAGTGGCACGCGGCGATGCCGATGCAGCACTGGCGCAGGCGCCGCTGCGCCTCAGCGGCGAGCTGGATATCGGCGGGCAGGATCATTTTTATCTGGAAACCCACGCCAGTTGGGCGCAAGTCGATTGCGAGGGCATCGTGCAGGTAACGGCCTCGACCCAGCACCCGAGCGAAACCCAGCGCATGGTCGCGCATGTACTGGGCCTGCCTGCGAATCGTGTGGTCTGCCGCAGCCTGCGCATGGGTGGCGGTTTTGGCGGCAAGGAAACCCAGGCCAACAGCTTCGCCGCACTCGCGGCATTGGCGGCGCAGATCACCGGCCGGCCAGTACGGGTAAAGCTGCCACGCAGCCTCGACATGCAACTCACCGGCAAGCGCCACCCGTTTTTTGCGCGCTACGAGGTGGGCTTTGATCACGATGGCCGCCTGCTGGCGCTGGACGCCGAACTGTTCGCCGATGGCGGCTGGAGCTGCGATCTGTCGCCGCCGGTGCTGATGCGCGCGATGGTGCATATCGACAATGCCTATTTCATCCCGGATGTGCGCATCACCGGTCTGATCGGCAAAACCCATCTGGCCTCGAACACCGCATTTCGCGGCTTTGGCGGGCCGCAGGGCATGGTGGTGGGCGAGGAAGTGCTTGATCGCGTGGCGCGGCATCTGCGGCTGCCGCCGGAGCAGGTGCGCGAGCGCAATTTCTATCGCCCAGGGGAAAACCCGGACCGCAACACCACGCCCTACGGCCAGGTGGTGGTCGATAACCATCTCCCCGAATTGTGGAAGCAGTTGCTCAGCGATAGCGACGGCATCGCCATCACCCCGGTCAAGTTCGGCATCTCGTTCAACAAGACCGAATACAACCAGGCCGGCGCGCTGGTACACATCTACACCGACGGCAGCATCGCGCTCAACCACGGCGGCACCGAAATGGGCCAGGGCCTGCACAGCAAGATGCTGGCGGTGGCAGGCAATGCGCTTGGGGTGTCGGTGGATCGCATCCAGCTCATGGTCACCAGCACCGACAAGGTGCCCAACACCTCGGCCACCGCAGCGAGCAGCGGCGCGGACCTCAACGGCCAGGCGGTGAAGGCCGCTTGCGACACATTGCTGGCGCGGATGGCGCCGATTGCCGCGATTCAACTACACGGCGAAGCGCAGGACGTGGTATTTGCCGATGACCATGTGTTCTTGCGCAGTACGCCGGATCATCGCCTCGCCTTCGCCGAGGTGGTGATGGCCGCCTACAACGCCCGCGTCAGCCTGTCGGCAACCGGTTACTACAGCACCCCGGGCCTGAGCTGGAATGCTGACACAGGCCACGGCCATCCATTCTATTACTTTGCCTTCGGTGCGGCGGTGAGCGAGGTCGAAGTGTGCGCGTATACCGGCGTACACAGGCTGCTGCGCGTAGATCTGCTGCACGATGTCGGCAACCCGCTGATCGAAAGCATCGACCGCGGCCAGATCGAAGGCGGCTTCGTGCAGGGTCTGGGCTGGCTGACCTGCGAGGAACTGCGCTGGAATGAGCACGGCCGGCTGCTCACCGACGCACCGAGCACCTACAAGATTCCCACCGTGTCCGATGTGCCGGAGGATTTCCACCTTAGCCTGTTCCAGCGCAGTACGCCGCCCAGCACCCACGTAATCGGCAACAGCAAAGCCGTGGGCGAGCCACCATTCATGCTGGCGCTGAGCGTGCGCGAGGCGATCCGCGATGCGGTGGCGGCATTCGGCAGCAACCAGCGCGTCGATCTGGCCGCGCCGGCCACGCCGGAAGCGATCTACACCGCAATCCAGCGCCAACGCAATGGCGGAGAGCGTGCTTGAGCGACGAGCGCCTGTTCGCGCAATTGGCGGCAACACTGGATCGTGAAGCGGTGGTGCTCGCCAGCGTACACGGCACGCGCGGCGCCACCCCGCGCAAGCGCGGCGCACGCATGCTGATCGCAGCCGAACACTGCGCCTACAGTGTTGGTGGCGGCATGGCCGAAGCGCGGGTGATCGGCGCTGCGCGTGCCCTGCTGGCGAGCGGGCAGCGGCAATCCACGGTGGTGATCGACCTCAGCGGCGGCGCCGATGCAGCCGGCGTATGCGGCGGTGAAATGACCCTGGGCCTGCGCCGCTGGCAGGGCGATGACGACCGGCAACGCGCCAAGACCATCGCCGACACTTTGCGTGATGGCCGCAGCATTGCCCTGGCTGCCGACGATCTGGGCAACGAAGCCGCCTGCGACCTCGCCCACCCCAACCCGCGCCTGCTGATCGTCGGCGGCGGCCATTGCGGCATCGCCCTGTACCAACTGGCGCGGTATCTGGATTTTGATCTGTGGCTGTTTGATGATCGCCCGGAAAACGCTGCATCCGAACCACTCAGCGATGCCACTCGGTTGCAAGGCGATCATCGCCAGCTCGTCAACGCGCTGCACAGCGAACGGATAGTGCATGCGGTGCTGTTGAACCGCGACTATCACACCGATATCGAAACCCTGCGCGTGCTCGCCGAGCGCCCACCGGCATTCATCAGCATGATGGGCAGCCAACGGCGGATCAAACAGGTGCGCGATGCCCTGCCCGAGCTGGCCGACGCTTTGGCGCATTTGCATGCACCGGTCGGGCTCGCCATCGGCGCGCAAACCCCGCACGAAATCGCGGTGAGCATCTTGGCGCAGGTGATACGCGATCAGCACCGCGCTTGATATTTGGCCCCGCACGAATGATTCACCGGATGCGGTGGGATGACAGGGACAGCCCGACAGGCAGTGCCCGGACGCGCGAGCCGGGATTCGGTCAGAGCGTAAACCTTTCGATCCACAAAGGAAGCCAAAAGCAGTTGCACGGCTTGATGTGGCAGCGCGCCTGCGCGCATCCACGAAAGCGGTGTGTTGCCTCTGAGCACCCTGTGAGCGACCGCGACAGCTTCGCGCGCAAGGCGCGCTCCCACAAAAGCCTTGAAGCACCCCTGTGGAGCAACTGTGTTGCACGTCGGTGCGAGCCAGTGCTTCTGTGGGAGCCGGCCTGCCGGCGAAAGAACTGGCGAAAGCGCTTCTCGCGCAGAGCCTGCCCCAGACTTGATCTGGGGAGCGCTCCCACGAAAGCGGTGCGTTGCCTCTGAGCCACCCTGTGGGCGACCGCGACAGCTTCGCGCGCAAGGCGCGCTCCCACAAAAGCCTTGAAGCACTCCTGTGGAGCAACTGTGTTGCACGTCGGTGCGAGCCAGTGCTTCTGTGGGAGCCGGCCTGCCGGCGAACGAACTGGCGAAAGCGCTTCTCGCGCAGAGCCTGCCCCAGACTTGATCTGGGGCGCGCTCCCACGAAAGCGGTGTGTTGCCTCAGAGCCACCTTGTGAGCGACCGTTTTCGCACACGGTGAAGCGGGATGGAACGGAAAAGCTGCAACGTAGCGCATGGTGACGGCATGGGTATATCTTTGCTCCATGCCATCCCATGCCACATTCCCCCCATGCACATCGACTGCCACGCGCAAACCCAGTTCCCCGGCACCGCCGCGCAAGCATTCGCGCTATGCATCGACAGCGCGCGTTTCCCGCAATGGTTTCGCGGTTACGGCCCAATTGCCGCAATCGAGCGCATTGCAACTGATGGCGCACCACGCGTGGGCGGGCAACGCACGGTATACAGCGCGGACGGCTCGGTGCTGCACGAGCGCATCAGCGCACTCGATCCGCCGCATCATCATGCCTACACTCTTAGCGGATTTCGCCCGCCGTTTTCGTGGCTGGTGCGCGAAGGCACTGCGGCTTGGCAGTGTAGCGCGCACGAAGCGGGCACCCAGGTGTGCTGGCACTACAGCTTCACCTTGACCTCGGCGCTGGCATGGCCGCTGGCCAAACCCCTACTGGCGATCTTCATGACTGCCGCGATGCGGCGTTGTCTGGATAATATGATGCAGGCGCTCAGCCTTGAGGATGATTGATGGAAGCGTGGATATTGCTGGCGCTGGCACCGGTGTTCGTGGTGTGTGTGCTCTGGGAAGCGTGGTACTGGCGCGGCAAGCGCGACATCTACTCGATCCGCGACACGCTGTCGAACGCCGCGCTGGCGCTGATGCACCAGGGTGCCGATGCGCTGGCCTGGCTGGCGGTGATCGGGGTGTACTACTGGGTGTACCAGTACCGCTGGTTCGATGTACCCAGCAGTGTCTGGGGCATTGCGGCGCTGGTGATCGCGCAGGATTTTTTCTATTACGGGTTCCACCGTGCCAGCCATCGCATCCGCTGGATGTGGGCTTCGCACGTCACCCATCATTCGTCAGAGCGCTTGAACCTGTCCACCGCGTTCCGGCAGAGCATCACCTACCCGATTTCCGGGATGTGGCTATTCTGGCTGCCGCTGGCGTGGATTGGTTTTGCACCAACCCATATCGTCGCGGTGGTGGCAATCAATCTCGCATTCCAGTTTTTTGTCCACACCCAGGCTATCGGCAAACTGGGCTGGCTGGAATACGTGTTCAACACGCCATCGCACCATCGCGTGCATCACGCCCGCAACCCCAAGTACATCGACCGTAACTACGCCGGGGTGCTGATCATCTGGGACAAGCTGTTCGGCAGCTATGTCGAGGAAGACCCGGAACAACCCTGCGAATACGGCATCGTGCGCCAGATCCACTCGCATAACCCGCTGCGGCTGACCTTCCACGAGTGGATCGCGATGTTCCGCGACGCCGCGCATGCGCCATCGCTGCGCGAGCGTTTGCGGCAATTGTTCGGGCCGCCCGAGAGCGCGTCAGCGGAACGCACCGCTGCGGTACAACCGCCACAATAATGGCCACGCGAACAGCAATGGCCAACGGCGTTGCCGTTCATTCACCTTCGCCCGCACCCCGGAATGCCGCTCGATCTTCCACAAGATGTAATCCAGTGACGCTTCGAACATGGTCGCTGCGCTGGTAACACGAAGCACGGTCAACGCCTTGCCAAGATGCCGCCGTAGCCACCACTCACGTTTGCCTTGCCGGCGCGCGGCAACACTCAGATTTGTGCGCCACTGCCCTGCTTTGCCATTGCTTTCCGGTTGCAATGCCGGGATTTCAAGCAAGAGTGTAATCGTCTGGAAATAATCCGGATCGGAATCCACCAGGGCATCGATCTGACCTGGCTTCTCAGCGCGCAGTTCACTGCGATAGGTACGCTGCAACGCACCGATCCACAAATCACGCGTCGACAGTGATTGCGGCAACACCGGCAGCGCCCGGCTGACAAAGGTATGCGCCGCATTGGCCAACGACTTGATTACCCGGTTGCGGGTAGCTTCATCCTTGCAATGAACGATTCGGCTTGGCTGGGCAAAGCGAGCCCAAAAGTACGAGTGAAAATCAGATCGCACCGCATGCTCGAAACGACGCATGCTCAGGGCCGCACATTTGCCGCGCACCTCGTTGCCATCACACTGGGCCTTGATCTGATAAACATTCGGCGCCACCATGCAGCACAGCATTTTTTGCCACCATGGCAACGCTCGGTAGTCTTCAAGCAGGACATAGAAATCGAGCACGGTATCGCGCTTGCCGCGCAGGTACGAGCCGTAAATCAACACAGCAGACAGGGAATCACCAAACCGCTGCTTGAGCACGTCCAGCAAAGCCGCAACCGTCGGGTCGTTGCTGTCCTCGGTACCATCGCTGCGTTGCCTGAGCCACTCGCGCAGCGGCCGTTGCTTGCTCGACAATTCCCCGGTTTCAGCGTCACCCGACTCCATGCCGGCATAAGCGGCACGGGTGTTGGCAAACGTCCGAAATGAACGCGGATACCGCTCCTTTGCCTGATCGCTGTCGCTGAGCCAGCTTTGCAACGGGCCATACCGCATGCGCTGGGCAATGCCCTGCACCAGACGCACACTCAAGATTGCCGTGCTCAGCGCCGTCCACAAGGCAACGGCAACCAGAGCAAGATCCGGGCGCGCGAAAATCACACCGATGCTGAGCAGTACCAATGCGGGATTGCGGCGGGCGGTTATCAGGCGAAACCATGCATCAAACGGGCGCCAGGAAAATACCTCGCAACCGAGTGTTCGAACAAAGATGCCTTCGATCACTCGGCCACCTACATAACCGCCCACGATCAACCCGTTAATCATGGTCATATCCAGCCCCAGAACAGGTTGGAAGTTCACCAGCGAAACACCCCAGAGCAGATACCAGAATGGTGGATGGATCAGATCGACACCATGATCGAGCAGATGACCCACGCGGCTGGATTGCACGGTGACGCGCGCCAACTTGCCATCAACGGTATCCAGCCAGGTCATCAACCAGCCCATGGCAAGACCAAGCACGTAATGCCCCTGCCAGAAAGCGACGCTGGCACCCAACACCAGCAACAGGCCCAGCGTGGTGACTGCATTGGGCGTGATGCCGCGATCCGCACACCAGCGCACACCCTGGCGGGCTGGTGCCGGCCACAACCACTTGGTGACCAGGTCAGTTATGCCCTTGTAGGAATTGCCATACAACAGCGATTCGAGTTGTTCGCGGCGCTCGGCAAGCATCGGTTCCAGCAATGGCACTTCTGTACGGCGCAATTTGGCATCGAAATGGCTCAACGCCTCGGGAGTGATCTTGCGCAACCCCTCTGGCGGTTCACCCGGGCGCTCATCCAGCCAGTGCAGTGCTTGTGTGCGATCAGCCTGGGTTAGTTGCAACGCGGCGGCGCGCTGATCGGTGCCACAGTAAAGCGCTACATCCTGTTGCTGCGCCAGCGCCTTGAGTGTTCGCACCTCGAACAAATAGTCGGCGCGCACAATCAGCAGTGGCGCATCACCCGCTTCGCGCCAATCATCGACCCAGCGTAGATTCGGCAACTGCGCTACCTGACGCCGCAACCGCGTCTGCGCGTCGATCCCCCATAACCGCACCGGGCTGCTCACGATGGCGTAAACGCAGGTCAACCGTGCATCAGTGCAATCTGCGGGGTTGCTTGCAGCCGCATCTGAAGTGGAACTGGCTTCTTTTTTGCGGGAAAACGATGGCATATCCCACCCCAAACGGTAGTGAAGCATCCAAAATGAGTGGCGCAAGACGCAAATGATTGCAACCCGCGACCGCTTACCCAACGTGTCATTTTCAGGCTTTGGCCGTGAAGCCAATATGTAATCAAGGTTGCAATGGCATGACAGCCAGTTCAGAGCGCTCGCCATACCGCCTGCAGGTGCGTTCGCAATGCCGGCAATGCCTGCGTAATGTTCGGATCGGGCGCATCCAATGCCGGTGGCCCAGGCCATCCACGGTCTTCAAAACGGACCCCGGCAAACTGTTTTTCCGTTGAATAACGCGGAATCACGTGAAAATGCACATCTGGATCAACCATCATCAGCATCAACCAGTTGATGCGCTCATAGGCAAACGCTTGCGACAACGCGCGCTCGCAATCGGCAACTACCTGCGCCAACTCGGTAAAAGCCGCCTGCGACACTGCGCCAAAATGGGTTACGGGCTCTTCGCATACCACAACCAACGAACCCAGGGTGGCCTGTGCCGGCCGCAGCAACACGTGCCAATGTGCGTAACTGCGAATGACCGAATCGGGCCAGCCAAACTTGTTCAGGGTAGCATTCATGCCACTGCAAGCGCTGCGTTCGGCCAGCGGCCAACAACCTTCTGGGCGTTTGCAAGATCGTTCTGGTCATCCACCTCACACCAACTCAAACCGCTGATCGGACAGATGCCCACCTTGCTCTCTTGCGCCAATGCGTCAATTACTGACAGATACCAACGCTTGAGCCCGTCGCCGTAGCGCATGCTGTGTCCTGATTAGCGCCATATCTCAGCCAGCGTCGCAGCTGGTGAGACAGGCGAGCGGTAGGGTGAGTACTCCCGTCGTTGCGGAGCGCTGGTCATGGCCAT
>PGZE01000090.1 GCA_002840015.1 Gammaproteobacteria bacterium HGW-Gammaproteobacteria-2 | reverse complement strand
CTGGCTGCGCTCACCGGCTGGGCCTCCACGCTACCCCTCACCAACCGCGACAAAGCCAAGGCCGCAATCGCAGCCGTTACCGAAACCACGCGCAACCTGAATCTGACCGACATCGACACCTTGCGCACGATCAGCATGGATGACGCTCTGGTCAAGGCCGGGACTGTTGCAGCCGGCAGCAAGAAAATACTGGCCATCTACGGACTGGATGTGGACAAGGCATTGGCCAGTGTTAGCGCAAGCGAAGTGAGCCGCGATGGCGATACAGCACGGGTCAAGGTGAGTTACACCCTGCTCGACAAACCGATCAGCTTTGAAATGGACATGCTGCAACGTGATGGCCGCTGGTACAGCGCGTCGGGCATTACCCGTGCCGAAACGGCGTTGGCGGCAGCAGACACTGCGCCGGCCACATTGGACGAAGGCAACGCGCCGGACGCTGAAGCGGACGAAGAGCAAGCGGCACCGGCACCGAGCAACTAAGCCTGGCCTTGCGATAAACGCGCCCGCCATGGGCGCGTTACCCTGTACACATGACTGCCAAGCCAAACGTGGCCAAACCGCATCCCGAGCACGCAGTACCGGGCGACGAACCCTTGCGCCAACCAGACCTGCGTATCGCACGGCGGCCGTGGTGGTCACGACTGCTTGGCTGGGTGCTGGCACCGTGGCTCAACCTCAAAATCGAAACCCATGCCAGCACCGATGGCCACGGAATAGGTGACGGCCGGCCAGTGGTTTACGTACTTGAACGACACGGCCTGTCCAACGTACTGATTCTTGAGCGCGCCTGCCTGGAAGCCGGGCTACCGTCGCCGCGACTGGCACCTCCGGGTGACCCGCTGCGCCGCAATCGCGCCTACCTGCCGCTGTCGCGCCGCCGCGGTGGCGTGTTGCCGCCGGGTTTGGGCCGCTTGCTGGCGGCGCACCGTGAACAACCCGGACTGGATGTACAACTGGTGCCGGTATCCATCTTTGTCGGCCGCGCGCCCGACCGGCAATCAGGCTGGTTTCGGGTGTTGTTCGCCGAAAACTGGGCTCTGGTAGGCCGCTTTCGGCGGTTGATCGCAATTGCCTTGAACGGCCGCAACACCCTGGTGCGTTTCTCGCCACCCACTGCGATGCGCGAGATTCTGGCCGAAGGGCTACCGCCAGAACGTACGATCCGCAAGCTGTGGCGCGTGCTGCGCGCGCATTTCCATCGTATCCGTGCCACTGTCATTGGCCCGGACCTGTCCCATCGGCGCTTGCTGGTTGATCGGGTGCTCGATGCCGAACCCGTGCGTCGCGCCATCGCCGACCACGCCCGACGCGAGGGCAAAACCCCGGCATGGGCCTGGCGCAAAGCGCACCATTACGCCTGGGAAATCGCCGCCGATTATTCGCACACCGTGGTGCGCTCATTGAGCTTCGCATTGACGGTGTTGTGGAACCGCATCTATGACGGCATCACCGTCAATCATCTGGACAGCGTCAAACAGCATGCCCCGGGGCACGAGGTGGTTTACGCACCCAGCCATCGCAGCCACATCGACTACCTGTTGCTTAGCTACCTGTTCTACACCCACGGCATCGTGCCACCGCACATCGTCGCCGGCGTCAATCTCAACATGCCGGTGCTGGGTTCGGTGCTGCGCCGCGGCGGCGCATTTTTCATCCGCCGCAGCATCCGCGGCAACCCGTTGTATGCCGCCGTGTTGTCGGAGTACGTGGCGCAACTGGTGGGCGAAGGGTTTTCGATCGAATATTTCGTTGAAGGCGGGCGCTCGCGCACCGGTCGTCTGCTGCAAGCCAAGGCCGGCATGGTCAACATGACGGTACGCGCGTTCCTGCGCCAGCCACGGCGGCCAGTGATGTTCCAGCCGGTTTATGTAGGCTATGAAAAGCTGATCGAGGGCAAAAGCTATCTCGACGAGTTGTCCGGGCAACCCAAACGCAAAGAAACACTCTGGGCGCTGTTGCGCGCCGGCGCTGGCATTTTGCGCCGACGTTATGGCAAGGTCACCGTCAATTTTGGCGAGCCGATCTTCCTTGCCGACATCCTCGAAAAGCACGCCCCCGACTGGCGTGAGCAGAATGTCCAACCGGACCAGAAGCCCGCATGGTTGAGCGCCGTAGTCGATGACATCGCCCATCAGATACTGGTCAATATCAACCGTGCCTGCGACGTCAACCCGGTCAACTTGCTGGCGGTGGCGCTGCTTTCGACTCCCAAGCAGGCGATGTCCGAGGCCGACCTGCTCTATCAACTGGGCATGCTCAAGCGTCTGCTCGATGCGGTGCCGTTTTCATCGCGCACCACCATCACCGCACTGTCGCCAGAGCAAATCATCGCTTATGGCGAAGCCATCGGTATCCTCACCCGCACCCGCCATCCGCTGGGCGATGTGGTGTCGATGGAAGGCGAGACCGCAATCTTGCAATCGTACTATCGCAATAACGTGTTGCACTTGTTTGTCGCCTCGGCCTGGGTGGCTTGCTGCTTCCAGCACAATCGGCGGATGACCCGCAAAGGCGTGGT
>PGZE01000034.1 GCA_002840015.1 Gammaproteobacteria bacterium HGW-Gammaproteobacteria-2 | reverse complement strand
CCGCGAAGACGGACTGGTGGCCTGCAAGATCTACAACCGCATCCGCGCCAAGCGCTTGTGGGACCTGATCATGGCCTCCACCTATGATTTCGCCGAGCCCGGTTTCATCCTGATCGACCGCGTCAACGAGATGAACAACAACTGGTGGTGCGAGCAGATCCGCGCCACCAATCCTTGTGGCGAACAGCCGTTGCCGCCGTATGGCGCCTGCTTGCTCGGCTCAGTCAATCTCACCAAGTTCATCCGCAATGCGTTTACCGAAAAAGCCAGTTTCGACTGGGACGAATACAAAGAAGTGGTGCGGGTATTCACGCGCATGCTCGACAACGTGGTTGAGGTGAATGGTTTGCCATTGCAACAGCAGCGCGACGAGATTTTGCGCAAGCGCCGTCACGGCATGGGCTTCCTCGGCCTGGGTTCCGCCGTCACCCTGCTCGGCATGAAATACGGCTCCCCTGAAAGCTGCGCGTTTACCGAACGTGTGGCGCGCGAGATGGCCGTTGCCGGTTGGGAAATGGCACTGGAACTGGCCCGCGAAAAAGGCCCGGCGCCGATCATGGGCGAGGTGTTCACGGTGAGCGCGGCGATGCTGCGCCAGCGCCCGGAAATGGTGGCCGACGGCTGGTGCGTCGGCGAAAAGATCAGCGGCAAGGTGCTGCATGCGCGCTACAGCCGCTACATGCAGCGCATCGCCGAAGTGGCGCCGGAATTGGTTGCCGAGTTGGCCGAAGTGGGTGCGCGTTTCACCCATCACAGCTCGATCGCGCCTACTGGCACCATTTCGCTGAGCCTGGCCAACAATGCCTCCAATGGCATCGAGCCCAGTTTTGCCCACCATTACAGCCGCAACGTGATCCGCGAAGGCAAGAAGAGCAAGGAGAAGGTGGAGGTCTACAGTTACGAGTTGCTCGCCTACCGCACCCTGGTCAACCCCGACGCGATGCCCTACAGCGACGATGCCAAGACCCGCCTGCCCGACTACTTCATCGCCGCCGATGATGTGTCGCCCAAGCAGCACGTCGATATCCAGGCTGCCGCACAAAAATGGGTGGATTCGTCGATCTCGAAAACCGCGAATGTCCCTACCGACTACCGTTACGAGGACTTCAAGGACATCTATCGCTATGCCCACGAGCAGGGCCTCAAGGGCTGCACCACGTTTCGCTTCAATCCGGCGGCCTTTCAGGGCGTGCTGGTGAAAGAGACCGATCTGGAAAACACCACTTACCGCTTCGAGTTGGAGGATGGTTCAGTGGTCGAGGCGCGTGGTAACGAAGAGATCGAATATGACGGCGAACTGCATACTGCTGCCAATCTGTTCGACGCACTCAAGGAAGGCTACTACGGCAAGTTCTGATTGCGCGCATGTGAGGATTTTTTTCGCAACAAAGAGTAGATTTAGCATGGTGTCGATGACACACCGGCGCTGGGCGCCAACGCCGGAATCGAGAAATCGAATCGCTCTACTTTCGCCCGAACCGAGGAGGGGCTTTATGAGCAATGGCAATGGAGTTACATCCGGGATGTCGGCTGATACGGAGCACGTCAGTGATGCTGCCATGAAGGTGGGCAGTGCCGTCGTGCAACGCGCGGAATCGGCTGTCGCAGATACCAAGAAAGCGGTCAGCAAGGCACGCAAGGCAGTCACCAAGCGCGCAAGCAGCGCCAAAAAGCAAGCCAAGGCGACGGTGAAAAAAGCCAAGGCAGCGGTCAAAAAGGCCGTTGGCGCAGCCAAGCGTATGGAAGGCAAAGCCGAAAAATCGGTAAAGAAGGCCGTAGGCAAAGTGAAAAAAGCCGAAGCCAAAGCGGAGAGAACGGTCAAGAAAGCCGTCGGCAAAGCCAAGAAGCTTGAAGGCAAGGCCGAAAAAGCAGTCAAGAAAGCGGTCGGCAAAGCCAAAAAGGCCGAGGGCAAGGCCGTGAAGGCGGTGAAGAAGGCGGTGAGCAAGGCACGCAGCGCCGTACACAAGGCCACCGCTCCTGCCAAAAAGCCGGTGAAGAAGGCTGCACCAGCGAAAAAGCTTACGGCAAAAAAAGCAGTCGCCAAGAAGGCACCAGCGAAGAAGGCCGTAGCGAAAAAACCGGGTGCAAAAAAAGCGCCGGCAAAAAAGGCAGCCAAGGCGCGCTGAAGCGCGCGCAACCCGCGTTAAATACGGAAGCCGCGCCTTGACCGGAAGGCGCGGCACTCCGCAGCAGACCTAACGCAACACAGCGCCGATCCATTGGTGTTGTCACACTCAGTCGTGCAAGGAAACACCCCGATGACCGTGAAGATCAACAAGAAAATCAAGGGTTACAGCATCGCCAAGCCGGAGCAGCATGTGGCCGAAACGATTGCCGAGCCGGTAGCCGGGCAGCCCCCATTCGCGGGCGCCGAAGTGATCCAGATGCACGAGCGGCTGGAGCGCCCCGAGGTGCTGGTGGGTTCTACCTACAAGATCAAGTCGCCACTGGTCGAGCACGCAATGTACGTCACCATCAATGACATCGTGCTCAATCCCGGTACCGAACACGAGTTGCGGCGTCCGTTCGAGGTGTTCATCAACTCCAAGAACATGGATCACTTCCAGTGGATCGTTGCGCTCACCCGGATCATGTCGGCGGTGTTCCGCAAGGGCGGTGATGTCACCTTCCTGGTCGATGAAATGAAAGCCGTGTTCGACCCGCGCGGTGGTTACTTCAAGGCCGGCGGCGTGTACATGCCATCGATCGTGGCCGAAATCGGCGCGGTGGTAGAAGAACACATGAAGTCGATCGGCCTGATCGTCGATGACGAGCTCAGCGACGGCCAGAAGCGGCTGATTGCCGACAAACGCGCCGCCTACGAATCGCGTGCAAAAAAAAAGAACACTGAGTCCGCCCCAGCCACCAGCGTAAAGCCAGCTGCCGACGACGTATCGGTGACCGGTGATGGCACCAGCTTTCCGCCGAGCGCCAGCATGTGCCTGAAGTGCAACACCAAGGCCACGATCATCATGGACGGATGCGCCACCTGCCTGAATTGCGGCTATTCCAAGTGCGGGTGAGTGCTACTCAGCACACGCGCCAACGCGCGGACTGACGCCCGATGGCACTGCTTTTTGACAGTCTTGGCCCGGCATGGCGCGCACCTGCCGTCGCTGACGCGTTGCGGCAAATGGCGGGTGAGGGGGTTAGTGAGCGAGGGGCAGTGTTTACACTGCCGGAAGTGGTCGCGGTGATTCTCGATCTTTCGGGCTATTCCAGCGATCAACCGCTGCATCGCATGCGATTGCTTGAACCATCGTTTGGCAATGGTGATTTTTTGTTGCCGGCAGTCGAACGATTGCTAACCGCCTATCTGCGCAGCGTTCCGGACCCGCGCAATGCGTATGCGGATCTACGAAATGCGGTGCGGGCAGTGGAGTTGCACCCGGCCAGCCATGCCGGTACGGAGAAGCGCCTGAAGCAGTGTTTGATCGATGCTGGCTTGTGCGGGGCCGACGCGGATGCGCTGTGCGACGCATGGCTGATTTGTGATGACTTTTTGCTATGCGCTTTTGACAATGAATTCGACTTCGTGGTCGGCAATCCACCTTACGTTCGCCAGGAGCGCATACCCGCACCGTTGCTGAGCGAGTATCGCAGCCGCTTCAACACACTCTATGATCGCGCCGATCTGTATGTGCTGTTTTTCGAGCGGTCGCTCGACCTGCTGACAGCAAACGGCACGCTCGGTTTCATCTGCGCCAACCGATGGTTGAAAAACCGCTACGGTGGCCCTTTGCGACGCAAGATTTCCCAAGGCTTCCACCTCAGCCACTTCATCGACATGGAAGGGGTTGATGCGTTCCAAACCGATGTTGCCGCTTATCCCGCGATCACCATTGTGCGACGACCCGCAGACATCGAGTTGGCCGAGGCGTCGTCATGCACGCGAGTGGCCAATGCGCGCATGTTGAAAGAGATGCCGCTGGCCAAAGTAAGCAAGGCATTGTTGGCTGTTTCACCGCAACAAGATTGGGTAGGCAGCGTCGCGTTGCGTGATCGCGGCGACGCGCCATGGCTGTTCGACGACCTGCCGCAGCTCGACCTGCTGCGCCGTCTGGAGTCCGAGTTGCCGACATTGGAGCAGGCAGCGTGCAAGGTGGGCATCGGTGTCGCAACCGGCTGTGATCGTGTTTTCATTGCCGACTACGATGCGCTGCCGGTGGAGCAGGCGCGCAAGCTGCCGTTGGTGATGGCGCGCGATCTCACGCGTGCTGGCATATGTTGGAAAGGCAAGGGCGTACTGAATCCGTTCGAGCCTGACGGCCGCTTGGCGAACCTGGCGGACTATCCGCGCTTTGCCGCCTATCTTGAACAGCATCGTGATGCCGTTGCTGCACGTCATGTTGCCATGCGCAGTGGAGAAGGCTGGTATCGCACCATCGACCGTATTTACCCGGAGCTGGCGCAGCGACATAAACTGTTGATTCCGGACATCAAGGGTGAGGCCACTGTGGTGCTCGATCCGGGCCGGTACTATCCGCATCACAACCTGTATTACATCACGTCCGATGTCTGGGACTTGCGCGCGTTGCAGGCGGTACTGCGCTCGTCGATTAGCGTGATGACCGTGGCCGCTTACTGTACCCGCATGGCGGGTGGTTTTCTGCGCTTCCAGGCGCAGTACCTGCGGCGCATCCGCTTGCCACACTGGGAGCGGGTGCCCGACACACTGCGTTGTGCATTGGTTGCTGCTGCTGGCGAGTACGACCAGACCGCTGTGGACGCCCCGGTATTCACTCTGTACGGCGTGAGTGGATCGGAGACGGAGCTTGTGCGCCGGATTGCCGACGCGGCCCAAGTGACGTCGCGGCTGAGCAAGGCACGCCCATGAAATCGTCGCTGTTGCCTGGCGATTTCGACGAGCGTGTCGCCGACGCGGTGCAACGATTTTGGCAGGCGCGCGCGCAGGACAACGTCGGCAAGCAGGGTGGTTCGCGCGACGCTGTGGTCGGCGGCAAGAACATGAATGGCTTTGTCGCCTTGGTCGAGCAGGTGAGCGCGCATTGCGGGTTGCCGGCATCGGCCGTATATACGCGCAAGTCCCAACTCGTATTGCCCGGTTTTTTTCGCGCCACCAAGAACTGGGATGTGCTGGTGATCCACGAGCGCCGGCTGCTGGCGGTGTTCGAATTCAAATCGCAAGTCGGCTCCTTTGGCAACAATTTTAACAATCGCAGCGAAGAAGCTATCGGTTCCGCCGCCGACCTGTGGGTGGCGCACCATCACGGCGCCTACGGAGATGGACCGCGTTATAGCCGGAATCGCGTCGCTGAAACCAGTGCGCCGCTGCTCAATCCCGGCCTGCAATCCGATCCCCGGCCGCCGTTCCTCGCCTGGCTGATGTTGCTGGAGGAGTGCGACGCCTCACTCGCACCGGTGCGCTGTGATGAGCCGCATTTTCCGGTGTTCGACGAGTTTCGTGCTGCGTCCTACGCGCAGCGGTACCAGATATTGTGCGAGCGCTTGGTCGAACGCCAACTCTATTCCGCCGCGGCACTGGAACTGAGCGCCGCGAACAGCGTCAGCAGCCGCGCGCTGTCCTCGGCCACCAGCATACGCAACGTGTTCGCGGAGTACGCCGGGCGGATGCTGGCGGCGCAGGGGTGAACCGATAGCGCGAATCCGTGTTGCCTGTGGGAACGCGCCGCCTGATCGCGTCTGGAGCAACTGTGTTGCGTACTGGTGCATGCCAGCGACTCTGTGGGAGCCGGCCTGCCGGCGAACAAGCTAGCGAAAGCTTCGCGCGCGAGGCGCGCTCCCACTACAGCGCCCCGAAGCATCCTCGTAGGAGCCCACCCTGTGGGCGACCAATGTCGCGGTGATCAAAAAAACCACGAGCAAGCGCCCCGTAGTTACCCCTACTGCAACGGCGCAAACAGTTCCGCCATGTCGGACAATGCCTGGATTTTTTCCTCGACCGTACCGGCGCAGATCAGCTTGTACACGAATACGGGTTTGTCCTGGCCGATGCGGTGGGCGCGATCGGTGGCCTGCGCTTCGGCCGCTGGATTCCACCACGGGTCGTAGTGGATCACGGTATCGGCGGCAGTGAGGTTGAGGCCGACGCCACCAGCCTTCAGGCTGATCAGGAACAAAGGCACTTCGCCATCTTGAAATCGTTGCACCAGATCGCTGCGCAGCCGCCCGGGAGTGTCGCCGGTGAGCATCAGGTAAGGTGATTTTCGCGCGTCGAAATCGGCGGCGAGTCTGCCCAGCATCTCGGTGAATTGCGAGAACAGCAGCACCCGCCGACCCTCGGCCAGCAGACCATCAAGCAACTCGTGCAGTGCTTCGCGTTTGGCCGATGCGTGTACCTTCTTCGCGCTGGCCAGTTTGACCAGGCTCGGGTCGCAACATACCTGACGCAGCTTGAGCAGTGCGTCGAGCACGATGATCCCGGACTGGTTGAGGCCACGTTCGCGTACGGCTTCGCGCACCCGTTCGTGCTGCGCCAGGCGCAGTGTTTCATAGAAGCTGCGCTGATCGCCTTCGAGCTCGATGCGACGTACGATTTCGGTTTTTGCCGGCAGATCAGCCAGCACATCTTCCTTGCGTCGTCGCAGCAATAGCGTGCCGATGCGTTGGTTCAGCCGTTGCTGGCGGTCGTTGTCGCCCTGTTTCTCGATCGGGGTGCGATACAGGCGGGTGAACTGGCGCTCGCTACCGAGCAGGCCCGGCTCCACCGCATCGAACTGTGCCCACAATTCACCGAGATGATTTTCAAGTGGCGTACCGGTCATTGCCAGGCGTCGGCGTGCGGGTATCTCACGCACCACTTGCGCAGCCTGGCTGCGCGCGTTCTTGATCGCCTGCGCTTCATCAACGATCAACAGGCTGAATTGCTGCGCAATCAGGCTTTCGCGGTCGCGTGGCAACAACGGGTAGGTGGTGATAATCAGGTCGTTGTTTCCGATTTCGTCGTACGTATCGGCTCGCCCGGCGCCGTGAATGACCAGCACCCGCAACTGCGGGGTAAACCGGGCCGCCTCGTCGCGCCAGTTGCCGACCAGGCTGGTCGGGCACACCACCAGCGCCGGTTGCTCCAGGCGGCCACAACGTTTTTCCAGCAGCAGGTGTGCGAGCACTTGCACGGTTTTGCCAAGGCCCATGTCGTCGGCCAGCACACCACCCAGGCCGGCTTCGGCGAGAAAATCCAGCCAGGCCAGACCTTCGCGTTGGTAAGGCCGCAGCGGCGCGGTAAAGCCATCCGGGGTGTCGATTTCACTGCGCGCCGACTCGCGCAGACGGGTGATACGCGCACGCAGGATTTCGCTGCCGCGCCAATGCAACACATCGCGATCTGCCAGCCGCGCCAGATTTTCCGCCTGGGTGCGGTGCAGGCGCAGCGACGGGCCGGGTTCGGCTTGCAGCCATTCGAGCAAGGGTTCGGTCAGTTCGCGCAGGCGCTGCAGCGGCAGCTCGGCACTGCGTTGCTCGTCGATCAACACCCGCCAGGTAGCGTCCGGCTTTTCGCCGGGGTAGGGTTGTTGGGGAAACTCCGGGTCGGCCAGCAGGCGGCGCAAAATCGGCAACAAGTCGATACGCTCGCCATCGACCTCGATACCCAATTGCAGGTCGAACCAGCCGTTGTCATCCACGGCCAGTTCGGCGTGCCAGTCACCCGTGGCAACCAGGCGGTCGCGTGGAAAGTCGTCGGCAAACTCGATGGTGAAACCGGCTTGTGCGAGTTGTTGCAACACCGGCTGCCATGCCTCCGGTGCTGCCGGTGGTTTGCGTTTGCCCAACGACAACACCCAGTCGCCTTCCTCAACCACCGCGAAGCCACCCGTTTGTGCGTAAAACAATTCAAGCGCATCCGCCAGTTTGGCGTCGAGCAGTAGCCGGGCCGCCGCGTGTTCAGCGTCGATTTTCCGCGCCACTTCGTAGACAGTGCCTTGACGCATTCGGCGCACCACGCTGTGATAATCCAGCGCATCGACGCGCGCCGGGCCATAGTCAAAGAGCAGTCGCGCACAGCCCACTTCAACACGCTTGTCCGCAAGGTAGCTGTGCGTGATAACGGGCCAATTGCGCTCCCGCCGCAGCAACAGCACCGGCTTTGGTGTCACCTCCAGCAACTCCACCGGGCCACGCGGGTTTGGCGTGGGAAGATCCAGCACAGCGCCGTGGCTGGCGAGATGCGCACTGAAACTGGCAACGTCCTCCGGCTCCAGGCTGGGTGCGTTGGCCAGTGCTTCCAGCAGACTGGCATTGCCCTGCACGCGGCCATAACACTGTGCCTTGCTGTCGATATACCAATACTGCGCGGCGCGCAGCAGTTGCAGGTGACCACCATCGGCGATTGCAACGGCCAAGCGCTGGCTGCCATCGTCCTGGTCTTCCCAGCGCAGCTGCAGTTGGCGATCTTCGGCGCGATGCAGGGCGCCGGCACTGGCCTTCTCGAAAAACACCGGATAGCGCGCCATCAGCTGTTCCATTGCGTGCTCATGCTGCCGTGCCGCAATACGGGTCAAGCGCAGGGCGCCGTGGCTGACATCGGCATCGCCCAGCAGCACGCTGAGCGCAGAGAGCGTTTCATCGGGCCAACCCTCGGCCGGAGCTGGCTCCGCGCCCAAAGCGCTCATGTGCAAGCCTTGCGGATCAACCAGCGCATCACCGCGTTTGCCCGGGCGCAGCCATACCGGTGCAGCGAGCAATCGCGGAATTGCAGCCAGATGCGAATCCACTTCCTGCCATGGAAACGCTGCCGGAAACTCGCGCGCTGCCTGTGCCCGCAGCATCAAGCCAAATACCCGCTGCGCTGCAGCCGTCGCTGGCCGTCGCGCGTTGCTGGAAACCTGATCCAGCCAGCGGTCCCAACGCGCCAAGGTAACGCCGGTGCCGGCAGGCCCCGGCGCATCGTCAGCGTGAAACCAGCTGGCTGCTGGAACAATACTCATGTAAGTGAGCAACGCCGCCGCGTGTTCGCACAGCGTCTGCCGTCGGCAACCGCAAGAAAACCGGATGCGGCCACGGCCACCGGCCGGCGGTGCTTCAATCTGGCATTCAAAGCTGTTGCTGGCATTGCGACCGATGCGCGCCAGCCACATGTCGTTGCCACCGTCGTTGGCGATGTGCTGCAACACCCGTACTTCGCCCGCACGCACCAGATCCAGGCCGCGATGCAACAATGAGGGGTCGAAATGCTGCCGCCACGGCTCGCGTGTCAACAGCAGATGCAATTCCTGGCTATCCATGCAATACACAATCGGGCAGGCAATCGACAAGGATAACGCGTTCGGGTGCCAAGACACGATGCCGTTGTTTAGTGCTTCACCTCAGGCGCAGGAACCGCGACAATGGTGTGCTTGTCCAACGACATTCACCGCAGCATTCAACCGCGCCAGTGGCATGGACGCGGCACGTCTCAATCCCGGGAGGACCCCATGGCCAATTTCACCCCCGTAGCGCCCGCAGGCGGCGCCAAGATCACCCTCAGCGGCGGCAAGCTGCAGGTGCCCAACAACCCGATCATCCCGTTCATTGAAGGCGATGGCACCGGCCCGGACATCTGGCGCGCCAGCGTGCGCGTGCTCGATGCCGCCGTGGCCAAGGCCTATGGCGGCAAGCGCAAAATCCACTGGCTGGAAATCTATGCCGGCGAAAAAGCCAACAACACCTTCGGTGATTGGCTGCCCGATGGCAGCGTGCAGGCCGCACGCGATTACCTGGTCAGCATCAAGGGCCCGTTGACCACGCCGGTTGGCGGCGGCATCCGCTCGCTCAACGTCGCCTTGCGCCAGTTGCTTGATCTATACGTCTGCCTGCGTCCGGTGCGTTGGTTCGAGGGTGTGCCCTCGCCGGTGAAGAAACCCGGTGAAGTGGACATGGTGATCTTCCGCGAGAACACCGAAGACATCTACGCCGGCGTCGAATGGGCCGGTGGCAGTGCCGAAGCACAGAAGATGCTCGATTTTGTCGCTAAGGAGTTTCCGCAAGCGTTCGACAAAATCCGGTTCGGTACCGCCGAAAAAACCGCCGCCTGGCAAAAGGCGCTGGAAGGCATCGGCGCGCCGCACCGCGAGCTGCCGGTACAGGTCGGTATCGGCCTCAAGCCGGTGTCGTTCCTCGGTACCGAGCGGCTGGTACACAGCGCCATCGAATACGCGATCGCCAACAAGCGCACCTCGGTGACTCTGGTCCACAAGGGCAACATCATGAAGTTCTCCGAGGGCGGCTTCCGCGACTGGGGTTACCAGACCGCCCGCGATCATTTCGGCGCGGTGGAGCTCGACGGTGGCCCGTGGCATGTCATCCCCGAGGGCAAGCCAGGCGCCGGCATCATCATCAAGGACGTGATCGCCGATGCCTTCCTGCAACAGATACTGCTGCGCCCGGCAGAATACGACGTGGTGGCTACCCTCAACCTCAACGGCGATTACCTGTCCGACGCGCTGGCCGCGCAGGTTGGCGGCATCGGCATCGCACCGGGTGCCAACATCAACTATGTCACCGGCCATGCCATCTTCGAGGCCACCCACGGCACCGCGCCCAAGTACGCCGATCAGGACAAGGTCAATCCCGGTTCGCTGATCCTTTCCGGCGAGATGATGCTGCGTTACCTGGGCTGGACCGAAGCCGCCGACGCCATCATTACCGCAATGGACACCGCGATCGGCAACAAGCACGTCACCTATGATTTCGCCCGCCTGATGGAAGGCGCAACCCTGGTGAAATGTTCGGAGTTCGGCGATGAGCTGATCAAGGCGATGTAGGGCAAGAGATCAAATGGCACTGCCTTGACGGCGCGTAGGTCGGCGCAAAGCGCGGGCGTTTCTGTGCATTCTGCGATGTGCATGGATGTGTTGCGTAGCGCTGGAGCCGACACGGCCGGAGACGGTTCAGGTGTGCGTGCCCTGCGTAAGTTACCGCTGCTGGTGGCGCCTCAGATCAAATCTGGGGCTGGTTTCCCGCGACACTATCGCAAGGTTGTTCGACGCCCACGATTACTGGCCAGCACGCAGCAAATCCGCTGCGGCCGCTACCCATCCTGCGCGCTTGGCAAGATCATCCCGATTGCCACGTCAAGCCTGATCCAATATTGCAGGGCGAGACGGCCAATGGACAGTGGGGCGGGGGGAGAGGTGCATTATCACCAAGTATTACCCTGTGATAAAAGGCCCCGTCATGGCAACATCCCTCAAGATCGACGATGGCCTGAAAAGCCGCGTCCAGCAGCTCGCCAGCCAGCGCCGACGCTCGAGCCTTGGCGTCCTGGGTTGCCTATCAGGAAACAGGCCGCCACCTGACCGTCCCGGAAGTCCGTACTTGGTTGAACACTTGGGGCACCGATGACGAAAAAGCGGTGCCTGAGTGCCACAAGTGATCGTCACGGAAGGCGCGGCGCAGGGTTTGGAGCGCTGCCGCCAGTTCTTGACCGGCAAAGCCCCGGAAGCGGCCAGGCGAGCCGGTCAGATTATCGACCGGCAATTCCTGCTCCTGGAAAAGGGCCCGGACATCGGCCGACCGTAAGTAGAGCCAGGGACACCCAAGTTTCTCGGCTTTCGGTGTTGCTCTCGCGTTTGGCGAAAAGCCCGTGCCTCGGAGAGTTTGAGCTTGCACCGGTGTAGTGCATAAAATACAATCCGGTATGATCGAGTTGAGGCAGACCGAGACTTTTCGAAAGTGGCGCACCAAGCTCAAGGACGAACGCGCTCGCGCCGCGATTGCCTTGCGTCTGGCTCGGCTGGCGCATGGCCACGCCGGTGATGCGGAGCCGATCGGGCAGGGGATCAGCGAGCTACGCGTTCACTACGGCCCCGGCTACCGGGTGTATTTCCAGCGGCGCGGCAGCACCATCATCATTTTGCTTTAAAAGCACGCAGGCCACGGACATCAAGGCCGCAAAGCGCCTTGCTGATGAATTGAGAGAACGACCATGACTGAAAAACTGACCAACTACGACCCGGCTGAAGATTTGACCTCCGAGCAGGGCATCGCTGACTTCATGTCCGGCGCGTTCGAGACCAGCGACCCCGGTTTCATCGCTCACGCCTTGGGCATCGTGGCCCGTGCCAAGGGCATGACGCAAATCGCCAACCAGACCGGTCTTTCCCGAGAACAGCTCTACCGGTCATTCAGTGAACACGGCAATCCAACGTTGCGAACCACGCTTGCGGTGATGAAGGCTCTCGGTATTGAACTGACAGCCAAGCCGGCTGCGGCTCACGTACATTGATCGGAAAAACCCGGTTCCCCGTTGCGGCTGAGTGGCTTTAGATTTTGCGCTATCGCGATGCGTTGCGGTGCTGTGCCGTTTACACTGAGCCATGCCCACCCAGATCGCCCGCCATGCAGAGCAAGCCGCGCGCCTGCTGGTCGATGCCTTTGCCGACTATAACGCGCGTTTTGCCGATATCACCCGGCGCGCGCAGCGCCATTTCGAGAAGCGCGACTGGCTGGCAGCACGGCGCGATGCGGTGGCGCGTATCGAGTTGTACGATCAGATCGTGGCTGAAACCTTTGCCCGGCTGGAGCAACGCATGGGCGAGCGGATCTTTGCGCATGCGTTGTGGGTGCAAGTCGCGGCGGAGTACAGCACGCTGATTGCAGCACTGCTCGATTCGGAGTTGTACAAGACCTTTTTCAATACGCTGACGCGGCGTTTTTTCCGCACCCGCGGTGTTGATCCCAGCATCGAGTTTGTGGCGCTGGATATCGAGCCAACCGATCGCATCACCCACCCGGTGGCGCGCCACAGCTATGTCGCTTCCGCTGGTTTGGCGTCGTTATTCGAGCGAGTGCTGGCCGATTACCCGTTTGCGGTCCCATTCAGCGATGCCAGTGGCTGCGCGCGCGCGATCGCCACAACCTTGCAGCAGCGTTTGCAAGCGTGGGGGCCGGTACCGGTGATCGCGGTGGAATTGCTGGAAACCGTGTTTTATCGCGAACGCCGAGCTTATCTGGTCGGTCGCGTGATTGGCCGCGAACGCCATGCGCCGTGCGTGATTGCGCTGGTCAACGAAGACGCCGGATTGCGCGTCGATGCACTGCTCACCGCCACCGATGACGTGGCGGTGTTGTTTGGCTACACCCACAGCTACTTCCATGCCGACTTGCCGACGGTGGGTGATGCGGTGGTGTTCTTGCGCACGCTGTTGCCGAACAAGCCGGTCGATGAACTGTACACCGTGCTTGGCCGTGCCAAGCAGGGCAAGACCGAACGTTACCGGCATTTTTTCCGGCATCTGGAACTACGTCGTGAGGAGCAATTTCGCGCCGCTGATGGTGTGCGCGGCATGGTGATGGCGGTGTTCACCCTGCCCAGCTATCCGCTGGTATTCAAGGTGATCCGCGATCGTTTTGGCTATGGCAAGTCGGTGATGCCCGAGCAGGTTCACGAGAAATACCGGCTGGTTGCGCATCATGATCGGGTGGGGCGGTTGGTCGATGTGCAGGAGTTTCGTTATTTGCGGTTTTCGCGTAACCAGTTTGACGCCGATATGCTGGCGGAGCTGGAGGCCGAATGCAGTCAGCGGGTGCTGCGCGATGGTGACGATCTGGTGTTGTTGCATTGTTATGTTGAGCGGCGGCTGCGACCGTTGAATCTGTACATCCAGGAAGTGCCACGCATCGAGGTTGAAAGGGCGCTGCTCGACTACGGCCAGGCGATCAAGGATCTGGCGCGCAGCAATCTGTTTCCGGGCGATCTGCTGCTGAAAAACTTTGGTGTGTCGCGCAGTGGTCGGGTGGTGTTCTACGACTACGACGAGTTGTGCCTGGTGACCGAATGCCGCTTTCGCAAGCTGCCGGTACCGCGCCACCATGAAGAAGAAATCGCCGATGGTGCCTGGTTTCATGTCGGCGAACACGATGTCTTTCCGGAGCAGTTTCCGCGCTTTCTCGGGCTCGATATACCGCAACAACAAACGCTCCATGACACGCATGGCGAGATATTCGATTACACGTGGTGGGCTGCATTGAGCACGCAACTGCAATCAGGCGCCTATGTCGATGTGCCGCCGTATCCGCAAGCGGCGAAATTGTTGCAGGCCGGTTGAAGAATGGATTTTCCGCCGATTGCGCGCAGTGCGTGCTTTTGCCGGAGCCCGCCCTGCCGCAAGCTGTGCTGGCAATACTTTCGCTTCGCACGGTCAATTGCTTAGCAACACAGTCGCCCACAGGGTGGGCTACAGACAGGCGGTATCGTTCAATTGTAGGAGCCCACCCTGTGGGCGACAACGCGCTTGTGTCAAACTGTGGCGTGCGCACTTTGTTTGGCGCAACAAGGTGCATCTGCCACGAGCCGGTGATATGCAAAGCCGGCATCCAACTCATACCAAGGAGACTGCCATGATTCGTTCCTCTCTCGCTTTGGCGATGATCGCCACCCTTGCTGCCTGTTCACCATCGGACAAGCCGGCCGCCAGCAATGAAGCGGCTCCGCAAACCACCACCGTTGCTGCCGAACCGGCAATCTCGGCGCTGGATGCAGCAATCGCCGGCAGCTGGCGCGATCCGGCCAATGCGGCGCGCGACAGTTGGCGGCACCCGGCACAAACATTGGCGTTTTTTGGCATTGCTCCCGATCAGACCGTGATCGAAATCACCCCCGGCGGCGGTTGGTACACCGAAATTCTGGCACCGATGCTGCGCGAGAATGGCCACTACATCGCCGCCGTGATGGACCCGGAAAGTGCCACCAGCGAAGGCGCTAAAGGCTATTACGCGAAACAGATCGAAACCCTGAAGGCCAAGCTGGCCAGCGCGCCGGAAGCGTACGGCGCACCAGAAATCCGTGCGTTTGATCTGGCCAAGCCGGTATTTGGCGAGCCCGGTTCGGCTGATGTGGTGCTGACCTTCCGCAATGTCCACAACTGGCAGCGTTCGGAAACCGCCGAGCTGATGTTCCAGGGTTTCTATGATGTCCTGAAACCCGGCGGCACGCTGGGCGTGGTCGAGCATCGCGCCAATGGCGATGTTGCCAAGGGCGACAGCAGCGGTTATGTCGGCCAAGAGCAGGTAATTGCCATGGCCACGGCCGCTGGTTTTGCGCTGGACGAGGCGAGCGAGATCAATGCCAACCCGGCCGACACCAAGGATCACGAGGCCGGTGTGTGGAGCTTGCCGCCGGTGATGCGTCTGGGCGACAAGGATCGCGAGAAATACGCCGCGATCGGCGAAAGCGATCGCATGACGCTGCGCTTCCATAAGCATGCCGCCGCAGCGCCAGCAGCACAGTAAGGTTGGCACCACGATGCAGATACGAAGGCCCGCGCAAGCGGGCCTTCGGGTTTCAGGGTGCTGGCAACACCTCGCCGCTTTGCAAGCGCCACAACGCGGCATAGGCACCATTGGCAGCAAGCAGTTCCGCGTGGCTGCCGCTTTCGCTGATCCGGCCGGCATCGATGACGTGGATGCGCTCGACAGGCGATGGGCGATGATCAGGCTGCTGCGTCGATGCGCCTGGCGCAGCAACGAGCGTTGGATCGCGGCCTCGGTTTCGTTGTCCACCGCCGAGGTGGCTTCGTCGAGCACCAGTAGCGCCGGTTCGCGGTACAGCGCGCGCGCCAGCGCGATGCGTTGGCGCTGGCCACCGGACAACCGGCTTCCGCGCTCGCCGACCGGGCTGTCATATCCTTGTGGCAACGCAGCAATGAACGCATGCGCTTCGGCAGCGCGCGCCGCCGCTTCAATGCGCTCGTGGCTTGCATCAGGGTCGCCATAGGCGATGTTGTCGGCCACGCTGCCATCGGTGAGGAATGGCTCCTGCGCGACATAACCGATTGCGTGGCGGAGTGCCGCCGGGTCGAGGCGGCGGGTGTCGATGCCATCAAAACGGATCACGCCGTGCGCCGGCTGGTGAAAACGCAGTAGCAATTTCAACGCGGTCGATTTGCCGCTGCCGGTGGTGCCAACCAGCGCCACACTGGCGCCGGCTGGAATCGACAGCGTGAACCGATCAAGCACCTGATGCGTGCCGTAGGCAAAGCTGACGTTATCGAATTGCACTTCACCGCGTGCAGGCTGCGGTAGCGGCTCGCTGCCGTGCTCGGCAAGCGGCAGCGCCAGCAACGCGAACACCCGCTGCACCGAGGCCATGGCGCGGTTATACAGGTCGGTGATGTCAGCCAGATGGGTGAGCGGCCAAAGCAGGCGCTGGGTTAGATACACCAGTGCCGAATAGCTGCCGACACCCAGTTCGCCGCGCAGGGTCAACATGCCGCCGTACAACAGCGTGGCTACAAAGCCGAACAGGATGGCGATGCGGATCACCGGAGTAATGGCGGCAGAAAACCGGATGGCGGCGATATTGCGCTCGCGATAGGCATCCGATGCTGCGGCCAGGTGTTCGGCCTCGAAGTGTTCGGCAGTATAGGCCTGGATCGTGGTCATGCCGCCCAGGTTGTTGGCCAGCCGCGCCGACAGCGTGCCAGCCGCCTCGCGCATGCGCGCATAACGCGGCGCCAGCCGACGCTGAAACCAGAATGCACCGAACACGATCAGTGGCACCGGCAACAGCGCCAGTACCGCGAGATTCGCGGTGAGCACGAAGAAAATCCCACCGACCAGCAACGTCGACATCAACACCTGGATCAGTTGATTGGCACCGGTATTGAGAAAACGCTCGATCTGGTTGATGTCCTCGTTGAGTACCGCCATCAAGCGGCCACTGCGCGCAGTCTCGATGGTGTCCGGCGGCAGGCGTTGCAGATGTTCGTAGCTGTTCTGGCGCAGCACGTGTTGCAGATCCTGCGCCAGATTGCGCCAGCGCACGGCATACAAGTACTCGAACAACGATTCCAGTGCCCAGATCAGCACTGTCAAGCCAACCAGTACGAACAACTGTTGCATCGGGTCGGGCAGCCCCATGCGTGCAATAAATGATTCGCGCTGATTGACCACCACATCCACCGCCACGCCAATCAATAATTCGGGCAGCACATCAAACAGTTTGTTCAACGCCGAATACAAGCTGGCAAGCAGTGCGCTGCGCCGGAATGGCCGGGCGTAACGGTAAAGATCGACGAGCGGGTGGGCGATTGGCATGGCAGGACTCAAGGGGTTTTGACAACGAAACCCCGCGACAGGGGTCTGTGCCGTAGAATACGTGAGTGCTGGTCGCTCTCAACAAACCTTATGGCGTTCTGTGTCAGTTCACTGACAGCAGCAAACCTGCGCGTCCAACGCTGGCCGGTTACGGTTTGCCGCAAGGTATCTACGCTGCTGGCCGGCTGGATTTCGATTCCGAAGGTCTGCTGCTGCTGAGCGATGATGGCCGCCGTATCGCGCAAATCAGTTCGCCGAAATTCAAGTGGCCAAAAACCTACGTGGTGCAGGTGGAGGGCACGCCAAGCGCCGAGCAGATCGCAGCGCTCAAGGCCGGCCCGGTGCTCAACGATGGCCCCAGCGAAGCCACCCGCGTGCAGGTGTTGGCGCATCCGCCGGAATGGCTATGGCCACGTGACCCGCCGGTGCGCGAGCGCAAGAGCGTGCCCGATCATTTCATTGAAATCACCATCCGCGAAGGCCGCAACCGGCAAGTGCGGCGGATGACCGCAGCAGTGGGTCTGCCCACTTTGCGCCTGATCCGGATCGCGATTGGCCCGTATCGGCTCGACGGCCTGCAACCGGGCGAATGGCGCAGCGAAGCCGAGTAGGTGTCCGGGATTCGCATGGCTGATTTTGCCGATCACTTTTCCGGCCACGCCGCGCACTACGCCAGCGCCCGGCCGCGATATCCCGACGCGTTGTTTGCATGGCTCGCGCAGCAATGCCAGGCGCATGATCTGGCCTGGGATGCGGGCTGCGGCAATGGCCAGGCCAGCATCGCGTTGACCGCACATTTCGCCCAGGTGTTTGCCAGCGATCACAGCAGCCGGCAGATCGAACAGGCAGCGGCGCATCCGCGCGTGCGTTATGCGGTGGAACCGGCCGAGACGTGCTCACTCGCCGCTGCCAGTGTCGATCTGATCAGTGTGGCGCAGGCCTACCATTGGTTCGATCAAGTGCGGTTTTGCGATGAAGTGCGTCGCGTTGCGCGCAGCGGTGCGCTGCTGGCAATCTACAGCTACGAGCGCTCCGCAGTGAGTGCCGATGTTGATGCCGTGTTCGAGCATTTGTATCGCGACGTGCTCGGCCCGTATTGGCCAACGGAGCGGCAGCAGGTTGAGAACGGCTACCGCGACGTGTTGTTTCCCTTTGCCGAATTGGCTGATGTGCCTCGCTGGCAGTTGCAGTGCGACTGGACGCTGGTGCAATACCTTGCGTACCTGCGCAGTTGGTCGGCTTGCCAGAAATACGTTGCCGCCAACGGCCGCGACCCGGTTGCGACACTGGCGCCCGCGTTTGCCGAAGCATGGGGCGACGCGGCGAGCGTGCGCCGCGTAGGCTGGCCGTTGAATGTGCGCGTTGGCCGGGTCAATACGAAGTCGGTGTGATGCGATGCTTCGGCGCCGCGCAGAGCACGGCGGTGCGGGTTTTGTAGCCGATTCACGGTACGGTCGCGCACAGGGTGCGCTCCTGCAAAAAACCAGCACCGTCTTCTGTAGAGCAACTGTGTTGCACGCCGGTGCGAGCCAGTGCTTCTGTGGGAGCCGGCCAGTCGGCGAATAATCGTGCGACAGCTTCGCGGGCAAGGCCCGCTCCCACAGAAAAGCAGGTGTGTGCCTCTGTGAGCCCACCCTGTGGGCGACCGGGCGGCCGTTATAGCCACCGCCCCATGCTTACCCGCTCGCGCTGTTCCAGATCCAGTGCCGTACTCACCTCGACAAAACCGGCGGCAGCGAGCAACGCGCGCACCGCGCTGCCCTGGGTCCAGCCGTGTTCGAGCAACAACCAGCCGTCGCGAACGAGGTGGCCCGGCGCATCGACAACGATGCGGCGGATCGCATCCAGCCCATCGCTGCCTGAGGCCAATGCCAGCGCCGGCTCAAAACGCAGATCGCCCTGTTGCAGATGCGGGTCGTCGGCTGCGAGATAGGGTGGGTTGCTGACGATCACCTCGAAACGCTCGGCGGCCAGCGGCGCCAGCCAATCGCCTTGGCGAAACGTCACGTTGCCGATCCCGGCACTGGCGGCATTGCGTTGGGCGGTGGCCAATGCCTCGACGCTGATATCGGTGGCGATGATCGGCGCCTGCGGCCGTTCGCTGGCGATCGCCAGCGCGATGGCGCCACTGCCGGTGCCAAGGTCGGCGAGCCGCGCGTGATCCGCCAGTCGCAGCAAGGCGAGCTCCACCAGCAATTCGGTTTCCGGGCGCGGAATCAGTACCCCCGGTTGCACCGCCAGATCCAACGTCCAGAAACCCCGCGCACCGAGCAGGTACGCGACCGGTTCACCGGCGACGCGGCGTGCGATCAATGCATGGAACGCGGCGTGTTGTGCTGCGCTCAGCAAGTCATTGCCATGCGCAAACAACCAGGCCCGATCACGGCCCAGCGCGTGGCCAAGCAGCAGCTCGGCCTCGAACCGTGGCTGCGGCCCGGATAATTGGGACACCGCCTGCGCCAGCGCGGTGTCCAGCCGCCGCTCAGTCATGGGTGTCCGTCGTTGCATCCGTCGTTGCATCGGTTTGCGCCGGCGCTGCGGTCGCCTGGTGCGTGCGTGGCAACCAGATGCCGCCGCTGCTGAAGCAGTGCCAGCCCCAGCGCAGCCAGCCGAGCAGGGCGTTGGCCAGCCACAGTGCCCACGCCAGCACAGCGGCCTTGTAAGCCCACAATGGCAGGGTCCAGGCGCTCGCCACCGGTAGTTCGCCACTGGCGCTGCGATCATCGAACCATTGCAGCATATTGGCGCTGGAACCATTGCCGCGCACGCCCATGTCGGGGCTGCCGAGCAGGCCGGCCGGCACCGCCATCAGCAGGCTCAGCAATGCCGCCACGCTGAGCGCCAACAACAACGCCTGGCCAAGGTTGAAGCGCAGCGGTTGGGTGCGATCAACCGGCAAGCGCGCGCGCTGGCCCAGTGCCAGCAACCAGCCAGCCACGATCAGCGCGGCCCACCACGACACGGTGGCGAACCCCAGCCCCAGCAGCAACCACTGCGGCCAGCGTAATGGGGTTCCGCTCCAGCGGCCGAGCACCGGCGCCAGCAACACCAGCAGCGCCAGTTCGCTCCACAGCAGCACCGCCGGCCCGATCTGCGGCCCGTGGGTGAGCAGCAGCCAACGATCATCGGGCAACGCCATCGACAACTGGATATCGGCGGTCGAGCGCCCGAGCTGCACTGCCGGGGTGCGCAAGACCAAGCCGTTGTCGTGTGTCTCGCGCCAGTCGATCGTCACGGTTTGCTTGCCGCTGTGCACCGGCAAGTTGACCGCGCCCTCGGCCAGCAGCAGCGGCAAGGCGCCATTATCGATCGCCAACGAGAGCAACTGCGCGCCCGGCGGCAACGGCAGGCGCAGTTCACCGGTGCGGGTGGCGCGTATCGTGAAGGACAGGTTGTGATCGCTGGCACGCTTGCCGGGACGGCTGTACAGGCGCACGTCCTCGATCACCTGGTCGTTACCCTTGATCGCTTCGGGGCGGTTGATCGCCAGCTCCAGGCGTTCGCCCGGCAACGGCAGAAAGTGCCAATAGCCGCCGTTGTCGATTGCGCCGAAACGATCCAGCGCCAGTGGCACACCCTGCACTGTAGCGTGCAGCAGCGGACTCACCGCCACATCCCAGCGTTCGGTCAGGTCGGGGCGCTCGGCGGCTTGCAGGCTGAGCGTTGTCGCCGGCTTCAGGCGTGCGCTCCAACTCACCGTGTCGCTGCCAGCCGGCATTGCCACCTGCGCCACGCCCGCGCTGATCGGTGGGGCTTCGCCGATGACTTCCTCGCCAGCCAGCAAGGGCACCGCAATACTGAACCCGGCATCGGCGGGCGCCAGTCGCAGCACCTGGGTATCGAGCAGCCACTCGCGATCGAAACGGAAGTTGCGCAGCACCTGCACGAACGCCGGTGCCGGCACGCTGGCCTGGGGTTCGTCGGCGCTCGCCGCCGCTGCCACGGGCGGCGTCAGGCTCAGGGTGTTGCCGACCAGGCGGCCGCGATCCAGCCCGGCAATGCCAAAGCCGGGCGCCTGCACGCTGACCCGCGCCGGCTGCTGGGCAAAATGCAGGCCGACCGGGCCACCATCGAGGCGATAACGCAGCAGCAGATTATGGATGCCGGGGGTGACGTTTACGTGTGCGAAGCCGCCAACCGCCAGCACCGGCACGGTAGCAGCATCCATCGACACCACCGACAGGGTGCCGGCATTGGCGTGCGGCAGGCGCAATACCGCATCAGCCAGCGCCTGCACCTGCAGGCGGATGCTCAAATCGCGGCCGCTGGCTTGCACCTCGGCCACGCCGACAGCGAGGCAGTCGTTGCCGCAACGCGGATCGGGTGCGAGCAGACGGGTGCGTAGCTGATCGAGCAGCGCCGGATCGGGAATCGCGGTCTGTGCCCGTGCCGCGCCGGGCGCAGCGAGGCCGGCGGACAACGCCAGCGCCACCACCCACAGCGTGGCATTGGCGCCGGGCGTGGATCGAGCGGCCATGTGCGCCGCGACACGCGCTGGCAATGCCGGCAACGCACGCAGCAGCTGCCACAGCAGGGTTGCCAGCAGCAGCACGGATGCCATGCGCCACAGCGCGGTCAACCACGGTGGCGACAGCATGATGCCGAGGTCGTCATCGGGCAACAGCGGCCCGGCCCAACTCAAGGTGTGCTGCTGCCAGCTCCAGGCCGGCATTGCCGAACCGGCCTGCGGAATGGCGTCATCGGGATAGCGGAACAAATCCGCAACCGTGATCCGTGAACCGCTGACGAAAACACGGTCCAGCGCGTCGCTTGCGGTGTTGCCGTTATTCGACCGTGGGCGCTGCGCGCTCGGCGGTTCAGACGCTGGCATCTCGATGGTCATCGGCATTGCCTCCTCCAGCGCCGGCGCCATCGCAAGCTTGGCTTCCATGCGGCGCGGCATGTCCGCTGCGCCCACTTGCACCGCCCAGCGCTCCAGTTGCGGATGCAGCGCCAGTCGCATCTGGTTGGCCACGAACGGCAAACCCAACAGCACGATGCCGACCAGCATCGCGCGTTGCAGCCATGCCGTACGCTCGCGCCATGCGCCGGGCACGGTCAAGCGCAATACCACCGCCAACGCCAGCGCGATCAACAAGGTGATCCGCGGCGCCGCCGGTTCGTGCCAGACCAGCAGAACGTAGGCGAGCAACAGGCCCGCCGCCGGCCAGCGACCCAGGTGCCAGCCCAACAACACCAGCAGGCTGCCGAGGAACAGGTCGAGCAGGCTCCAGGCATCCCACCAACTGCCCCAGGCGCGTTCGGCACCGTGTGCGGCGAGCAGCCGGTAGCCCGGCGGCAGGTTGAGCACGAAGCGGGCGCTGTCGAATGGCTGCATCCAGCCACTGCCGGCGCTGCCAGCGGCAACCCGCGCCTGTGCCTGCAACGCGGCGGTTTGGGCGCGCAGTTCCACGCCGGCGCTGTCGGCGGAATCGCCATGCTCGCCGTTGCCGAGCGTTGTGACCAGCAACTGCGCGTTGCCACTACTCACGCTCTGCAATTGCCATGGCGCGGCCATGCCGAGCCGGCGCAGGCTGCCGATATCGCCATCGATCAGGTCACTGACGCTATAGCCAGCGCCATCGAAATCCAGCCACAGACTGCGTTGCAGGTGCAATTGCGATGGCCGTGATTCGGGCAGGCCGCGCTGGCGCACGTTTACCGTAGCAGTATCGCCCGGTTCGAGCAAAAACGTTGACCAGCCGCTGGCATCAACATTGCCCCAGGCGGCGCGCCCGGCACCCACGTACAGGCGGTCGATCACGTTTGCCCATTGCGGCAGGATTGCCTGCTGCGGATCGAGGGCGCGCAGGCCCTCCAGTTGCGCGATCCGGAATTGCGCCATGCCGGCGAACTGCAACACCTCCTGCTGCGGCCAGGGTGCCGGCAGTGCTGGTACCTGCAAGGTGGTCAGTGCGCCCGGTGCGCGCGCGGCCAGCAGCACTTCGCTGACGCCGGGCTGCGCTTGCACCTGCAGCGTGCCGTCGGCCAACAGCCGTGCGCTCAGATCGCCATCCAAGGCCAGCAGGGTGTAGCCCGCAGGCAGTACCTTGCCCAGGCTGATTTCGCGCGGCCTCCCGGCCACCGACAACTGGACCCAGGTGGTCAGCGTGGCCGGTAGATCATCGTGCAACAGCCGCGCCACATCGACCTGCAGGCTGTCCGCTTCGTAATGGGTGCTGCTGCCGAATGCCACCGCGCCGCTGTCCGTGCGTCGCACGTTGCCGACATTGCGGCCATCAAGTTGCAGTGACAGCAATGCAATCGCCGGCGGCAGTGCCAGTTCCGCCGGGCGCTGGCCCCAGGCGATGCGACCATTCAGGCGATGGTTGCCAGCTTGCAGATGCACCATCGGGGTGCCGTTGCGCAGCAGCACCGGCGCTGCGCGACCATCGACTTCGAGAGATTCCGGTCGCCACTGCGCATCACCCGGTAACGGAACCCAGTCGGCCTGGCTCATCTCCCAGCGTTGAGCAAAACGGGCGCCGTTGGCATCGACTTCGAGTTGAAGCTCCCCCGGCCAGCCGCACACCTTGCCGCTGCCGCCGACGCGCGGGCACAACTCGCGCTCGTGTCCGTGCAACACCCAGCCGGTCCAGTCGCGCAATGCCGGTGGAATGGCGATATCGCGCGGCGCAGCGGTCAACGGCGCGGCCAGTGCAAGCAATACCAGTACCAGCAAAACCCGAATCATGTGCATTCCCCATTCTCCCGGCAGGCGGCGGTAGCCGCATGATGGGCTAGTGTAGTGCTTCGTGCTTGGCGGTACTTTCAGAATCGCGCCGTCGATCACTTTGCCGTTGGCGGGGCAGTGGCCCCGGCGCTGCACTTGGTCGGTCGCTTCGCGGCTCACTCGGTCGCCCACAGGGTGGGCCTACAGGGGACGTTCATCGCTTTCGTGGGAGCGCGCCCCAGATCAAGTCTGGGGCAGGCTCTGCGCGCGAAGTCGCGGCATCGTTCGCCGGCAGGCCGGCTCCCACAGAAGCACTGGCAATGCAGTTACCCCGACAGGAGTGGATCGCCGCTTTAATGTAGCCACCCTGTGGGCGACCAGCAACGTGACCGCGGATGCGAACAGCCGCGACAGCCTGCAAGGCGTGGTGCCATCAGCGGGAAAATCTTGCGATTGTCGCCTGGCAAGATACGTTCCAAACAGTGTGCAACACTGCACCGGAGCTTAGGGCTTAACGCCAGTGTCTGCACAACCATGCCGGGTCACGGCATGGTTGCGTCATCGACATTACAGGCCCAGGCCTTTTCGTTGCTGCGCGGCCTTCAGCGCGGCGCACAGGCGAATGCCTTCAACCGACTGCGCCAGGCGGCGTGGGCCACCTTCCACTTCGCGCAGGCGCGGTTCGTGCCATCTCGAAATCGCATCCGCCTCGACAGTGCTGCAGCGCGCGTATGCATCCAGACGGACAAAACCACCGCCCAGCCCGCGCGGGCCTTTTTTCATAAGTGCATCGTATTCGCTGCGCAGCCAGGCGCGGGTATCGTTGCGCAGCGCGCGTTCAGCCAATTGGCTGAAGGCCACGAGGGTCAGTTCGTTGGAGCGGGTGCCTTCCTCCAGCGAAATCGCGCGCGCCCGAGCCGCCAGCACCGGGTCGTTGAAGCGGCCCAACGCGCTCAGCAATTGCCCACGCAACACGGAATCCGTTGAGGCTCGGAAGGCATTGGCCATGGCATCGAACAGCGCAGCATCACCGGTGACGGCAGCCATCTCCAGCGCAAGTGCGCGTTGATCGGGCGCTACCGCGTCGGGCTTGAGCACGCCGTCGCTATCGATGCCCAGTACGGCTCGGCCGCGTTTGCCGAGGGTGGCGCGCAGTGTGGGGTCATGCGCGAAATCGGCAAGCAGGTTTTGCAGGGCGGCACGCAGCAAATGCTCGTCGTCGCTTTCACCCGGCTTCGCGTCCAGGCCCAGCGCATCCAGCCGTGGCTGATAAACGGCGCGTACTTTTGCATACAGGGCGGAGCGTTCGGTGTCGTTGCGTGCCAGATGCTCGTCCATCCACGACAAGGTGCTGATCGGCGCGGTCACCACCTGCCTCGCCTGCGCAGACGCCAGCTTCGGCAATGCCGCCAGATAGGCCGCCGGATCGATGGCGCCGGCTTCAAACGCGGCTTCCAACGAATCGGCATAGACGCGCTGCTCGGTGTCGCTGAGCTTGTCGAATGCCGTGTCGAGGCGTTGTTGGTCGGCAGGGGTCAGGGCAAAGCGGTAGTAACCGGCGGCATCGGCATTGGGCATCAGCCAGTCCGGGCAGCTTGCGCTGTCCAGGGTGACGCTGGACTGTGTTTCGCTGATCAGATTGCATTGCGTGTGCGTGCTGTCGCCATTGCCAAAGCGCAGGCACAGCGGTACGCCCCAATGTTGGCCGGAGGCGGCGCTGGAACCCAGCGGCAGGTAACGGTTCTGGGCGATGTTCACCTTGGGTGCCTTGCCGGCTTCGCAGTGCAGCGCAACGCGCAAAAATGGCACGCCTGGCTGATCGACAAAACTGCTGAAGGCGGCGAACACTGCCTCGGGATCAGCGGACTGCGCCGCAACGGCAGCAATCAGGTCGCGACTGGTGGCGTTACCGCCGGCGTGTTCAACCAAGTACTGGTGGATGCCGGCGCGGAAGTTTTCTGCACCGATGAAATGCTCGAACATCGCCAATACCGCGCCACCCTTCTGGTAGGTGATGCCGTCAAATGCGGCGGCAATTTCGGTGAAGTCGTCGATCGGCTCACGTACCCGGCGCGTGGTTGCCAAACTGTCGCCACCCATTGCTGCCAGCGTACCTTCCAGCTTGCCGCGCTCACCACCAAACTCGGGTTTGATGGAGCGGATGGTGCGCGTTGCCATCCAGGTGGCGAAAGCTTCGTTGAGCCACAGATCATCCCACCACGGCATGGTGACCAGATCGCCAAACCACTGATGCGCCAATTCGTGCGCATGCACATTCCAATAGGCCTGACGCAGGCCGGTTGGTGAGCTGTCGTTGGCGAACATCAGGCTGTCGCGATAGGTAATCAGACCCGCGTTTTCCATTGCGCCGGCGGCAAAATCCGGTGCAGCGAGTATGTCAAGCTTGTCGAACGGATAGGCAATGCCGAAGTAGCGCTCAAGTTCGTTGACAATCTCGGCGGTGTTTTCCAGCGCGTAATGCATGTCCTTGCCACGGCCCTTGGCGGCGATGCCGCGCAAGGCCAGCGGTGTTTTACGCACCGCATTGGCTGGTATGTCTTGCCATTCCACGATGTCCCACGGGCCAACTGCAAACGCAATCAGATAACTCGGCAGGTTTTCGGTGCGGGCAAAACGCATGCGTTTGAAGCCGTCGGCAAGCTTTGTCTCTTCGATCAGCTTGGTATTGGCCACCGCGTTTTGATCCTGCGGCACAATCAAGGTGATGTCCCACGGCCGTTTGAATGCCGGCTCGTCCATGCCGGGGAAGGCCAGTCGCGCGCCGAGCGGCTCCATCTGTGTCATCACATACGATTCGCCAGCATGTACCAGCTTGTAAGCGCCTTCGAGCTGACGGTTGAATGGTGCGCTGTATTCCAGCACCAGCGAGGCCGGCCCGGCCGGAATATCTGCTGCCGCAGTTAGCTCGATCACGCCCGATACGTGAACCTGCTTGGCATTCAGGCTAAGTGATTCGCCACCCTTGGGCGTAATGGTTGCGCGGCTGATCTGCATGTCGCGGCCATGAATGAATAGCGTGCGGGTGGCATGTTTGATGGCGCCATCGATACGCGAGACACCGGAAAAAGCGTCGTTGCGCGGGTCGATGCGCAGTTCAACGGCAAATGCGTCGGCCTGCAGGGTGTCGGGCAGCTTGCCGCTGGGTACGTCAGCCGCACTCACTGAGAAGGCGGCGCTTAACAAGGCAAGTAGACACAGACGAGCGGTGCAGACACGGTGCGCGATGGTCATGATGAGCAGCCTTGGATGCAGGTAATGGCCGAGCATATCAGGGGTGTCAGGCTGGACTATCGGCCGAAGGTCATGCATTAGCCAGCGCATGGCGTGTGTGCTATGCCCATTGTCGATAACTGTTATATTTTCGATTGATACTATGAATCAACGAGTCCTTCGATGAACCTTCGCGATCTGCGTTATCTCGTGGCATTGGCTGAGCATCGCCATTTCGGTCGCGCCGCTGCGGCCAGCTTTGTCAGCCAGCCAACCTTGTCGACGCAGCTCAAGAAGCTGGAGGACGAGCTCGGCATTACCCTGATCGAGCGCGCCCCACGCAAGGTGATGCTCACCCCGGCTGGACGCGACATCGCACAGCGCGCGAGGCACATCCTCAGCGAAGTCGATCAGCTCAAGGAATCGGCACGCCGCCAGCTTGACCCCGAAGCCGGCACCGTGCGTCTGGGTTTGTTTCCTACCCTTGGCCCCTACCTGCTGCCGCATGTGGTGCCCACCATCCGCGCCCGCTTCCCCCGCCTTGAATTGCTGCTGGTGGAGGAAAAAACCGAAACCATTCTACGCATGTTGCGCGAGGGCGCGCTGGATGCCGGTGTACTGGCGCTACCGCTGCACGATGACATGCTGCACATCGAACCGTTGTTTGTTGAGCCGTTTGTGCTGGCGGTGCCGGCTAGCCATGCGCTGGCCGAACGCAGTGAGATAAGCATGGGTGATCTGGCGCGCGAAAGCCTGTTGCTGCTTGAGGATGGTCATTGCCTGCGTGATCAGGCGCTGGATGTGTGTCAACTCGCTGGTGCCGGTGAGCGCACCGGCTTTCGCGCCACCAGCCTGGAAACCCTGCGCCAGATGGTTGCCGCCGATGTGGGTATCACCTTGCTGCCCATGCTTGCGGTGAAGCCACCGCAGGCGCCAAACAGCCACATTCGGCTGTTGCCGTTCAAGGGCAAGCCGCCAATCCGACGCATCGCGATGGTGTGGCGACGCAGTTCGGCGATGGCGGCGTTTCTGCTGCGCCTGGCTGCCAGTCTGCGTCAATTGCCCGATGGCCTGCTTGAACCGCAGTTACCGCCGGCCAAAGCGGGCAGGATGCGCAAAGTGAAATGAAAACGCCGCAATGTGCAGATCACGTGATAGTCGTACTCAATTAAAGCGATATGAACAATCGATTTTCCATTGAGGCTGCCAAGCGTTATTCTTGCAAGTCCCGGCACGTGCCGGGCCGCCACTTTGCTCACGTAACCGGAGGTTCCCCATGTCGCTCAAAGGCTCCAAGACCGAAGAAAACCTGAAGGCTGCCTTCGCTGGCGAGTCGCAGGCCAATCGTCGTTACCTGTATTTCGCACAGAAGGCCGACGTTGAAGGCTACAACGATGTTGCTGCGGTGTTCCGCTCCACCGCCGAAGGCGAGACCGGCCATGCCCATGGCCATCTGGAATACCTGGAAACCTGCGGCGACCCGGCCACCGGCCTGCCGTTCGGCAGCACCAGCAACAACCTCAAGACCGCTGTCGCCGGTGAAACCCACGAGTACACCGACATGTACCCGGGCATGGCCAAAACCGCGCGCGACGAAGGTTTTGATGAAATTGCCGATTGGTTCGAGACGCTGGCCAAGGCCGAGCGCTCGCACGCCAATCGCTTCACCAAGGCGCTGAACGAACTCGCTTGACGCTGCACAGCGCCCGAGAGTAATGGTGATCTGCCTCTGTGGGAGCTGGCCTTGCCAGCGAATGATTTCGCCAATGGCTTCGCGCGCAGGCGCGCTCCCACAAGTTTCGCGCGGCTGATGCCATCGTGTCGCGTGCAGCGCCTGCCCCAGAAAGGGTCTGGGGTGGGTTCCTGCATCAACCAGCATCTGCGCCTGCATGAGGTAAGCGATGAGCAACCCACCCACCACCGCCCGCGAAGGCAGTCTCGATGCCCCCACCCGCCATCCGCTGGATTGGCAAAACTCCGAGTTCTGGGATCAAGGCGCACTCGATCACGAACTCGAGCGGGTGTTCGACCTGTGCCATGGTTGCCGCCGTTGCGTCAGCCTGTGCCACGCGTTTCCCACGTTGTTCGATCTGGTCGACAACAGCGAAACCATGGAAGTGGATGGGGTCGCCAAGGCCGATTACGGCAAGGTAGTCGAGCAGTGTTATCTGTGCGACCTGTGCTACCAGACCAAATGCCCGTACATCCCGCCGCATGAGTGGAACATCGACTTTCCGCACCTGATGCTGCGCGCCAAGGCGGTGCAGTTCCGCCGTGACAGTGCGCCGGCCGCAGCCAGGCTGCTGTCGAATACCAAAACCGTCGGCAAGCTGGCGTCGATCCCGGTGGTGGTGCAGGCGGTGAACTGGGGCAATCGCAACGGCGTGCTGCGTGGTGTGCTGGAAAGTACCCTAGGCGTGCATCGCGATGCCGCTGTGCCCGAATATCACAGCGACACCGCCGAAAAGCGCGTGCGCAATGATGATCGTGGCGAGCACGCGATCGCCGCCGGCCCGACCCGCGGCAAGGTCGCGGTGTTCGTCACCTGCTACGGCCGCTTCAATCACCCGCAGATGGTCGAAGACCTGGTTGCGGTGTATCGCCACAACGGCATCGCGGTGCAATTGATCCGCAAAAACCAGTGCTGCGGCATGCCCAAGCTGGAGTTGGGCGATCTCGATTCAGTGGATCGCTACAAGCAGGAAAACCTGCCCGAACTGGCGGCGCTGGTTGCCGATGGCTGGGATATCGTGGCGCCGATCCCCTCGTGCGTCTTGATGTTCAAGCAGGAGCTGCCGCTGATGTATCCCGATGACGCGCAGGTACAGGCAGTCAAGCGCGCCATCTTCGACCCATTCGAATACCTGATGCATCGCCACAATGCCGGCGAGCTGAAAACCGACTTCAAGAACGACCTCGGCAAGATCGCCTGGCAGGTGGCCTGCCACCAACGGGTGCAGAACATTGGCCCAAAAACGAAGCAGGTGCTTGAGCTGGTGCCCGGCACCGAGGTCACCGCGATCGAACGTTGCTCGGGCCATGATGGCACCTACGGTGTCAAGAAGGCTACTTACGCACTGGCGCGCAAGATTGCCAAGCCAGTTGAAAATCGGGTCAAGCAGGCCGAGCCCGACCATTTCACCAGCGATTGCGTGATGGCCGGCAATCACATTGTGCACGGTCTTGGCGATGGCCGCAGCGCCGAGCATCCGCTCAGCTTGTTGCGCAAGGCGTATGGCGTTTAGGTGCGGCGGGCGCTGTGCTCGCACGGTAACGTTCGGTCACGCAGGGGATGGGCTTCACAGGGGCAAGTCTCCGCTCGTGGGAGCGCGCCTTGCGCGCGAAACTTCTCGCAGCATCCTTCGCCGGCAGGCCGGCTCCCACAACGGGACTTGCTCGCATCAGCATCACGCGTTCAGCACAAACAATCGAGGAATCGCATGAACACTTTGACACGAACCGACCTGTTCACCCTGGAAGCCTATGCCAGCGCGCGCGCCGCGTTTCGCGCCAAAGTCATTGCCCACAAGAAGAACCGCCAGGTGTCGCTGGGCGAACACATCAACCTGTTGTTCGAGGACCGCCTCACCATCCAGTATCAGGTGCAGGAAATGCTGCGCATCGAGCGCATCTTTGAGCCCGATGCCATCCAGGACGAGCTCGACACCTACAACGCCTTGATCCCGACCGGGCACAACCTCAAGGCCACCATGTTGATCGAGTTTCCCGACGAGGCCCAACGCCGCATCGAGCTGGCGCGGCTTGGCGGCATCGAGCACAGGGTTTACGCCGAAATCGAAGGACTCGGCCGCGCATTCGCGATTGCCGACGAGGACATGGACCGCAGCAACAGCGAAAAAACCTCGGCGGTGCATTTCCTGCGCTTCGAGTTCAGCGCCGAACAGATCGCCGCGCTGCGCGCCGGTGCCGATTTCGGGTTTGGCATCGATGACGAGCGCTTGCGGGTGGGGCATACCGTCAAGCGCGATACCCGTGCGGCGCTGCTTGCGGATTTTTGCTGAACAAAGCCATCGCCGGTTGCTACAACAACCGCCAGTAACAGCCGATCGGGATGGCGCTGGCTTTGAACGCGCTACGATGACCGTCTCGCGGCGCTGCGGTAGATGATGCGCAAGATTCTCCACATCGATATGGACGCGTTTTATGCTTCGGTGGAGCAACGCGATGATCCGGCGTTGCGCGGCCGGCCGGTGGTGGTGGCTTGGCGTGGGGCGCGTTCGGTGGTATGCGCGGCATCGTATGAAGCGCGGCGTTTTGGTATCCGCTCGGCGATGCCGGCACTGCGTGCCGAGCGGCTGTGCCCGGATGCGGTATTCGTGGCGCCGGATTTCAACCGCTATCGCGCGGTATCGCGGCAGATCCGGCAAATCTTCCTCAGCCACACGCCGCTGGTCGAGCCGCTGTCGCTCGACGAGGCGTATCTGGATGTCAGCGACAACCTGCACGGCCTGCCCAGCGCTACCGCGGTGGCGGAAACCATCCGTGCGCAGATTCGCGAGGTCACCGCGCTGACCGCTTCGGCCGGTGTGGCGCCAAACAAATTCCTGGCCAAGATCGCATCGGACTGGCGCAAACCCGATGGCCTGTTCGTGATCCGTCCGTCGCAGGTAGAGGCGTTTTTGACACCGTTGCCGGTTGGGCGCATTCCCGGCGTTGGCAAAGTCACCCAGGCCAAACTCGCGGGGTTCGGCATCGACACCGTGGGGCAATTGCGGCTGTGGTCACAGCACGATCTGGAAACCCGCTTTGGTCGCTACGGGCAACGTTTGTATCAACTCGCGCGTGGCATCGACACGCACCCGGTGTGCGTGGATCGGCCGACGCAGTCAATCTCGGCTGAAGATACCTTCGCGGAAGATTTGCCCCTGAGCGCAATGCAAACGCCGTTGCAGGCATTGGCCGAACGCGCCTGGAAGGCGGCCCGTAAGGAATCGCGGGTGGCGCGCACCGTGGTGATCAAGCTCAAGACCGCCGATTTTCGCAGCCTTACCCGCAGCCACACCCCGGACGTACCGCCGGCGGAGCTGATGCAGTTCATCGCCATTGCGCAGGCGCTCTGTGCTCGGGTGGACTTGCCCGACCACACGCGTTATCGCCTGCTCGGCGTGGGGCTTGCGAACTTTGTTGAGCGTGAGCTGTTGCCGCCGCAATCGGGTTTGTTTGACTGATCCGGTAGCTTACAACCCAGCCACGCTGCGCATTTCGGCGAGTGCTGGCCAGCGCGCAAGGATGGCGCGGCGGATGCCCGCCGCATCGATACCGGCTTCGGCGAGCAGTTCGTCGCGGCTGGCGTGGTGTTGAAATGCGTCGGGCAGGCCCAGATGCAGGATCGGCACGGTGATCCCTTCGCCGGCCAGCAACTCGGCTACACCCGCGCCGGCGCCACCGGCGATCACGTTGTCCTCGATGGTGACCAGCGCATCGTGATTACGTGCCAGGCGCAGGATCAGGTCGCGATCGAGCGGCTTGACGAAGCGCATATTGACTACGCTGAGCCCCAGTTCTGCGGCAATCAATTCAGCCGCAGCCAGTGGTGATCCGAAAGCAAGCAACGCCACACGGTTGCCTTGCCGGCGCAGTTCGGCCTTGCCGATGGGTAGCGTATCGAGCGAGCTTTGCAATGCCACGCCGGGGCCGTTGCCGCGTGGATAGCGCACCGCCGCCGGGCCATCATGATGAAAGCCGGTGCTGAGCAATTGCCGGCATTCGTTTTCGTTGCTCGGCGCCATCACCACCATGTTCGGCACGCAGCGCAGAAAACTCAGGTCGAGGTTGCCGGCATGGGTGGCGCCATCGGGGCCGACGACGCCGGCGCGGTCGAGTGCGAACAACACATCGAGATTCTGGATGGCTACATCGTGGATCAGTTGATCGTAGCCGCGCTGCAAAAACGATGAGTAGATCGCGACGATCGGTTTCATGCCTTCGCAGGCCATGCCGGCAGCCAGCGTCACCGCGTGTTGCTCGGCAATGGCAACGTCGAAATAACGCGCCGGATACTCCTTGCTGAAACGCACCAGGCCCGAGCCTTCGCGCATCGCCGGGGTGATCGCCAGCAGGCGGCTGTCGGCGGCAGCCATGTCGCACAGCCAGTCGCCGAATACCTGGGTATAGCTGGGCTTTGCCGGCGCCGGTTTCGCCACCACGCCAAGTTCCGGGTCGAACGGGCCGACCGCGTGGTAACCGATCTGATCACCCTCGGCGTGCTCGTAACCCTTGCCCTTGGTGGTGATCACATGCAGCAGTTGCGGGCCCTTCAAGCCCTTGAGCGTGTTCAGCGCACTGACCAGCGCCGACAGGTTGTGACCGTCGATCGGGCCGGTGTAATGAAAGCCCATTTCCTCGAACAGGGTGGATGGCACGAACATGCCTTTCCAGTGCTCTTCCCAGCGCCGCATGAAACGAGCGGTGGGGCGGTTCTTGTCGCCCAGCAGGCGCTTGCCGCCTTCACGCACGGCATTGAGCGTGCGATTGGTCATCAGCCGCCCGAACATTTTGGTGACGCCGCCGACATTTTCCGAGATCGACATCTGATTGTCGTTGAGTACCACCAGCAGGTTCGGCTCGGATTCGAGCCCGCCGGCGTGATTGAGCGCTTCATAGGCCATGCCGGCGGTCATCGCACCATCGCCGATTACCGCCACCACCCGCCGCTCGTCGCCACGCTGGGCCAGCGCCAGTGCCATTCCCAACGCGGCAGAAATCGAGGTGGAGCTATGGCCGACGCCGAAGGTGTCGTACGCACTTTCCTCGCGCTTCGGGAACGGTGCAATACCACCCTTGAGCTTGACCGTGTGAATCTGGTCGCGGCGACCGGTGAGGATTTTATGCGGGTAGCACTGGTGGCCAACGTCCCACACCAGGCGATCATCGGGGGTGTTGAATACGTAGTGCAGAGCCACGGTCAGTTC
>PGZE01000033.1 GCA_002840015.1 Gammaproteobacteria bacterium HGW-Gammaproteobacteria-2 | reverse complement strand
GCCGGTGCTGGCGCGGGCGGAAACAAACAATACGTCACCGGGTTGCAGGCGTGCTTGCAGCGCCGGGGTGATCTCGATGCGCACACGCAGGCGTGGGCCATCGCCGGTTGCGGCCGCTACGGGCTCAACCACCGGCGCTGGCGCTGCGGGCAATTGCGGAGCAGGTGACGCTGCGGCGGCCGGCATTGCCGGCATGCCGGCGCGTTGGCGGGCGTCGGCAACCTGTTGCATCAAGCCGTCGCGGCCTTCGGAATCGGCCGGCAGCGAGTCGAGCAGCGGCTGCCAGTGCGCCACGGCATCGGCGAATACACCAGCCTGATAGGCGGCCATGCCTTTGAGCCAGTGTGCTTGCGGGTCGCCGGGCACGGCCTTGAGCACGCGATCTACCAGTTGCTCTACTTCACTGGAGACGCGTTGCTCGGGATCACGCAGCACCAGCAAGCCGGCGCGCTCGATCAGGATGTCCGGGTCATCCGGCCAACGCTCGCCAGCGGTTGCCAACGCGGCCAGTGCTTCATCGTATTTTTGCATCACTTTGTAGGCGCGCGTCAGCAGCAACCAGCCAGGGAGATCGTCGGGTTGTTGCGCCAGACGTTCAGCCAGGCCACGGGTCGCGTCTTCCATGGCCTGATTGCCAGCGCCACCGCCTGCATGGGCTGGCACTTCGGCCGCAACCACATTGAGGCCAGCCGGCTCGCCGATGCCCATGTACAGCACCACCACCAGCAACGGCACGCAAAAGGCGATAGCCAGAATCCAGCCGCGTGGCGCACCTCCAGTTGCTTCGCTTGCGGCCGGCAATGCCGCCAGCTTGGCCTGATATTCCGCTTCTGACAGCACGCCACCAGCACGCGCCTGCTGCAACAAGCTGCGCTGTTTTTGTGCCGGGTCGCGGCCAGCGCGCAATGGCAGCAGCAGCAACACCAGCGCCACCGCCACCATCAACACTGCCAGCGCAATAAACAAGGGCATTACCATGCATCCTCCGGTACCGGCTTGCTTGCCGTGTTGGCCTTGGCGCGGCGACGCACGATCACCACCACCGTTGTTGCGCCGGCCAGCAAGATCAGCACGGGCATGAACCATAACCACCAGGTACGATCATTCAGCGGTGGCTTGTAGAGCACAAAGTCGGTATAGCGTTCGACCAGAAACGCTTTGATTTCGTCATCGCTCTTGCCCTCGCGCATCAGGTCGAACACCTCGCGGCGCAGGTCCTTGGCGATGGGTGCGCTGGAATCGGCGAGCGATTGGTTCTGGCACATCACGCAACGCAATTCGGCAGCCAGCGCACGGAAGCGCGCTTCCTCGGCGGTATCGCGAAATGGCATCGGATCAACCGCCGCCGCTACGCCGGCAAACAGCAGCAAAACTACGGCAAGGCTGCGAATGCACCACTGCGTTGGCTTCATGGGCTGGCTCCGTTCAATGCATCCAGGCGGGCAAGTATCTCGCGCTCGATCAGTTGCGGCGTCAATGCGCCAATGTGCTTGAACACCACCACACCTGCTGCATCGACAACAAACGTTTCCGGCGCACCGTAGATGCCCCAGTCGATGGCGCTGCGGCCTTCGACATCGGCGACGATCACCGTGTACGGGTCGCCGAATTGGCCAAGCCAGCGCAGCGCATCCGCCGGTTCGTCCTTGTAATTGAAACCAACCACACGGATTTTGCCGGTTTTCGCCAGGTCGGTGATCGCCGGATGCTCGGTGCGGCACTCCGGGCACCAACTGCCCCAGACGTTGAGCACGTAAGGCGTGCCCACAAAATCGGCGTTGCTGATCATGTTTTCGGGATGATGCAGGGCGGGCAACGAAAAGATCGGCGCTTTTTTGCCGATCAACGGCGAGGGAATATCGCTGGGATTGCGGCCCAATGTTTCGTCCTGCTTGCGCATCCAGATGCCCGACAGCAACAGCACCGCCAGCGCCACAAACACGATCAACGGCAGTATGCGCTTGAGCATCAGGCCGCCTGCTCGGTGGGTTCGGGGGTGTGCCGGCGAAAACGACGATCGCTGGCGGTAACAAAGCCACCGGCCATCATCAACAACGCACCGAGCCAGATCCAGCGGATGAACGGCTTGATGTACAGGCGTACTGCCCAACTGCCATCGTTGCCCAGCGACTCACCCAGCGCCACATAGATGTCGCGCACCAGGCTCGGGGAAATCGCGGTCTCCGTCATCACCTGGCCACCGGCTGCATAGTTGCGCTTTTCCGGGTGCAACGATGCGATCAAGCGGTCACCGTCGTACACATTCACTTCGCCGCGCACGGCCTCGTAGTTCGGGCCACGCACTTGGCTAACGCCATTGAACGTAAAGCGGTAGCCAACGGCCTCGACCGTCTGTCCGGGCACCATCGCCACGTCTTTCTCGACACCCAGGCTTTCAACCAGCAATACCCCGGCCACGAACACGCCGAGGCCAAAATGGGCAAGGCTCATGCCCAGCATCTCGGCGGTGAAACGGCGGCCTTTGGGTGCCGAGCGCAGCCGCATCCAGACGAAAGCGCCAATACCGGCAAACACCCATGCCGCAGCGGCCACGCCGAGATAACTTTTGAGCGTGAAGCGCTCACCCAGCAAAGCCGCCAACACCAGCGCCAGCACTACCGCGCTGAGCCCCACGCGCAACACCGGCAGAAACCGGCCAAGGTTTTCGCTGCCCCAGCGCGCAAACGGGCCAAATGGCATCAGCAAGGCCACCGGTGCCATCAGCAACATGAACTGGAAACCGAAGTACGGCGGGCCCACCGAAATCTTGCCGAGGTTCAATGCCTCGAACATCAGCGGCGCCAATGTGCCGATCAACACCATTGCGGCAGCGGCGGTAAACATCAGGTTGTTGATAAGCAGCAGGGTTTCTCGTGATACCGGTGCCGAGGTCTTTTCGCGGGCGATGCGCGGCGCGCGTATGGCATACAGCAGCAACGAGCCACCGACCACGATCAACAAAAAGGTGAGGATGAAAATGCCGCGCCCCGGATCGGAAGCAAACGCATGCACCGAGGTCAGCACCCCCGAGCGCACCAGGAAGGTACCGAGCAGCGAGAACGAGAATGCGGCGATGGCCAGCAACAAGGTCCAGCCGACAAAGCCGCCGCGTTTTTCGGTGACCGCCTGCGAGTGGATGAGCGCGGTGCCGACCAGCCACGGCATGAACGAGGCGTTTTCGACCGCATCCCAGAACCACCATCCGCCCCAGCCCAGTTCGTAGTACGCCCACCAGCTGCCCAGCGCGATGCCGATGGTGAGAAAGCCCCAGGCAACATTGGTCCACGGCCGCGCCCAGCGCACCCAGCGCTCGTCAAGACGGCCATCAATCAACGCCGCGATGGCGAACGCAAATGCCACCGCAAAGCCGACGTAGCCGGTGTACAGCATCGGCGGATGCACGATCAGGCCGGGGTCTTGCAGCAGCGGGTTGAGGTCGTTGCCATCCGGCCATGCCGGCAGCACCCGGTCAAACGGGTTGGAGGTGAGCGCGGTAAACAGCAAAAAGCCGACGCTGACCATGCCCAGCACCGCCAGTACCCGCGCCACCACTGGCTGCGGCAAGGCATGGCTGAGCCGCGCCACGGCGCCAGTCCAGATGCCGAGGATCAGCACCCACAACAGCAGCGAGCCTTCGTGCCCGCCCCACACCGCCGAGAAGCGATACGCCAGCGGTAGCAGCGAGTTTGAGTTGCGCGCCACGTACAACACCGAAAAATCCTGCAACACGAACAAGGTGGTGAGCAGGGCGAAGGCAACCGTGAGAAACAACAATTGCGCGTACGCAGTGGGCCGCGCCAACGCCATTAGCGCCGCATCATTGCGCGCGGCGCCCAGCATCGGCAGCGAGGCCTGCACCAGCGCCAGGATCAGCGCCAGGATGAGGGCAATCTGCCCCAGTTCAGCAATCATGTCCGGCTCCGCCGTGGCATCGGGTTGAAAGAATGGTCACTGCATGCCACCGGTGCTGCTTTCAGGTGCGCTGACCGGTGCTTCCGGCTGTGATGCATTGGATGCTGCTTCGCCCGCTGCTGACTCTTGCTGATGCTTGGCCTGCGACGCCGCGATGGCATCGGCGACTTCCTTGGGCATGTAGGTTTCATCGTGCTTGGCCAGCACTTCTTCGGCGACAAACACGCCATCATTCAAGCGGCCACGTGCCAGCACGCTCTGCCCCTCGCGGAACAGATCGGGCAGGATGCCGGAATAGAACACCGGGAAGTCGGCGACGCGATCGGTGACGGCAAAGCGCACATCCAGGGTGCCTGGTGTGCGCACCACGCTGCCTTCGCGCACCACGCCGCCGAGCCGGAATGCGGCATCTTGTGGCACCTCACCGTTCACCGCTTCGCTTGGGGTATGCAGGTAACTGAGGTTTTCCTGCAACGCGAGGGTGATCAGAGTGCCGGCAACAGCGGCGGCCAACAGCAGGAACAGCGCCAGCCACAGGCGACGTTTACGGGTCGGGTTCATGAGGGTCTCCTTGCCGCTTCGCGGCGGATTTTCAAAGCCAGTGTACGCAGCAGGCGCCGGCGGCGCAGCCACGGCGAGAGCAGATCCCAGAGCATCACCACAACGAACAAGCCGTACGAACTCCACACGTACAGGCCGTGGCCACCCATATCAAACCAGGCACTCATCGTGGCACTCCCAATTGACGGCGCACCCAATCCTTGCCCAGTTCCAGATCGGTCAGTGCGGTGCGCGTGCGCGCCAGCAACGAGCCAATGAACCAGAGTTTGGTGCCGAGTGCGGTGAACAGCAGCGGCGCGAGCATCGAGGCATCGATGGTCGATGGGCCTATCAGGCGAATGGTGGCGCCCTGATGCAGGGTATTCCACCAGTTCACCGAAAAATGCACGATTGGCACATTGACGATACCGACCAGCGCCAGGAACGACGCCGCGCGCGCGGCGTTGCGGCGGTCATCGATGGCGCCATACAGGCCCATCACGCCCAGATACAGGAACAACAACACCAGCTCGGAGGTGAGCCGCGCATCCCAGGTCCACCACGTGCCCCAGGTTGGCTTGCCCCAGACCGAGCCGGTCACCAGCGTAATCAGCGTGAATGCAGCGCCGATCGGCGCGCAGTTCATTGCCAGCAATTCGCTGAGCTTGATCCGCCACACCAGCGCGATGAATGCATTGACCGCCATCACGCCGTAAATGAACAGACTCATCCACGCCGCCGGTACATGGATGAACAGGATGCGAAAACTGTTGCCTTGCTGGTAATCGGCCGGCACCTGATACAACGCCAGCCACATGCCCCAGAGCATCAACGCGCCGCCCAGGCCATAAGCCCAGGGCGCATAACGGCGGGCAAAGCCGTCGAAGTAGGGCGGCGAGCCCAATTGGTGAAACCAGCGCACGATCGGGTTCACGGGTACTCCCGGCATTTGAGCAAACTCATGACAGTGCAATCCTGATTGCAGCTGCCGCAGCCAGCGGCGCCAACACCAGCGCCAATGCCAACGCGGCGCCCAGTACCAGCAACGCACCTAGGTAAGGCAAGCCCTGCGATGCGGCCATCACGCTGCCGGCGCCGAAGATCAACACCGGCACATACAGCGGCAATGCCAGCAGGGCCAGCAGCATACCAGAGCGCTTCATTCCCACCGTTAATGCCACCACTACCGCACCAATCAGGCTCAACAGCGGGGTTCCCAGCAACAGGCTGAGCACCAGCACGCCATAAAGGTTACTGTCGAGTTGCAGCATCGCCGCAAACAGCGGCGTGGCGACCAGCACCGGCAAGGCGGTGGTCAGCCAATGCACCAGCACTTTGCCGAAGATCAGCAAGGCCAGCGGCTGCGGGCTGAGCAACAACTGCTCCAGGCTACCGTCTTCCAGATCGCTGCGAAACAGCGCATCGAGCGACAACATGCCGGCCAGCACTACCGCAACCCAGATTACGCCAGAGGCAATGCGCGCCAGCAATTGCGGTTCGCTGCCCAGCGCCAGCGGAAACAGGGTGATGGTGAGCACCGCGAACATCGCCGGCTGCAAGGCATCACCGCGTCGGCGCCAGACCAGCAGCAGGTCGCGGCGCAGCAACGCCAACAGGGCCGTGCGGGCGGTGGCACTAGCCATGAGTCAGCTCCAATAATCGGGTACGTACCGCCGGGGTGGCGTAGGCGCCATGGCTGGTAATCAAAGCGGCACCGCCGGCATGCACATGCTTCTCGATCATCTGGTTGACCAGTGCAATGCCCTGCAGGTCGAGGTTGGCGTAAGGCTCATCCATCAACCACAGCGGCGCAGGCACCAGTAGCAGGCGCGCCAATGCGAGGCGCTTCTTCTGGCCGGCCGACATGCTGCGCGCGAAGGTATCCTCGAAACCCGCCAGGCCCACCTGTTGCAGCGCCTCGCTGCGGGTGATGCCCTCGCGCTGACCATACAGACCCAGCGCAAAACGCAGGTTTTCATCGGCACTCAACTCGCCCTTGTGCCCCAGCAGATGGCCCAGCAGCGCGGTGTGCTCGGCAATGGCTTCGCGCTCGGCGGGCTTGCCGTTGACCTGCACATCGCCGCCGCTGGCGCCAAGCAAACCAGCCAGCACCCGCAGCAACGTGGTCTTGCCGCTGCCATTGCCACCCTGTACCAGCAGCGCTTCGCCGGCGGCGACATGGAAATCGAGCGGGCCGAACACCGGCTCGTCATTGCGCGCAAAAGCCAGTTGGTGCGCTTGCAGCAGCGGTGGTGTGTTCAGCATCATGGTTGGCATGCTAACCGCAGCCAGCAGCTGCAACCACGACTTGAATCAATTTCAGCGCCAATTGCCGCGCTACCATTCGCCGACATTGGCCATCGATACCCACGGTTCAGCCGGCGGCAGGGCATCACCTTTTTGCAGCAATTCAATCGAGATCTGATCGGGCGAGCGCACAAACGCCATGCGGCCATCGCGCGGCGGCCGGTTGATGGTGATGCCTTTGCCTTGCAGGCGCGCGCAGGTGGCATAGATGTCGTCCACCGCAAACGCGAGATGCCCGAAGTTGCGCGCACTGCCGTAATCCTCAGCATCGTAATTGAAGGTCAGCTCCACTTCCGCTTCCGGGTTTTCCGGCGCGCCCAGATACACCAGCGTGAAGCGTCCCGCCGGATAATCCTTGCGCCGGGTCTCGATCAGGCCCAGGGCATCACGAAAGAATGCCAACGAGGCATCCAGGTCACGCACCCGAACCATGGCATGCAAATAGCGCATCACGTTACCTCCTGTTGCCGAGAAAATCGAAAACCCTCGCTTCGTCGCCACACGACGTGCTTGACCGCCCACCCGGTGGGCTACAGGGAAGCCGATCTCTGCTTTTTGTGGGAGCGCGCCTACGCGCGAAGCTCCTCGCCAGATCGTTCGCGGGCAAGGCCCGCTCCCACAACAGCACGGATTGGCGCCAGCAAGTAAAACAGTTGTAGCAAAAATCCGGTTTCTGCCCGTAGCAGCCCACCGTATGGGCGACTGCAAGCGTCATCAATCCAGAAACAAATCTGGCAGCAGCGGCTGGCCAGGCTGCACCGCATAGGCATCCAGATCGCTGACACCGGCTTCGCGCAGCACCTCGTCATCGATCAGAAACTGGCCGCTGAAGCCGGCCGCGGTGCGAACAAGGATCGCGTGTGCGGCATCGGCCATGATTTCAGGCTTGCGCCCACGGCTGGCATCGACGCCGGGAATCATGTTCAGCGCATCGGTGGCGATCAGCGTGCGCGGCCACAGCGCATTCACCGCAACGCCTTGCGGCCCGAACTCGTCAGCCAGCCCGAGGGTAACAAAGCTCATGCCCATCTTGGCCAGGGTGTAAGCGGTGTGTGCGCCCCACCAGCGCGGATCGAGCGACGGCGGTGGTGCCAGGGTGAGGATATGCGGGTTGGTGGCCTTGAGCAGATGCGGCAGACACACTTGCGCGCACAAGAAACTGCCGCGTGAATTGACCTGCTGCATCAGATCAAAGCGCTTCATCGGCGTATCGAGGCTGCCGCGCAGCCAGATCGCGCTGGCGTTGTTGACCAGAATATCGATGCCGCCGAACTGCGCCACGGCCTGCGCCACCGCCGCCTGCACCGCTTCTTCCTCGCGGATGTCGCAGCGGATCGCCAGCGCCTGCCCGCCCGCCGCCCGCACCGCTTCGGCCGCACTGTGGATGGTGCCCGGCAACTTGGGATTGGGCACATCGGATTTCGCCGCGATCACCACATTGGCGCCATCACGCGCAGCGCGCAACGCTATTGCCAAACCAATCCCGCGCGAGGCGCCGGTAATGAACAGGGTCTTGCCATTCAGCGAGGTCATTGCGATTTGCCTTGTACTTTACTTGCCAGCAAGGATACCTGTTCCATCGGTGCGGCTTTTGAACCGACTGTGATCACGGTTTTTGCAGCGCCCGGTAGCGCCGGCCCAGCCATAGTGACAGCACCAACCACGCCGCGGCCAGCGGCACAGCGGTAAACGCGATGCCAGCTATGCCAAAGCCCAGCCACAGCAACAGGCCATTGGCCCAGGCGCCCACCTGGTCACCGACACGATAAACAAAGGTGTCGATCAGATTTTTCGCCTTGTATTTGGCTTCACGCGGCAGCGGCACATAAAGTGCCTCGCGTGAGGGCCGCGAGAACGCGAAGTTGGTCACCCGCCGCGCCACGGTGAACACCACCACGGCAACCAGCACCGGCATCATGCCCAGCCCCATGAAGCCAATGATGCTGATCAACGGCAATGCCGCCAGGGTGAGGCCCACACCCAGCTTCGCCATCAATCGCCCGGTGACAAGCATCTGAAAGACCAGTGTCAGCGAATTCACCCAGATATCGACATTGGCGAAATAGGCGGTCTGTGCGGTTTTGCCGTCGATGGTGGCATCGACGACCTGCGCTTGCAGGAAATACAGGAACGTGGAGCCGATGGTGTACAACAGCATGTAGCCGCACACGCCGAGCAGGTAGGGCGAGCGCAGTGCCAGACGAAAACCGTCCAGCGCGCTGCCACCGACCACGGCTGCATCGCGCTGTTGTTGTGCCGGGCTACCGCTGCCCATGCGCCGGGTAATCGCGAACATGCACCACAGCGCCAGTTCCAGCAAAACCAGCGAAATCAGCAACAACGGCGGCGCACCAAGCACATCGACCAGATTGCTGGTTGCCACACCACCGATCAGCGCACCCAGGGTACCGCCCGCAGCGATTACCCCGTACAGGCGACGCGACTGTTCGCTTTGGAACACGTCCGCCATGACCGCCCAGAACACCGAGACCGCAAACAGGTTGAACACGCTGACCCAGACGAAGAACGCCCGTCCAACCCATACCTGTGCGCTCTCAGGCAAGCCCGATAGCGCGGTATAAAACAGCAGCAGGCAAAGCATCAGCAGCCGGTAGCTCCAGGCCACAAAGCGCCGCCTGGGCATGCGCGACACCAGCAGCGAAAACAGCGGGCTGACTACCAACGTCGCCAGCAACGTAGCGGTAAACAGCCAGGGCAGATTGCGCACGCCGCCGGCCACACCCATCTGATCGCGGATCGGCCGCAGGATGAAGTAACCGGCCATCAACAGCAGAAAGTACAGCAACGACAGGCCCAGCACCTGCCACTCGTCACGGCGCACCGCGAATAATTGCTGCAATACGCTGGGTTGATCGGGCTCTGCCGGTGCGGTACTCATCCGTGTGCTCAATAGCCGCGCTGGATATCGACCACGTTCAACAGTGGCTCGCCGGCAACGTAGCGGCGCAGGTTTTCGGCAACCACAATCCAATAGCGCTCACCCTGCGCATCCGAACTGGCCGCCACGTGCGGGGTGATGATCACGTTGGGCTGCAGCCACAGCGCGTGCGCCTTGGGCAGCGGCTCGGGTTCAGTGACATCCAGCCCCGCACCCGCCACCCGACCCGAGCGCAACGCCGCGACCAAGTCGTCGGTGACCACGCTGCGACCACGCCCGACATTGATGAAATAGGCGCCGGGTTTCAGCGCGGCAAAGAATGTGCGATCGAACAGGTCGGTGGTTTCGGGTGTGAGCGGGGTGGCGTTCACCACCACATCCGCATGCGCCGCCAGCGTGAGCAATTCATCGGGCAGGCCGACCTGGGCGACGAAGTCGGGGCCGTCGCGGCTGCTGTTACGGGTGGCAATCACGCGCATGCCCAGCCCGTGCGCACGGCGCGCCACTTCGGTGCCAATGCCGCCCAGACCCACCACCAACACAGTGCGGCCGGTCACTTCACGCATCGCCGGTTCATCGTCTGCATCACCGCGCCATTCGCGCGCCTGTTGTGCGTTGCCGTAGTAAGGCAAGCCACGGCCAAGCGCCATCATCATCGCAATCGCATGCTCGGCAATTGGCACCGCGCTGGTGCGCTGCATGTTGCTCAACACGATGCCGCGCTCGCCGATTCCAGGCACGGCCACACAGCGCTCGGCGCCGACCGAAAGCAACTGGATCCAGTGCAATTGCTTCGCTGCTGCCAGCACCTCGGTGCTGCACACACCGACCACCGCCTGCACGTCGGCAAGTTGTGCTGCCAACGGCGCGCCCCGATCCAGCGCGCGCAAACGCACCTCTGGCACCGCCGCCTGCAACTGCGCCAAACGTGCGGCATCCGCGTAAGCCACCGCAATCTGCGTGGGCACTTTCCAGCCCGGCACATCGCGCACGGCGATCGGGCTAGCCGGCAAGCCCAGACTCTCGATCAACGCCAAAGCTTGCGGAGTTGGCTGTGTCGGTGCCGCGATGATCGGCCCCGCCCAAGCCGTGAACAACAGCGCGAACAGTACGCACTGAGGCCCGCAGACCGCCCGCTTCACCGTCAGATCGTTTCTGAAAGTCATGGCATGGCCTTGGTGAGGTGGAGGATCGAAGCATAACCCAGGCATCACCGGGCGCCGCGTCAAGCTGCAACCGCGGATTCGCCACATCGGGCCTGATTTGCCATCACTTGCCATCTGGATGGCATGTTCCTATGATTGCATTTGTGACAGCATCCGAGGCCAATTCCCATGCCCGAGCCGCAATTGTCCGTCCGTAGCGCGCGCGCGCGCGAGCTTGCTCACAGCCTTGCCAAGCGCGAGCGCCGAACCATCGCCGAAGTAGTCGAACGCGCGCTTGAAGAATATTCGGCGCATCAGACCGGCCGCGCACCGGCTGCGGAGTTTTATCGCGAGCTCAATCGCCAGTTCGCAACCGACGTGGATCTTGAGCAACTGATCCAGGCCAGCCGTGAACCACACGCCGGGGCGGTTCTTTGATCTTTCTCGATACCAATGTCATTTCGGAAACCCTGCGCAAGGCACCTGACGCCGCCGTCATGAACTGGCTTGCGGTACATGACGACTCGCTGGCCATTCCAACCGTCACTATCGCCGAGATCGCATTCGGCATCGCAAAGATTCGCCCCGACGAGCGCTCGCTGCTTTTACAGCGCGGACTGGATGCCTGGCGCAGTCGATTTGCCGGAAGGATTTTTCCCTTTACCGAACAGGCGGCGCTGATTTACAGCGACCTGATGGGCGCGGCACACCATGCCGGCAGGGCGCTCAGTGCCCCGGATGGAATGATCGCGGCTATCGCGATCGTCAATCAGGGCCGACTTGCAAGCCGCAACACCCGCGACTTTGGCGCGTTACCGGTTCCGCTGATCAATCCATGGGACGACATCCTGCCCTGATTTGCATCGCAGCGGCGTGCGCCCCATATAGAGTGGCTCCGCCACAACGTGCCGACCGGTTTATTACCATGCATCCACACGCCGCCTCAGCCGGCAACAACAGCGACATCGCACGCGGATTTCTCGGCGCGTTTCGCTTCAGCGCGCGCGCATTGCAACTGGTATGGAGCACCAGTCATGCGCTGACCATCGCGCTGGGGTTGCTGACCTTGATTGCCGGATTACTGCCGGCGGGTATCGCCTGGGTTGGCGCGCAGATCGTGGACGCGGTGGTGGCTGCGGCGCAAACCGTGCGCGCCGGTGATGAAGCGCCGCTGGCGCCGGTGTTGTGGCTGGTCGCGCTGGAAGGCGGCCTGGTGGCCGCGATGGCCGGTGCGCAGCGGGGTATCGGATTCTGCCAATCGCTGTTGCGGGCGCAGCTCGGGCAGCGGGTCAACGAGATGATCCTGGAGAAGGCGCTGACACTCGACCTGGCGCAATTCGAGGACTCGGAGTTCTACGACAAGCTGACCAGAGCGCGGCGTGAAGCCTCCAGCCGGCCGTTGTCGCTGGTCAACCGCAGCTTCGGGCTGGCGCAAAACCTGATTTCGCTGGTGAGTTATGCGCTGCTGCTGGTGCAGTTCTCGCCCTGGGCGATGGCGGTGCTGGTGCTGGCGGGGTTGCCCGCCTTTTTTGCCGAAACCAAGTTTTCCGGCGATGCGTTCCGGCTGTTTCGCTGGCGCTCGCCCGAGACCCGGATGCAGCTGTATCTGGAAACCGTAATCGCGCGCGAGGATCACGCCAAGGAAGTGAAGTTGTTCGGGCTCGGCGCGTTGCTATTGGATCGCTATCGCAGCATTTTTCATCGGCTGTATGACGCCGACCGCGCCCTGACCCTGCGCCGTGACAGCTGGGGTCTCGGCCTTGGCCTGATCGGCACGCTTGCGCTGTACGCCGCTTATGCGTGGATCGCGGTAACCACGGTGCTGGGACGGATCACGCTGGGCCAGATGACCATGTATTTGATGCTGTTCCGGCAGGGGCAGTCGGCGGTGTCGGCGATCCTGTCCTCGATAGGCGGCATGTACGAGGACAACCTGTACCTGTCCACCCTGTACGAGTATCTGGAAACGCCGGTACGCGCCAGCGGCGGCAGCGCGATGCATGGCCCGGACCCAAGCGATGGCATCCGCTTCGAGCATGTCAGCTTCACCTATCCGGGCGCCGAAACACCGGCGCTGCACGACATCAACCTGCATATCCGCCCCGGACAATCGCTGGCGCTGGTTGGCCAAAACGGTTCGGGCAAAACCACCCTGATTAAACTGCTGACGCGGCTGTATACGCCCGACTCCGGCCGCATCGTGCTCGATGGCCGCGATCTGGACGCATGGGACGAGGACACCCTGCGCCGCCGCATCGGTGTGATCTTTCAGGACTTCGCGCGCTACCAGATGCGCGTGGGTGAGAACATCGGCGCAGGCGATGTTGACCATTTCGAAGACGCATCGCGTTGGCGCGAGGCCAGCGACAAGGGCATGGCCAGCGCGTTCATCGATGCGCTGCCGGCTGGCTTTGATACCCAGCTCGGCAAGTGGTTTCGCGATGGCCGCGAACTGTCCGGCGGGCAGTGGCAGAAGATCGCGCTGGCGCGCGCCTTCATGCGCTCGCAGGCCGATATCCTGGTACTCGATGAGCCGACCGCCGCGATGGATGCCGAGGCCGAGGCCAACGTGTTCGAGCATTTTCGCGGGTTGAGCCGCAACCGCATCGTGATCCTGATCTCGCACCGTTTTTCGACGGTGCGCATGGCCGACCAGATCATCGTGATCCAGGATGGCCGCATCATCGAACACGGCAGCCACGCCGAACTGCTGGCGCGCGCCGGCCATTACGCGCATTTGTTCGCGCTGCAGGCGCGTGGCTATCAATAGGCAAGCTCTGGCCATCAGAGCTTGTGCAGACCATCGATATTGCGTCGATCAGGCAACGCGGAACAGCGGGCGGTTGCTGGCGCTGGTGTAGGAGCGGTTGCGGACATAGCCGCTGCTGTTGCCGTAGCCGATGCCGAAGTCGCGCTCACGATACTGCGCGCTCAGACGGTCGCCGCCGGATTGCACCTGACGCTCGCTGTGGCGGCGCTCGATGAGGTGGGTGACGTTAGCGGTTGTGGTGTTGGTGTTGGTGTTGGTGTTGGTGTTGGTGTTCATGGCAGCCTCCGTGGGTTGGTGTGCTGGTAATGTATAACACCAGAACAACAGCCGCATGTGCCGGAGGTCACCCCTCAAACAATTCGCCCAACACCTTGGTCCATAAAAGGATGCTGCGGCCGCACACTGCACGCTTCAATCGGCATCGCCAAAACGCACACCGCTGCACGGTAGCCTCGCGATCAAGCCATTGCGTCGCGATCTGCGCCACGGCAACGCAGCGGCGGGCGTCGGATGCCATGTGCCAGTCGCGCTTGCGTGGCCGCTACAACTGCTCGGCAATGCTGCGCGTCTTGTCGGTGACTGTGCGGCCGGTGTGCAGGGTGCATTTGCGCTCGATCAGCAAGATCAGGCACTCGGCATCGGCAACCGGGTTGTGGCGCACGCCGCGTGGCACCACAAAGGCGTCGCCGTCGCGCAGTTCCACCGTCCGCTCTTGCATCTCGATGCGCAGCGTACCGCGCAGGACGATGAACAACTCGTCCTCGTCCTCGTGGCTGTGCCAGGCCAGTGTGCCCAACACTTTTGCCACCTTGACGTAGCTGTCGTCGAGCTCGGCGATCACTTTCGGCGACCAGTAATCCGTGAGTGCCTGCGCGATGGCGATCGGGGAAACCACCTCGTTCATCGGGCTGCACTCCCACTCACAGGCTGTCGAAAAACCGCTGCGGCGCGCCATCAAAACCGCCGTTGGACATGAACACCACGTGGTCACCGGGCTGCGCCAGTGTGCGCAACTCGGCGAGCAGGGCATCGGTATCGGGTGCGGTGCGTGCGCGGCCATGCAGGGCATCGATCACCGCGCCGGCGTCCCACGGCAAGCCCGGCCGATGCAGAAACACCACCGCATCGGCAGCGGCCAGCGATGGCGCCAGTTGCGCGGCGTGCGCGCCGAGGCGCATCGAGTTGCTGCGCGGCTCCATCGCCACCACGATGCGGGCGCTGCCGACATTGGCGCGCAGGCCAGCCAGGGTGGTGGCGATAGCGGTCGGGTGATGGGCAAAATCATCGTAGACGGTGATGTCGCGCGCGCGGCCAATGACTTCCAACCGGCGCTTGACGCTGCGAAAGCCGGTGAGCGCCGCCACGGCATCGGCTACCGGCACGCCCACCGCGTGCGCCGCGGCAATCGCCGCCAGCGCGTTCATCACATTGTGCCGGCCGAGCAGCGACCAACGCGCAGTGGCAACGGCTTGTCCACGGTGCAGCACCGTGAATTCCGAGCCATCGGCGGCATCAAGCCTGGCGCGCCAATCGGCGTCGGCGCGTTCACCAAAGGTTTCCACCGTCGTCCAGCAACCCATCGCCAACACCTGCGCGAGATTGTCGTCGTCGGCGTTGACGATCAGCCGACCGTTGCCGGGCACAATCCGCAGCAGATGATGGAACTGGCGCTGGATCGCGGCCACATCGGGGAAAATGTCGGCGTGGTCGTATTCCAGATTGTTGAGGATCGCCAGCCACGGCCGGTAATGCACAAACTTGGAGCGCTTGTCGAAAAACGCGGTGTCGTATTCGTCGGCTTCCACGACAAATTCGTGGCGCACAGAATGCGTTGCGGCCAGCGGCCGCAGCTTGATTCCTTCCCCCTCCGTGGGAAGGTGGCCCGCAGGGCCGGATGAGGGAGGCGCGCCAGCGCCGCCGATGCGCGCCGACACGCCGAAGTTCTCCGGCACCCCACCGATCAGAAAGCCCGGATCGCGGCCAGCGCGATCGAGGATGTAGGCAAGCAGGCTGCTGGTGGTGGTTTTGCCGTGGGTGCCGGCCACCGCCAGCGTGCGCCGCCCGGGCAGTACGTTTTCCGCCAGCCATTGCGCGCCGGAGGTATAGGCGCGGCCGGCGTCGAGCACCGCCTCCACACTCGGATTGCCACGCGACAAGGCATTGCCGACCACGATCGCATCGGCATCGGCGGGAATGTGCTCGGGCGCATAGCCCTGGGTGAGCGCGATGCCAAGTGCTTGGAGCTGATTGGACATCGGCGGGTAGACATTGGCATCGCTGCCGCTGACTTGATGGCCGAGTTCACGCGCCAGCGCAGCCACGCCGCCCATGAAGGTGCCGCAAATACCGAGGATATGAAGTTTCATGGGCCGATTGTAAAGCGCGACTTGCACCCTATGTTGCAATGCTGCCCTGCAACCATTGATCCAGGCCCAGCTCGACCAGAAACAAGCCCAGCGCCAGCAAGGCGGCAGCCAGCGGCGGCCAGTCCAACGCGAAACGCAGGATGTGGCCATTGACCATCAACTTCCACACCACCAGCAACAACACGGCGGCACTGACCAGCGGCGCTGGCGCGGCCGGATCGACGCTGCTGGCGGCAGTGAGCAGCAACAGCGGCACCAGTGCGAGAGTAAACAGCAGGCTGGTGCCGGCCAGCGCAATCAGGGTTTGCACCAGCCGCCCCGAGCGTGCGCGCAGATGCAGCAGCAGCCACGGTGCCCCTACCAGCATCACCGCGCTCAACACGGTGCGCGGCAACAACAAACCGTCGGGCACATCCAGCAGCTGCGACAGCACCACTTCCAGCATCAGCACGGTGACGACCAGCGCTTTGGCTGTTGCTGGCGCATAGGGCATGTCTTGCGGGCCGAGGCGCAAGCGGCAAATCGCAATCAGCCGGGACAGCAACGCGTTCATTGCGGGCGCAAGCACCACGCGCGCCGCGCACACACGCCCCTGCCGACCATCACTTGGCGGCAGCGATGGCGGCGAGAATGCGCGCCAGAACCTCGTCCATCGAACCGACACCGTCCACGCAACGCAGGCGGCCATGCGCGCGGTAATAGTCCACCACCGGCGCGGTTTGATCGGCATACACATGCAAACGATGGCGCACCGCATCGGGGCTGTCGTCGGCGCGGCCTTCCAGCTTGGCGCGCCCGGCGATACGCTCGACCAGCAATTCCGGGTTGACATCGATCTGCACCGCCACATCCATCGGCTGCTCCAGCCGCGCCAGCAGGGCATCGAGTGCGCTGGCCTGCGCCAGATTGCGCGGGTAGCCATCGAGGATGAAACCATTGTCGGCATCCGGGTGGTGCAGGCGCTCTTCGAGCATGCTCAGCACAATGTCATCGGACACCAGACAGCCCGCGTCCATCACCGCCTTGGCCTTGAGACCCAGCGGGGTGCCGGCAGCAACCGCCGCCCGTAGCAAGTCGCCGGTGGAAATGTGCGGCACCTTGAAATGATCGCGCAGCCGGGTGGCCTGCGTGCCCTTGCCCGAACCGGGGGCGCCGAGAAGTACCAGTCGCATGCGCGAGTTCCTTAGATCAAACCGTGGCACGGATTCGTTCTGCCGCCGTATACCGCTAAACTGGCGAACAAATATCGTGCAAATTGTATGAAACGCTAACCGCAGCCCCCCATCAAGTCAAACAAAGGTGCCCCATGAGCGCGCAAACCCTGCTGTATGCCCAGTCCGGCGGCGTCACCGCCGTCATCAATGCCAGCGCCAGCGCAGTAATCCAGACCGCACGCGCGCACAAGGTGAAGGTGTTGGCGGCGCGTAACGGCATCCTCGGTGCGCTGGGCGAAGACCTGATCGACACCAGCAAGGAGCCGATTTCGGCGATCCGGGCGCTGGCGCACACCCCTGGCGGCGCGTTCGGTTCGTGCCGATTCAAGCTCAAATCGCTGGAAGCCGATCGCGCGCACTACCAGCGCCTGATCGAGGTACTGGCCGCGCACAAGGTGCGTTATTTCCTCTACAACGGCGGCAACGATTCGGCCGACACCGCGGCCAAGGTGTCGCGCATTGCCAAGGAGTTCGGCTATCCGTTGATCTGTGTGGGCGTGCCCAAGACCGTCGATAACGACCTCGCCGTGACCGACTGCTGCCCCGGTTTCGGTTCGGCCGCCAAATACACCGCGGTATCGGTGCTCGAAGCCAGCCTCGATGTCGCGGCGATGGCGGAAACTTCGACCAAGGTGTTTGTCTACGAAGTGATGGGCCGCCATGCCGGCTGGCTGGCCGCCGCCGGTGGCCTCGCCGGTGATGGCAGCGCCAGCGCGCCGCCGCACATCATCCTGTTCCCAGAAGTGGCGTACGACGAGGCACGCTTCCTGACGCAGGTGAAAGCGGTCGTGGCCAAGGTCGGCTACTGCGTGGTGGTGGTATCCGAAGGCTTGCGCGATGGCAGCGGCCGTTTCGTCGCCGAAGCCGGTGGCAAGGATGCCTTCGGCCACAGCCAGCTTGGCGGCGTCGGCCCAGCGCTGGCCGCCACCGTGAAAGACAAGCTCGGCATGAAGGTGCATTGGGCCGTGCCCGATTACCTGCAACGCTCGGCGCGGCACCTGGCCTCGGCCACCGACCACGCGCAGGCGCTGGCGGTGGGCAAGGCGGCGGTGGAATACGCGCTGGCCGGGCGCAACGCGGTGATGCCGGTGATTGTGCGCAGCAACGACGCACCGTATCGATGGAAGATCGAAGCCGCGCCGCTGGACAAGGTCGCCAACCACGAAAAGACCATGCCCAAGAGCTTCATCCGCAAGGACGGCTTTGGCATCACCGCCGCCTGCCGCCGCTACCTGCAACCGTTGATCGCCGGTGAAGCACCGCCGCCGTACGGCAAGGATGGATTGCCGACGTACGTGCGGTTGAAGAACGTGGCGGTGGCAAAAAAACTGCCGCCATATGCGGTGAAGTGAGGACTGGCCGCCCACAGAGCCTGCCCCGGACTTGATCCGGTGGTGGGCTCCTACAGTGGCCGATCACGGTTTTTGAAGCCCTGTGCGGGCGACAACCGCCGCATGACGACGCCACTGCGGTGGCGGCCAACACCCGCGATGGCTCAGGCCGCAGTCGTGGTCAGCGCGCCGAGCCGCACCTGCCAATCGTCTGCGAACACCAGTTCGCAGTGCATCGCCGGGGCATCGCCGTATTCCAGGGTCATTTCTCCGACCGA
>PGZE01000032.1 GCA_002840015.1 Gammaproteobacteria bacterium HGW-Gammaproteobacteria-2 | reverse complement strand
TCGGGTTCAAGGGTGAAGTCGCGTTGGGCCAGGTTCGTCATCGTCATTAGAGTACCGCGCGCGCACCGATTCGTCATCGGTCGGTATCCATCGTGCCACCCCGAAGGACGAGGATTTGCCGGTGTCGCCGCCGGTAATTGTGCATTTCACGCGTATTGCACGTCGTGGCATCGATGATGCGGGCTTTGATGATGCTCAGGGGGGAACTATGTCCGATTACCAACAACTGGTATATGCAAGCCGTGCGACGTTTGCACCAACGCGCGGTGTCAGCAGCATCGATATCGAGGTGGCACGCATTCTTACGGCGTCCCGGCGCAACAATCCGCGTCGTGGCCTGGTGGGTGCCTTGTATTACAGCAATGGGTTTTTCTTCCAGTGTCTGCAAGGCTCAGCGCAAGCGCTGGATACCCTGTATGCGCAGTTGGCCAGCGATCCGCGCCATCGTGACATCGTGACCTTGCAGCGCAAACCCATCGCGGCACCATCATTTTCCGAGTGGGCAATGAAATACGTGCCCAATGCTTCGGAGATCAAGACCGTTCTGGCGCGTTTTGGCCGCGATCAATTTGATCCGCTGAGCTTTGATGAGCCAGTAACCGAGGCCATGGTCGATCTGCTGCGGCTGGGGCCGGATGCCAACCTCGCTGCGGGTGCCACAGAACAATCCGCGCTGCGTAACAAATGGCTGTGGGCTGTAATTGGCGTGGCGGCGCTGGCGGGGTTGCTGGTGGCTTTGTTGTAGTCTGATTGCCAAGTTGGGAAAAGACCCTGGGAACCCCGGCGAAGGCCGGGGCCACTCCATTGATTTCGATGGATTCCCGCTTTCGCGGAAATGACGAAAACCCTGTTGTTCCGAGTGTCCCTAGCTCATGGCATCGGAGCGTGCGACCGTATTGCGGCCGGCCTTTTTTGCCGCCGACAGCGCCCGATCAGCCCATGTCAGCGCCCGATCCAGCGTTTGCGGCATCAACGGGTCGGTCAGGTGTATACCGATGCTGACCGAGACTGTCATCGACATGCCCTGGCATGCAATCGGGCTTGCAGCAAATTGTTGCCGCAAGTGTTCGGCCAGCTTGTGCGCATCGTCCCAGCCGTTGCAGGGTGCCATGATCACAAACTCTTCGCCGCTGAATCGTGCAACGATACTTCGCTCGTCGTTCAATTGGCTTTTAATGCGCTTGGCAACTTCGCGCAGGCAATCATCGCCGGCAAGATGGCCGTGGTTGTCGTTGATCGCCTTGAAATGATCAATATCCAGTATCAGCAGACCAAGCTGTTGTCGGTCGTGCTGCACATGCTTGAGCATTCGTTCGTAGCTTTCGTTGACATGGCTGCGGTTGTAGGCGCCGGTCAACTGATCGTGGCGGTTGAGTTGGCGCAAGCGCGCATTGGCATCGGCGAGTTGTTCGAGTGCGCTTTGCAGTTCGCCGGTGCGCTCGGCCACGCGCCGTTCAAGCTGGGTCTTGGCCGAGTGGATGATGCGTTCGTTTTCGCTGCGCAGCGCCACGTAACGATAGGCCAGCGCGAACGACAGGCCGAACATTTCAAGCGTCGAGCCGATCTGGATGCCGTATTCGGTAAGCAGGGTTTTTGGCAAAACCCCAAACGACACCATGGCGTATACCGCTGCGCCGAGCAGGAGGATCGACCAAGACAGCAAAAACAGACGGGCAGCGCGGAAGCCGTGGCGCGCGGCGTTGATACCTTCAATCAGGATGTAGATTACGCCAGGGAACACCAGCGCGGTACCGATCAATACCGCTGTGCTGTACGGTAACGCCAACGAGGCAACCGCAAGCGCTGCGTAGATGGCCAAAATCGCTTTTGCAATGCGGTCGCCCAGCGGCCAGGTGTGCCGCAGGTCGAGAAAGCGCCGTGCAAACTGGTGCATCGCCAATTGTGCAAGGGCGATGGAAATGGGCACCGACTGATTGGCCAACCACGGCGATTGCGGCCACAGCCATTCAAAGGCCAGGCCATAGATGCAGGCGCTGAGCAGACCAATGCCCGAAAGATGCAGCACATACCACAAGTGATTGGCATCGCGTAATGCCAACCAGAGAATCAGGTTGTACAGCAGCAGGCCAAACAGGATGCCGTAGTAGATGCCCAGGCCCAACTGCGCGTTATGCGCCATCTCGGCAAACGCAGCGGGAGAATAGATTGTCAGCGGCAACTGGATCGAACTGCGGCTCTGCGCTCGCAACAAAATATCGACATCTTCACCGTTGGCGATGTCGATCCAGAAATTCGGATGACGATAGCTCACCGAACGTGCGGCAAAGGTCAGGGTGTCGCCCGACACGAAGTGCTCGATGCGGCCATCGGGGTAGCGCACGTACAAATCGATGGAATCGATCAATGCGTATGACAGTACCAGCAGCCAGCGTTGGTCGGCGCCGCTGCGATTGAGCACGCTGCTATGCAGCCAGTACGCGCCGTCGTGAAACCCGAAGGTGGGGCCATGTGCCGGCAGCGGCAGAAAGCTGCCGCCATCAACGCGCTCGAACATCGACGCGGCGCTTTGATCAGCCTGTGCGTCAAGGAACCAGGAGGTGTCATTGCGCAGATCGAGCTTGGTTGTGGTCTGGTCGATGGTGACCTGTGACGACCAGGCCGGGGCGGCAAACAACAACGCCAGCAGCAGCAAGGCATCGCGGAGTCGATTGCGGGTTCGGCCGTGTTCTTGGTGCATCGGATTTTCCCCACCGTTCAGCGGGAACAGTACCCCGGATGCCGGCGTTGTGCCATCTTCGTTGTCGCACATCCTTAACGACGCCTGGCCCGCTCGCAATGGGCTGCCGCCCCGCATTGGGCTGGGTTCAGGCCGGTGGAGGGCTTCGTCCGACGGATGCAGATCGGCCAATTGCCGCTCAGCCCATGCGATGACGCCATCGAGCGATGGGGTGAGCCAGGACTCCTCTCGTCCGTCATTCCAGCGAAAGCTGGAATCCAGTGACTTCAGCTATCGACCCCATGGCCTGCGGGAGAAAGGCTCTGGATTTCAGCTTTCGCTGGAATGACGATGAGGGATCGGACCCGTCGCGGCGAGCCCAGCACGCGATGATGCGCTGAGTGCTGGACCCAACGTTGCCGCCTCGGCGCTGCCATGGGGCGGGAAACCGGGACGTATCCCAAGAACGATGGGTGCCCGTGTTCGCAGCCCGGCAAGGAAACAGTCAAGCCCCCGATGCTTTGGGAATCTCGGTGGGGATTCAGGCTCATACCTCCTTGGACAAAACTAAAGTTTGACAGCCATCTTGGTCGTTCGGTAACGTTCGTCACTCACCGGCCTGAGCGATCGCTGAATGTTCGTCACCGAGGTCCTCCACGGCATGCCCTACCAAAGTTACATACCGGCGCCGATGGTGCCGGTGATAGCGCCGCATTATGTTGCCGGCTTCGCGGAACTCGACCGGATGACACAGGCGCGCGTGGATGCGCGTGCTTTCGATGCCGCCGTCGTTGCCTCGCTGGCCCAGGACAACGGCCGCTCACTCTTCGGGGGGGGGCGATGACCGTTTCGCCGGCCTCGCCAGCGCGGCGGCAAGGGCGTTCCAGTCAAGGAAAATCCAGCGCCGTGAGCTGGTCGATCTCAACGCGCTGATTCTCGGCAAACCCAGGGCCGGTTTTCGCACCGGGCCGGTCTGGATACAGGCGTCGCACCCGGCGATGTCTTCGTATGTCGGCTCACCGGCACCTCGGCTCGATGCGCTGGTTGACGTCATCCTGGCCATGATCCGGCAGCCTTGACCGACCACGCTGATAGCGGTGGTTTCGCTGACCCGGCTGTTGCAGGTCCGATTCACACCGAGAACGACTACAAGGCCGCTCTGCATGAGCTGTCGTCCTACTTCGACAACGAGCCGGAGCTGGGTACCGAGGAAGGCGATCGCTTCGAGATACTTGCCATCTTGGTTGAGGCTTACAAAACGAAGCACTTTCCTATTGAGGCACCCGACCCCATTGAAGCGATCCGATTTCGGATGGAGCAGGCTGGGATGACCGTGAAAGACCTCGTGCCCTATATTGGTCGGCCAAATCGCGTGTACGAGGTGCTTAATCGCAAGCGCGCGCTCACGATCGACATGATCCGAAAACTGCACCGGCACCTTGGGATTTCAGCCGAGAGCTTGATCGGAGTTTGACCTAAGGAAACGCTGAACAAGCTGGCCCGATGCGTCAGTTCAGCCGCGGTTTGACGGAGGTTTTGTACCGTGTTAACGTAACAGCGCATTAGTGCATTGGAATGGCGCGGGCTTGGCATGAAAAAACGTTCGATCAAACCGGCGGCTGGCGACAACCGAGCTCTGGATGGCTTGGTGCAAGCCATGTTGGCGCTGGACACACCCGCTCAGATGCGTGCGTTTTTGATCGACCTGTGTACCCCGGCGGAATTGCAGGCGCTGGCCGATCGTTGGCGGGTGGTGCCGTTGCTGATTGAAGGCGTCGCTTATCGCGATATCCATGATCGAACTGCTGTCAGTGTTACCACCATCGGCCGTATTGCCCGTTGTCTTGAGATGGGCAGCGGCGGCTATCGGCATGCGCTCAATCAACTCGCTCAGCGTGCCGATGATTCGTCGCGCTGATGCTCTCCCAAACCTGCTGGAATCCCCATGAAGTCGCGTGATCGTTTACGTATTGCCATCCAGAAGTCCGGGCGCTTGTCCGGGCCAGCGCGTGATCTGCTGGAACGCGCTGGCCTGGCGTTTCGCGAGAGCCGTGATCGCCTGTTTTGTTTTGGTGAATCACTGCCGATCGATCTGCTGCTGGTGCGCGATGACGACATCCCCGGCCTGATCGCCGATGGCGTTTGCGACCTCGGCGTGGTCGGCAATAACGTGCTGGAAGAGCAGGCGGTGGCGCGCCAGCAACAAGGCTTGCAAGCAGCGTATCAGGCGATTCGCCAGCTCGGGTTTGGCGGCTGCCGGCTGTCGGTGGCGGTGCCGCAGGAATGGCAATGGACCGGGCCGGGCGACCTCGCCGGCAAACGCGTTGCCACCAGCTATCCGCAGTTGCTGGGGCGCTGGTTGCGTGAGCACGCGGTGGATGCCGAAGTCGTTGAACTGTCGGGGTCGGTGGAAATCGCGCCGCGTCTGGGCAAGGCCGAGGCAATCTGCGATCTGGTTTCCAGCGGCGCCACCTTGCTCGCCAACCAGTTGCGCGAAGCGGTGGTCATCTTTCAAAGCGAAGCCGTGCTGGTGGCGCCGGCCGAGCCATTCGAGGATGCCCGCAGCGAGTTGGCGGCGCTGCTGCTGCGTCGGCTCGATGGGGTGCTCAGCGTACGCGACAGCAAGCTGGTGATGTTCCAGGCAGCGCGATCGGCGTTGCCGGAATTGCTCAAGCTGCTGCCCGATGCCGATGCCCCGACCGTGCTCAGTCTCGACGGCGAACACGCCGAAGTGGCCCTGCAGGCGGTGTGCCGCACCGCATTGACCTGGCAGCGGCTGGAAGACATGAAGCGTGCCGGCGCACGTGGCGTGCTGGTGTTGCCGGTGGAGCGGATGTTGGCATGAAGCGTATCGATTGGAGCGAACTCGACGAAGCCGGCCGCCGTGAGGCATTACAGCGGCCGACGCTGGGCATCGCCGACAGCGTGCGCGAAGGCGTGCAGCGCATCATCGCGCAAGTGCGCGCCGATGGCGATTACGCGCTCAAGGCGTTGACCCGGCGTTTCGATGGCGTCGAACTCGACAGCTTGCAGGTGAGCGCCGATGAGTTCAGTGCTGCTGCGGTGCAAATCGATGACGCACTCAAGCGCGCGTTGGCTGAGGCGCGCGAGCGCATCATCACCTGGCACCGCGCCGGCATGAGCGCGGAGTTTGAGATCGATACCGCGCCGGGGGTGTGCTGCGGCCGGGTGATCCGTCCAATTGCACGGGTCGGTTTGTACGTGCCGGCCGGCAGCGCGCCGTTGCCGTCCACGGCGTTGATGCTGGGCGTGCCGGCGAGCCTGGCCGGTTGTTACGAGGTGGCACTGTGCTCGCCGCCGCGCGCCGATGGCACGGTCGACCCAGCCGTGTTGTACGCCGCGCAACTGTGCGGCATCGACACCGTATTCAAGCTCGGCGGTGCGCAGGCGATTGCCGCGATGGCAATCGGCACTGCCAGCGTGCCGCGTTGCGACAAGCTGTTCGGGCCGGGCAATACCTGGGTCACGGCGGCAAAGCAGGCGGTCAGCAGCGCTGAAGATGGCCCGGCGATCGACATGCCGGCCGGCCCCTCGGAAGTGCTGGTGATCGCCGATGCCGGCGCCAATCCCGCATTTGTCGCTGCCGATCTGTTGTCGCAGGCCGAGCACGGCCCTGATTCACAGGTGCTGCTGCTCAGCGACAGCAGCGCCTTGCTCGATGCAGTTGCCATCGAGATCGATCGGCAACTGGCATTGCTGCCGCGAGCGCAAATCGCGGAAAAGGCGCTGGCGCATGCGCGCTTGATTGCAGTGTCATCGTTGGACGAAGCCTTTGCGATCAGCAATCGTTACGCGCCCGAGCATTTGATACTGGCGCTGCGCGAGCCGCGTGCGTGGCTCGATCAAGTGCATAGTGCCGGATCGGTGTTTTTGGGCGACCATGCACCGGAGGCACTGGGCGATTATTGCAGCGGCACCAATCACGTGCTGCCGACCGGCGGCGCCGCGCGCGCTTACAGCGGCGTCAGCGTGGCCAGTTTCCAGAAAAGCATCAGCGTGCAGGCGGTGAGCGCGCAGGGCATTGCTGAGATCGGCGCGTGTGCGTTGCGCATCGCCGAGGCGGAAGGTTTGCATGCACACGCACAAGCCGTGCGGCTGCGCATGCAAGCACGGAGCGCACAATGAGCGATGTGCTTGACCTGTTGCGCCCGGACTTGCGCGGATTCGCCGGTTATTCCTCGGCGCGACGCAGCGCTACGATGCCGGCCAGCGTCTGGCTCAACGCCAACGAAAACCCGTGGCCCAATCCGGCCGATCCCGATGCCCACTGCCGGCGCTATCCCGAGCCGCAGCCCGAGGCGTTGCAGAATGCGTTGGCGGACTTGTATGGCGTCAGCAGCGGGCAACTATTGATCGGGCGCGGCAGCGACGAGGCTATCGACCTGCTGGTGCGCGCACTGTGCCGTCCCGGCGTGGATGCGGTGATCAACACGCCGCCGGTATTCGGCATGTATGCGGTGTGCGCGCGCCTGCAGAACGCGCCGTTGATCGAAGTGCCACTGCGCGAAGGCGATAGCGGTTTCGTGACCGACATGGCTGCAATCACCAAGGCCGCATTGCACAATAATGCTCGGCTGGTGTTTGTGTGCGCGCCGGCCAATCCCACCGGCCAGGGCATCGCGCCAGACGAGATTTCGGCACTGGCGCGGGCGTTGCGCGGGCAGGCGCTGGTGGTGGTTGATGAAGCCTATGGCGAGTTCAGTGCGCAGGCGTCGGCAACCACGTTGATGGCCGAGCATCGCAATATCGCGGTGTTGCGCACGCTGTCCAAGGCGCATGCGTTGGCGGCGGCGCGCATTGGCAGCCTGATCGCCGACCCGGCACTGATTGCGGTATTGCGCAATTGCCAGGCGCCCTATCCATTGCCAACACCCTGCGTCGAGCTGGCGCTGGCGGCGCTGGCACCCGAGGCACTGGCGATCACCCGGGCACGCGTGGCACTGGTCATCAGCGAGCGTGAGCGCTTGCTGGCGGCGTTGCCCGAATGCCCTGGTGTGCGCCGCGTGTATCCCTCGCAGGGCAATTATCTGTTGCTGCGCGTTGCCGATGCCGAGGCCGCGTTTGCGCGTTTGCTGGCAGTCGGCATCATGGTGCGCGACATGCGTGCGCTGCCGCAATTGGGTGATGCGCTGCGCATCAGCATCGGTAGCCCGGAGCAGGATGATCTGTTGCTAACGGCACTGGGCGCGGCCTCGTCAGCCACAGGAGCCAGCGCATGACCCGCATCGCCTTTCTCGACCGCGACGGCGTGCTGATCGAAGAGCCGGCGGATTTCCAGATCGACAGTTACGCCAAGTTCCGGCTGGTCGATGGCGTGATCCCGGCACTGCTGCGCATTCGCGACGCCGGATATGAGTTTGTGATGGTCAGCAATCAGGATGGTCTGGGCACGACCAGCTTCCCGCGCGAGGATTTTGAAGGCCCGCAGGCGTTGCTGCTGCAGATCCTCGCCTCGCAGGGCATCGTGTTCCGCGAAGTGCTGATCGACCCGCACTTCGAACACGACAACGCGCCCACCCGCAAGCCCGGCATCGGCATGCTGCTGCATTACCTGCGTGATCGTGAGATCGATCTGGCGGCCAGTGTGGTGATTGGTGATCGTGAAACCGACATGCAACTGGCGCGCAATCTGGGCTGTCGCGGCTTGCGCTTGGCGCCGGGTCATTACGATTGGCCACAAATCGCGCACGTGCTGGCCGATTCACCGCGCACCGCGCAGGTGCAGCGTACCACCCGCGAAACCGACATCCGTGTCAACATCGATCTGGATCGCGTCGCCGAGCCGCAGGCACACACCGGTATCGGCTTCTTCGATCACATGCTGGAGCAGATCGGCAAGCATGGCGGCTTTGCGCTGGAGCTGCGCTGCGATGGCGACCTGCATATCGACGAGCACCACACCGTCGAAGACAGCGCGCTGGCACTGGGTGAGGCGCTGCGCAAGGCGCTCGGCGACAAGCGCGGCATTGGCCGCTATGGCCAGGCAGACGCCGATGGCGAGCGGGTCGAACTGCGCTTGCCGATGGACGAAACGCTGGCGAGGGTGACGCTGGATTTTTCCGGGCGTGCTTATTTCGTGTTCGATGGCGTGTTTCCACGCGAGCAGGTCGGGGGCCTCGCCACCGAACTGGTGCCGCATTTCTTTCGTTCGCTGTGCGATGCCGCCGGCCTCAATCTGCACCTGAGCGTGCGCGGCGAGAATGCGCATCACATGGTCGAAGCCTGCTTCAAGGCAGTGGCGCGTGCGTTGCGCGTGGCCATCGCCCGCAGCGGCAGCGAGTTGCCCAGCACCAAGGGCCAGCTATGAAGGTCGCGGTGGTGGATTCGGGCGGCGCCAACATCGCCTCGGTGTGTTTTGCCTTGCAGCGTCTGGGTGTGGAGGCCGTACTCACCGGCGATGCGGCGAGCATCCTCAGTTCCGAGCGGGTGATACTGCCTGGCGTTGGCGCGGCGGCTCCGGCGATGGCGCGGCTGCGCGAGCTGGGCCTGCTGCAAACGCTGCGCGAAGTTACCGCGCCGCTGCTTGGCATTTGCCTTGGCATGCAGTTGCTGTTCGATGCCTCCGACGAAGGCGATACGCCGTGCCTGGGGCTGCTGCCGGGGCGGGTGGGGTTGCTGCCAAGCGCGCCCGGGGTACGCATTCCGCACATGGGCTGGAACACTTTGGAGCCATTGCGTTCGGTTTCCCTGCTCGACGGCATCGGCGACGGCGCGCAGGCCTACTTCGTACACAGTTTCGCGGCGCCGGTCAGCGAGGATTGCATCGCTGCGTGCCGCCACGGCCAGCGCTTCGCCGCGATGGTGCAGCGTGGTCACGTTGCCGGTGCGCAGTTTCACCCCGAGCGCTCGGCCAGCACCGGCGCGCGCGTGCTGCGCAATTTCATTGAAAAGGGTCTGGCATGAGTTTTACCGTCTATCCCGCGATCGACGTGCGCGATGGCCAAGTGGTGCGGCTGGTGCAGGGCGATTACGCGCAGCAGACCACCTACGGCGATGATCCCCTGGCGTTGGCGCAGCGCTATGCCAAGGCCGGTGCGCAGTGGCTGCATCTGGTTGATCTGGATGCCGCGCGCGCCGGTGGTTACACCCTGTTGCCGTTGTTGCAGTCCTTGGCGACACGTAGCACGCTCAAGGTGCAAACCGGCGGTGGTGTGCGCAGTGAGAGCGATGTTGCCCGCCTGCTCGATGCCGGCGCGCAGCGGGTGGTGATTGGCTCGCTGGCGGTGCGCGAGCCGGAAACCGTTGCTGGCTGGATCGCCCGCTTCGGTGCGGAACACATCACTGTGGCGCTCGATACCCGGCAAGACGCGCAAGGCAGCTGGCGGCTGCCGGTACACGGCTGGACTGAAGATGGCGAGCGCGAGCTCGATGATCTCGCTGCCGCCTACGCCGCAGCCGGGTTGCATCATCTGCTGTGTACCGACATCGCCCGCGATGGCATGTTGAGCGGGCCAAACCAAGCGCTTTACCAGCATCTGCTGGCGCAATGTCCGACGTTGGCGGTGCAAGCGTCCGGGGGCGTGCGCGATCTGGACGACGTAATCGCTGCACGCGCCAGCGGCTGCACCGGCGTGGTGCTGGGTAAGGCGTTGCTGGAAGGCCATCTCGAATTGGCCGAGGCACTCGCATGTTGAGCCGGCGCCTGATTCCATGCCTGGATGTGCGCGATGGCATGGTGGTCAAGGGCGTGCGTTTCCGCGATCATGTGGTGGTGGGGGCGATCGAGGAACTGGCGCTGCGCTATCGCGACGAGGGCGCCGATGAGCTGGTGTTTTACGACATCACCGCCAGCCCCGAGCAGCGCACGGTGGACCGGCGCTGGGTGGAGCGGGTGGCACGGTTGATCGACATTCCGTTCTGTGTCGCCGGTGGCATCCGCAGCATCGCCGATGCACGCGCAGTACTGCATGCCGGTGCCGACAAGATTTCGGTCAATACCCCGGCGCTGGAGCGTCCCGAGCTGATCGATGAACTCGCCGCTGCCTTTGGCGTGCAATGCGTGGTGGTGGGTATCGACAGCCTGCGCGATGGCGATGGTCAGTGGCGGGTGCGGCAGTACACCGGCGATCCGTCGCGCACCCGCGCCTTGCCGGTGCGCACGCTCGACTGGCTGGTGGAAGCGCAGCGCCGTGGCGCAGGCGAGATCGTGCTCAACTGCATGGGCACCGATGGTGTGCGCGGCGGCTATGATCTGGCGCAGTTGCAGGCCGCACGCGCGTTGTGCCGGGTGCCACTGGTGGCATCCGGTGGGGCCGGCACGATGGCACATTTTGCCGAGGTGTTTGCCCAAGCCGACGTTGACGCCGCACTGGCTGCCAGCGTATTTCATTCCGGCGAGATCGGCATTCCGGCGCTCAAGCAATATCTGGCCGACTGCGGTACCGCGGTTCGACCTGTGGAGGCTACCGATGCACCCTGACGAACTCGAAGCGCTGGCATTCGCCAAACAAGACGGCCTGCTGCCGGCCATCGTGCAGCATGCCGGCAGCGGCCAGGTGCTGATGCTGGGTTACATGAACCGGGAAGCGCTGAACAAGACGCTGGCAACCGGCAAGGTCACGTTTTACAGCCGCAGCCGGCAATGCCTGTGGACCAAGGGCGAAAGCTCGGGGCATGTGCTCGATCTGGTCAGCATCGAAAGTGACTGCGATCACGACACCCTGCTGGTGCAGGCGCTGCCGCATGGCCCTACTTGTCACCTCGGTCGGTCGAGTTGTTTCCCTACCGCACCGGAAAACTTTCTCGCCACCCTCGATGCGCTGGTGAAAGATCGCGCCGTGAATGCGCTACCCGACAGTTACACCGGCAAGCTTTTTGCTTCCGGTGTACGCCGGATCGCACAGAAAGTGGGCGAGGAGGGCGTGGAAACCGCACTCGCCGCCGTGGCGCAGGATGATGAGGCGCTGCTTGGCGAAGCTGCCGATCTGCTCTATCACCTGCTGGTGTTGCTGCGTGCGCGCGGATTGGGGCTGGCCGATGCGCTGGCGGTGCTGGCGCAGCGGCATGACCGCAAGCGATAGCGAGCCGGTTGCGCATGGCCGAACTCAGATGACCGAACTCATGGTGTGCCTCGCATTGGCTTAAAATAGCGCAATCCCCCCTGCCAAGACCTCGCCGTGACCACCATCGAGCACGAAGACTTTGTGCAGAGCATCGCCGATGCCCTGCAATACATTTCCTACTACCATCCCGTCGATTACATCAAAAACCTCGCCGCCGCTTATGAGCGCGAGCAATCGCCTGCGGCCAGGGATGCAATCGCGCAGATACTGATCAACTCGCGCATGTGCGCCGAGGGTCATCGCCCGATTTGCCAGGACACCGGCATCGTCACCGTGTTTCTGGAAGTGGGCATGGACGTGCGCTGGAATACCCAGGGCTCGGTCGAGGACATGGTCAACGAAGGCGTACGCCGCGCCTACCTGCATCCGGACAACAAGCTGCGTGCCAGTGTGCTCGCCGACCCCGCCGGCAAGCGCAGCAACACCCGCGACAATACGCCAGCGGTGGTCAACCTCAAGCTGGTGCCCGGTGACAAGGTCGATGTGATCGTCGCCGCCAAGGGTGGTGGCTCCGAGGCCAAGAGCAAGTTCGCGATGCTCAATCCTTCCGACTCCATTGTTGATTGGGTACTCAAGACGGTGCCGACCATGGGCGCCGGCTGGTGCCCGCCGGGCATGCTTGGCATCGGCATCGGCGGCACGGCCGAGAAGGCCATGCTGTTGGCAAAGGAAGCGCTGATGGAACCGATCGACATCACCGATCTGATCGCGCGCGGCCCGAGCACTCGCGCCGAAGAACTGCGGCTGGAACTGTACGAAAAAGTCAACGCGCTCGGCATCGGCGCGCAGGGGCTTGGCGGCCTTACCACGGTGCTGGATGTGAAGGTGAAGGACTATCCCACCCACGCCGCCAACCTGCCGGTGGCGATGATCCCGAACTGTGCCGCCACGCGCCACGCGCATTTTATCCTCGATGGCAGTGGCCCGGTGGCGCTCGATCCGCCGTCGCTGGAAGACTGGCCCACGCTCACCTACGACGCCAGCAAGGGCCGACGAGTGCATCTGGATACCATCACTGCCGAAGAAGTTGCCAGCTTCAAACCCGGCGAAGTGCTGCTGCTCAACGGCAAGCTGCTGACCGGACGCGACGCCGCACACAAACGCATGGTGGAAATGCTCGACAAAGGAGAAGCGCTGCCGGTCGACTTGCGCGGCAAGTTCATCTACTACGTTGGCCCGGTCGATCCGGTGCGCGACGAAGTGGTCGGCCCGGCCGGCCCAACCACCGCCACCCGCATGGACAAGTTCACCGAGCAGGTACTGGCGCAAACCGGTTTGCTCGGCATGATCGGCAAGGCCGAGCGCGGCCCAGTTGCGATTGAAGCCATCAAAAAGCACCGCTCGGTGTATTTGATGGCGGTCGGTGGTGCCGCTTATCTGGTATCGAAAGCGATCAAGGCCGCGCGCGTGGTTGGCTTCGCCGATCTGGGTATGGAGGCGATTTACGAGTTCACCGTGCAGGACATGCCAGTTACCGTCGCCGTTGATTGCACGGGTGAATCAGTACACCAGACCGGCCCGCGCAAATGGCAATCGCGGATCGGCAAGATTCCGGTGGTGGTGGAGTAGGGTATGTTGCTGACGGTATCGGTGCCTGCCGTGTCCGCACAGGCCAGTGGGAACTATCGCTGTTCTTAACGCTCCGATACCGTGGCTACATTATTTTTCCGGGCATATGACAATCACGCAGCAAATTTCCGCCGTAGTTTTGGCAAAACGCACGCAGCGCAAGCCCGCGTATTGGGCCTGCGCGTTGCTTGCAGCAAGTTGGCTCGTGGTTGGCCAGAGCCTTGCCGCCATCCGCGATACCCAGCTTGCCGGTTTCGAGCGCCCCGACGCGCAATTGGCGGATTATCGCGGGCAAGTGGTGCTGCTGCACTTCTGGGCATCATGGTGTGCGCCCTGCTTGCGCGAGATTCCCGCGCTGGAAGCGTTTTACGCTGGCCCGTATCGTGAGCTTTCTGCGCGTGGCCTGGTGGTGTTGACCGTTACCAACGATTTTCGCATCGGCGATGTCCGCAGGTTTCAGGCCGAGCGCAAGTTTTCGGCGCCGATATTTCTCGATATGCTCGGCAGCCTGCATGACGAGATGAAGATGATCGGCCTTCCGGCAACCGCAGTGATTGGTCGTGACGGGCAGGTCGTCAAACGCCTTTATGGGCCCCAGGATTGGGAGAGTCCGGCATTTCGGGCGATGATAGAAGACTACGTCGCCAACTGACGGGCGAAACGATGCACCGTATGCGACAGGGAGATTCGATGTACAGCACACGACCGCACACCCCGGTACTCGGCATATTGGCGCTTTCACTACTGCTGACAACACCCAGCATGGTATTTGCGCAAACGGTAGCCGAGCCTGACGCGCCGCCTGATCTGGGCCTGCCCAAGGATTTCACACCTGCGCTCGCCGCTGATTCGATAGATACAGCGCCAGCGCAAATCGCTGCCGATCCCAACGCAATTGACAGCCTGCTGGCAGAACTCACCGCAAGCAGCGAAGCGATCAAGGATCAGCCCGGGGCGACCGAGGCAACGCAGTTTCCCGGCGAACCGGGGCCCAGTGACTGGATTCAGGCACTGCGCGTAACGCGCGATGACAATCCGCTGCTGGATAGCGCCTGCAAGGATCAGGCAATGCGAGTGTCGATGGAGGCCTTGGCGGCACTCGAAGGCGCCGAAGGCGAGCATGGCGCGATGCAGGCCACGGCCGACCACGTGCGCCAACATCAGGGTTTTATCAAGGACGGCAATATCTCACATGCCGACTACCTGCGCGAAATTGCCGAATGCACCAGTTTTTGCGCGCCGCTTGTCGCACAGCTGATGCAATGTCACATCTTGTCGGTTGCGCGCCTCGAGCATGGCATCGTGCTGTTTGACTTGGGTAGTGACACCGTATCGTCCAGTTTCAAAACTGGCCTGCTCGATACGGTTTCCAAACAACTCAAGGAAAATGGCGGCCGCAAGGCGGTGCTGATTGGCCGTGCCAGCCAGATCGGTGACCTGCGCCACAACCGCGCCCTGTCGGCACGGCGAGCGCTAGCTGTAAAAGACGCGTTGCTGGCTGCGGGCATCTCCGCAGAGCGCATCGAAACCATGTGGTTTGGCTGGGAGCCGCCACAGATCAGTGACGTGGTCGCCAGTGAATATGGCGTATCCCGGCTGTATGACACGGTTGGCCGCGACAAGATCAATCAGAGCGTGGTAGTGGTGGTTTATTGATGCAGGCCGGGGACAACACGCGGTTGCGAAATCTACTCGGGATTGAAAACAGCGTGGGCGGCCCTTGACGGCGCTGGCCGGGTGATTTTGTGCATGACAAACCGATCAGCCAATGAAATTGCGATTGTGGCTGCGTTGCGCCAGCTTCGACGTGGCGAGGTAGTGGCTTATGGTGAGGTGGCGCGGCGGGCAGGATTGCCGGGCAGGGCACGGTTGGTTGCGCGCGTGCTGGCGCATTCGCCCGTTGCCGACTTGCCATGGCATCGGGTGCTGCGTGCCGATGGCCGGATCGCGTTTGCGCCTGGGTCGGAAGGCTATATCGAACAGCTGCGACGCCTGCAAACCGAGAATGTAACGGTAGTGGACGGGCGGGTGCGCATGGCCTCGGTGGCCGGCAAGCTGGATGCCTTGCTATGGGCTTCGCCACCCGCTGACGAGTGACTGATTTTGCATGATCCTCTCTCGGGCTATCATGTCGTCTCATTGTTTGAATCAGGCTTGTCATGAATCCAATGCCTCCGATCACCAGCGCGCTGCTTTGGGCCAACGGCGCGGTATTTTTGCTGCAAAGTGTCTTGGGCATGGCAGCGTTTTCCGGGCTGATGCTGTGGCCCCTGGGTGACTACCCATTGGGTGGCGGCGAGATGGGTTCGCTGTTCTACCCATGGCAGTTGCTGACCTACGGATTTTTGCACGGCGGTATTGGCCATATTTTCTTCAACATGCTGGCGCTATGGATGTTTGGTGCTTCGTTGGAATACACGTGGGGGCCGCGGCGTTTTCTTACTTACTACCTCACTTGCGTGGCCGGCGCCGGCTTGATCCAGTTGCTGGTGGCCTCTTGGAGCACCAGCGCCGGTATGCAGCCGTATCCCACGCTGGGCGCATCTGGCGGCGTGTTCGGGGTGTTGTTGGGCTATGGCATGCTGTTTCCCAACCGCCAGGTGATGCTGCTGATCCCGCCAATTCCGATGAAAGCGCGAACACTGGTCATCCTTTATGGCGCGCTGGCGCTGTTTTCAGGCATGACTGGCAGCCAACCGGGTATCGCTCATTTCGCCCACTTGGGCGGCATGCTGTTCGGCTTTGGCCTGATCCAATACTGGCGCGGGCGCTGGCCATTCGATCGCCGCCGCCGTGGCAGCGGTGGCCCATGGCGGCCGCACTGAACCCTGCGCATTGCGCTGCAATGCGCAGTTGTCATTGACGCAGCACGGGGCTGGCCTTAGAATTGCCGGCTATTTGCGCAATGGCCTGTTTGGCGCGTAAATGGGGTCGTCGGGGTATAGCTCAGCCTGGTAGAGCGCCAGCTTTGGGAGCTGGATGTCGTGGGTTCGAATCCCTCTGCCCCGACCAATGCGAGCCTTCACGGTCGCTGGAGTTTATTTTGGCGGCGGGCGCTGCTCGTCTGGTAGCAATTGGGCTGCGCCGGTATAGTTGCCGGGCTGCGCCCGTAGCTCAACCGGATAGAGCATCGGCCTTCTAAGCCGAGGGTTACAGGTTCGATTCCTGTCGGGCGCACCAGCTGTACGTGTCGGACAGGTTTGGCAGTTGCACCTGCGAAGCGCTGACGCGCTTTTGGGCGCACCAGTTGTACGTGTCGGACAGGCATGGCAGTTGCACTTGAGGCGCGCTTTCGGGCGCACCATGCGATAATGTGCAGCAGGTTGCAAGTTGAACAATGGTGGATGTAGCTCAGTTGGTTAGAGCATCGGATTGTGATTCCGAGGGTCGCGGGTTCGAGTCCCGTCTTCCAAAAAGTACGCGGGCCGTTAGCTCAGTTGGTAGAGCAGTTGACTCTTAATCAATAGGTCGAAGGTTCGAATCCTTCACGGCCCACCAACTTTTTCTGTGATGTGATCGCGCGGCAATGCGAAAGTGGCGGAACTGGTAGACGCGCTGGATTTAGGTTCCAGTGGGGCAACCCGTGAGAGTTCGAGTCTCTTCTTTCGCACCACCGTTGTGCGGATAGGTCAGGAGACTGGCCTCCGCGGGTTTTTTGTGTACGCCCTTGTGGCGGGATGGCAGGAGTGACCATGGACGTATCGATTGAAACGCTTTCTTCCCTGGAACGTCGTCTGACGGTCAGCGTTCCGGCCGACCGACTGGAAGGCGAGGTGCGTGAGCGCTTGCGTGAGTTGTCGCGCTCGATGCAAATGAAGGGGTTTCGTCGCGGCAAAGTGCCGGCCAAGGTGGTTGAGCAGCGCTTTGGCGCGCAGGTGCGCAATGAAGCATTGGGCGAGGTTGTGCGCAACAGCTTCAACGAAGCCGTAGATCAGGAAAAACTGCGTCCGGCATCGGCGCCCAGCATCGAAACCAATGGCACGGCGGAAAACGGCCAATTGCGTTACACCGCCACTTTCGAGGTGATCCCGGATTTCGGCAAAATTGATGTTTCCACGTTGGCGATAAATCGCGTGGTCGCAACGGTCGATGATGCTGATATCGATCAGATGATCGAAACGCTACGTGCGCAGCGACGCAGCTTTGAGCCGGTAACGCGCGGTGCGCAAGCGCAAGACATGGTGATGGCGGAAACCTTCGCCGTTGCTGGCGATTTGCGCGTGCCTGCCGAGAACTACGAAATCGGCGGCACCTTGCTCGGTTCAGGCATGATGCACCCGAGTATTGAAGAAGCCCTTGTCGGTATGAGCGTGGGTGAGGAAAAGTCAGTGGCGGTGTCGTTTGCTGCTGACTGGCGGGTGCCTGAGCTGGCTGGCAAGGATGCGACGGTAACTGTCAAAGTGACCCGTATCGCTGAGCCGACGCTGCCGGCGCTGGACAAGGCGTTCATTGAAAGTTTCGGTGTGCGTGGCGGTGATCTTGCTACCTTCCGTAATGAAGTGCGCAGCAATCTCGAGCGCGAGCTCAAGGGCGCGTTGATGGCAAGTTTGCGTGCCGAGGTAATCGACAAACTGGTTGCGGCTTACAGCAATGTGGAAATGCCGGTTCGGCTGATTGATGCTGAGGCCCGTTCGCTGGCGGCCCAGGCTGAGAAACAGGCTGCCGAGCAAGGGCGCAAGGGCGTCAGCGTTGCACCCGACGCGATGAAGGCATCGGCGCAGCGTCGTGTCGCCGCCGGCCTGTTGCTGTCGGAAATCGCGCGCCAGGAACAAATGATGCTTGATGGCAAGCGTTTGAATGAAACCATGGGCTTGATCGCATCTACTTACGAAGATCCGCAGCAAGTGCTGGAACTGTATCGCAGTGACGAGAAGCTGATGGCTGGCCTGCGCACGCGAGTGATGGAAGACCAGGTGGTCGAATGGATTGCCGACCATGCTGCAGTTACCGAGATGCCGTCCAGCTTCAGTGATGTGATGCGCAGCGGTCAGCAAACGGCATAAGTGGAAACGATTTTCGAGTTAAGGAGTAGCAGATGAACCCGATCAAGGGCCTCAACCTGATCCCGATGGTGGTCGAGCAGACCAGCCGCGGCGAGCGTTCATACGACATCTACTCGCGGTTGCTCAAAGAGCGTGTGATTTTTCTGGTCGGCCCGATTGACGACTACGTCGCCAATGTGGTGATTGCGCAGTTGCTGTTTCTCGAAGCCGACAATCCCGAGAAGGACATCAGCCTGTACGTCAATTCGCCGGGTGGCGTGGTGACCTCGGGCATGGCGATCTACGACACCATGCAGTTCATCAAGCCGGACGTCAGCACCATCTGTGTGGGTCAGGCGGCCAGTATGGGTTCGCTGCTGCTGGCAGCCGGTGCTGCCGGCAAACGCTACGCACTGCCGCATACACGGGTGATGATCCACCAGCCGCTGGGCGGCTTCCAGGGCCAGGCCAGCGATATCGAGATTCACACCCGTGAAATCCTGAACCTGCGCGACCGTCTGAACGCCGTGCTGGCACAGCATACCGGCCAGCCGATCGAAACCATCGCCCGCGATACCGACCGCGACAACTTCATGGACGCCAAGGCTGCCAAGGCCTATGGCCTGATCGACGAAGTGCTTGAGCGCCGCCCGGACGACAGCATCCGCGCCGGATAACTGCTTCACAGGCTCGTAAGCAAACGACTGCCCGGTCTGCTGGCCGGCCAGCGCGTCTGTGCTATCCTCTACCTCAGACCGACCCCAGCCTAGGGCCACGTAGCATGACCGAAGAACGCCAGGGCCGATCCAGCGACAGCAGCAAAGTCCTTTACTGCTCGTTTTGCGGCAAGAGCCAGCACGAAGTACGCAAGCTGATCGCGGGGCCAAGCGTATTCATCTGTGATGAATGCGTAGAGCTTTGCAATGACATCATTCGCGAAGAGCTTGAAGAAAAAGCACAGGCGGCACGCAGCCACCTGCCCAAGCCGCGCGAGATCATGGCGGTGCTCGATCAATATGTGATTGGTCAGCAGCGTGCCAAGAAATCCCTTTCGGTGGCGGTATACAACCACTACAAGCGGATTGAGAGCCGGCAAAAGAATGATGATGTCGAGCTGTCCAAATCCAATATCCTGATGATCGGGCCGACCGGCTCGGGTAAAACGCTGCTGGCCGAAACGCTGGCGCGGCTGCTCAATGTACCCTTCACCATCGCTGATGCCACCACCCTTACTGAGGCCGGTTACGTTGGCGAAGATGTCGAGAACATCATCCAGAAGCTGTTGCAAAAGTGCGATTACGACGTTGACAAGGCGCAGATGGGTATCGTCTACATTGACGAGATCGACAAGATTTCGCGCAAGAGCGAAAACCCGTCGATCACCCGCGACGTTTCAGGCGAGGGCGTGCAACAGGCCCTGCTCAAGCTGATCGAGGGCACCATCGCCTCGGTGCCGCCGCAGGGTGGCCGCAAGCACCCGCAGCAGGAGTTCTTGCAGGTTGATACCCGTAATATCCTGTTCATTTGTGGTGGTGCCTTTTCCGGGCTGGAAAAGGTCATCCAGCAGCGCAGCAGTGATGCGGTGGGTATCGGTTTCAGCGCTTCGGTCAAAAGCAAGAAGAACAAGTCCGATCTGGGTGAGGTATTTGCCAACGTCGAGCCGGAAGATCTGGTCAAGTTTGGTCTGATCCCTGAGTTCGTTGGCCGCCTGCCGGTGATCGCCACCTTGGAAGAGCTCGACGAATCAGCCCTGATCCAGATTCTCACCGAGCCAAAAAACGCACTGACCAAGCAGTTTCGCAAATTGTTCGAGATGGAAGGGGTCGAGCTGGAAGTGCGTCCCGACGCACTGGCTGCGATCGCTGCCAAAGCGCTCAAGCGCAAGACCGGCGCCCGTGGGCTACGTACCATCATCGAGTCGGTACTGCTCGAAACGATGTTTGAGCTGCCATCGCTGGAAAATGTCTCCAAAGTGGTCATTGACGAATCGGTGATCAACAACAAGGCCGAACCCTACCTGATTTACCGTGGGACGCCGGTTCAGGCGAAGGCGGCGGCCGAATAATTCATTCGTCAATGTATTGAATAACAAGGCGTTCTTCGGGGCGCCTTGTCTATTTTCGGGTTACGGCTTGCAAGCCTTGCAGCGAAGCCCCATTACTGGAAACAGATCATCGACGGCCCGTATTGCGGCCCGTCGCCGTTACTTGTGTCGGTAATCTGAGCGTTCAGGCATCTGGTTGCCATAATGTCAGTCACCGGCATCGAGTCGAGTCGTCAGGAGAGGTAATCATGAGTAATTCCACTGAATCCTTGAATCTTCCGGTGCTGCCACTGCGTGACGTGGTGGTGTACCCGCATATGGTGATTCCGCTTTTTGTCGGCCGTGACAAATCAGTGCGTGCGTTGGAGAAAGCGATGGACGGTGATCGTCGTATCGTGCTGGTGGCGCAGACCAGCCCGGATATCGATGATCCCGAGGCGAAGGATCTGTTCACCATTGGCACGCTGGCGCAGGTGCTGCAGTTGCTCAAGTTGCCCGATGGCACCATCAAGGTATTGGTCGAGGGGGTGTCGCGCGTCAGCGTTTCCGATTTCAAGGAATCTGACGTCGGCCTTGGCTGTGCAGTGAAGGAGATCGAGTCCACGCTTGAGCGTAATGAGCGTGAAATCGAGGTCACGGTGCGTTCTTTGATGTCGCTGTTTGAGCAGTACATCAAGATGAATCGCAAGCTGCCACCCGAGTTGCTTGGCACCTTGTCCGGGATTGACGATCCGAGCCGGCTGGCCGATACCGTGGCAGCGCACCTGGGCGTACGCCTGGCGGACAAGCAACGCCTGTTGGAGACACTGGAGGTAGGCGCGCGACTGGAATTGCTGATCGGATTTGTCGATGGCGAAATCGACGTGCAACAACTGGAAAAGCGGATTCGTGGCCGGGTCAAGTCGCAGATGGAGAAAAGCCAGCGCGAGTATTACCTCAACGAACAGATGAAGGCGATCCAGAAGGAGCTTGGCGAGGAAGAGGGCGGCAATGAAATCGAGGAACTGACCCGCAAGCTGGCCGAAGCGGGCATGCCCAAGCCCGTGGCGGCCAAGGCCAAGGCGGAGTTGAACAAGCTCAAGCAGATGTCGCCGATGTCGGCTGAAGCCGCTGTGGTGCGCAACTACATTGACTGGCTGCTGGGTGTGCCCTGGAAGAAACGCACCAAGGTGCGGCGCGATCTAAAGGCCGCGCAGAGCGTGCTGGATACCGATCATTATGGGCTGGAGAAGGTCAAGGAACGCATCCTTGAGTACCTCGCGGTACAGCAGCGGGTGAAGCAGATGAAGGGCCCGATTCTGTGCCTGGTTGGCCCACCCGGTGTTGGCAAGACCTCGCTTGGGCAATCCATCGCAAAGGCCACCAATCGCAAGTTTGTGCGCATGAGCCTGGGCGGCGTGCGTGATGAAGCCGAGATTCGTGGCCACCGGCGCACGTATATCGGTTCGATGCCGGGCCGGATTGTGCAGAACCTCAGCAAGGTGGGCTCACGCAATGCGTTGTTCATGCTCGATGAAATCGACAAGATGAGCATGGATTTTCGTGGCGATCCCTCGTCAGCATTGCTGGAAGTGCTCGACCCGGAGCAGAACCACACCTTCAATGACCATTACCTTGAGGTTGATCTGGATCTGTCGGAAGTGATGTTCGTTGCGACGGCCAACTCGCTGAACATTCCCGGCCCGTTGCTTGATCGCATGGAAGTGATTCGTATCCCCGGTTACACCGAGGATGAAAAACTCAATATCGCGCAGCAATACCTCATGCCAAAGCAGCTCAAGGGCAATGGGCTGGCGATCGATGAGCTCAAGATCAGCGACGCAGCCTTGCGCGACATCGTGCGTTATTACACACGCGAGTCGGGTGTGCGAAACCTGGAGCGAGAAATCTCCAAGATCTGTCGCAAAGTGGTCACCGAAGTGGCGCTCGCCGGTGCGCAGGAGAACAAGCGCAAGCGTGGCAAGGGCGTGCAGGTGACACCGCGAAATCTCGGCCATTACCTGGGAGTTCGGCGTGTCGATTTTGGTCGCGCCGAACAGGCCAACGAAATCGGCCTGGTAACCGGCTTGGCGTGGACCGAAGTCGGTGGCGACCTGCTGCAGATCGAGGCGGCATTGCTGCCCGGCAAGGGCTTGTTGACACTCACTGGCCAGCTCGGTGATGTCATGCAGGAATCGGCCAAGGCGGCGTTGTCGGTGGTCCGTGCGCGTGCCGAGCGTCTGGGCCTTGATCCTGATTTTCATCAAAAGCACGACATCCATATCCACGTACCCGAAGGTGCAACGCCGAAGGATGGTCCGAGCGCCGGCGTGGCGATGGTCACTGCGCTGGTATCGGTCTTATCCAAGGTGCCGATCCGTTCCGATGTGGCGATGACCGGCGAAATCACCCTGCGTGGCCGCGTATTGCCCATAGGTGGGCTCAAGGAGAAATTGCTTGCAGCGTTGCGCGGCGGAATCAGCAAGGTTTTGATCCCCGAAGAAAACAGCAAAGACCTGGCTGACATCCCGAAGAATGTGACGGCAGGTCTTGATATCGTGCCCGTGCGTTGGATCGATGAAGTGCTTGATATTGCACTCGAACATCCGCTCAAACCGGCGGTTCAAAAAGAACAGGTAGTAGCGGTCGGCGATGCCGTCGAGGGCAAGGCAAAAACCGACCCGGATGTAGTGCGCGCACATTGAGGTTCGCCAGCATTGCTGTCGGGTACGCAATTGAAAGCACTGCCGGAACGAAGAAAAACGCCGAAAACCGCATGAATACAGGCCCGTGCTGTTGCGTGCCGGGCTTGGCACTGGTATAAATCGCGGCAGTCGTGATGCGTTGCTTGGCAACGGGCAGGCATCACGCAAAGGTCGATCGGGGAGTTTGTCGAAGGGGCGTTGCGGCACCAACCTGGTTGCAAACAACTGTGGAAGAACTCGTTCAGGGAGTCCTAAATAATGAACAAAGCAGAACTTATTGAAGCCGTAGCCGTAACAGCCGAGCTGACCAAGGCGGATGCGGCTCGTGCGCTGGATGCAACCATTGAAGTAATCAAGAAGAACCTGAAGAAAGGCAACACGATCACCCTCGTGGGCTTTGGTACCTTCGAAGTGCGCAAGCGTGGTGCCCGCACCGGCCGTAACCCGCGTACGGGTGAAACGATCAAGATCAAGGCTTCAAAAGTTCCTGCTTTCAAGGCTGGTAAAGCGCTCAAGGATGCAGTAAACTGATCACGCGGAGTGGTAGTTCAGTCGGTTAGAATACCGGCCTGTCACGCCGGGGGTCGCGGGTTCGAGTCCCGTCCACTCCGCCATGTTTCCGAGGGCGCCGCAAGGCGCCTTCGTTTTTTGTGGCAAGCGTTTTTTATCACGGTTACGATTCACATCCCGAATTGCTTACGGATTCAGACCATGCTTCAGAAATTGCGCGAAAAGACCACAGGCTGGTTCGCTGGCATCATCGTCGGAATATTGATCATTCCGTTCGCATTTCTGGGCATCAACGATTACTTTTCGGCGCGTGTGCAGACTTGGGTTGCCAAGGTCGGTGATCGCGAGATTTTGCAACAGGCATTTCGTGAACGCCTGGAGCAGGAGCGCGCCGCACAGCGCCGACAACAGGGTGAAGCGTTTGATTCCAGAGAGTTTGAGAATCCTTTGGTCAAGCGTCAGATTCTTGATCGCATGATTGACGAAGAACTGTTGCTCGCCGCTGCCGAGCGTGATGGCATCGTCGCTGTCGATACCCTGGTTCGCCGCGAAATCACGGGTATTCCTGCGTTTCAGGTTGATGGCGAGTTCAATCCCGATCAGTACCGCCTGGTGTTGAGCATGCAAGGTTTGTCGGCACCAGGTTTTGATGCCATGGTGCGCCGTGATCTCACGGTGGGCGCTGTTCCACAACAAATCGCATCAAGCGCCGTGGTTTCGATGAAAGAGGTCGAGTTGCTGTTGCAGTTGGGCAATCAAACGCGCGATCTCAAGCTGCTTGATGTGCCACCGCCGGTTGATGAGAGTGCGCCGAGCGAAGAAGAACTGCGTACCTGGTACGAAGCCAACAAGAGCGCTTTTCTCACCGACGAAAAAGTTTCGATTGAATACGTTGAGCTCAAAGGTGCTGACCTCACAATCGATGGCGTCATTGATGAGGCAACCCTGCGCGCGCGTTACGACGAGAATCAGGCGCGATTTGTCGAGCCTGAGGAGCGACTGGCTTCACATATTCTCGTTGCTTTAGACAAGGATGCCGATGAGCAAGCGGTAGCCGACGCCCGTGCACGTGCCGAAACGCTGGTTGCCAAGGCGCGTGCCGAGGGTGGCGATTTTGCCGCGCTTGCGCGTGAATCCTCTGATGATGTCGGTTCCAAATCGGCCGGTGGCGATTTGGGTTGGATGCAAAAGGGTGGCGCATTTCCGGCGTTTGACGATGCGCTTTTCACTTTGCCTGTGAATACGGTCAGTGATCCGGTGCGTGGCGAGGATGGCTTTCACATCATCACGGTTCGCGAGATCAAGGCTGGTAGCGAAATGCCATTTGAGCAAGTGCGTGACGAGTTGGCATTGGAGGCACGTCAGGCCGAGCGTGAGCGCCGATTCTCCGAGGCATCCGGGCGACTGATGGACTCCGTGATTCGCGATCCCAACTCGCTTAGTGCCGCTGCTGCGGAGTTGGGCTTGACCGTATCGCGTGCGGGTCCGATGACCCGTGCTGGAGGCGAAGGACTGGCCGGTGACCCGGCTATTATTCGCGCTGCGTTTTCGCCCGATCTGGTCTCCGGTGCAGCCAGTGATCCGATTGAGCTTGGCCCGGAACACATCGCGGTGATTCGCGTAACCGAGCACGTCCCCGCCGAGCCAAAACCCTTTGATGCAGTGCGCGCTGATGCCGATGGCGCGGTGCGTTTGCAGCGTGCGCGCGAAGCAGGCGAGGCCAAGGCCACAGCGTTGTTGGAACGCGCACGCAAGGGCGAAAGTTTTGAGCAGTTGGCCACCGATACCAGTGGTACGGTGAGTACTGCCGAAAAAGTGTCCCGCAATGCCAGTTCGCCAGCGCCGTCAATTGTCGAGGAGGCGTTCAAGCTTCCGCACCCGACTGAGGATGCCGCAAGTCTTGGTATGGCTGAGTTGGGCGGCGGCCGATTCGCGTTGCTGCAGGTGTTGTCGGTCACCGATGGCGTCGTTGGCGAGTTGCCGCAAGCACAGCTTGACATGCTGCGTCAGCAAATTGCCGGTTCGCGTGGAGAGGTCGAGACGCGTGCCTTCATCAGCGAGTTGCGCAAGCAGTTTCCGGTACAGGTGGCTGAAGAGCGTTTGTAAACGACGGCTTGCAACGTATCGTTTTGACTCAACGCACAATGCCATCGCTTCGCAATGCGCTGGCATCCAGGCCCAGTTCCGCCAGCACTTCGTCGGTGTGCTCACCGAGTGCTGGCGGTGGCCGTTGATAACGCACCGGCGTGCCTGACAACTTCAGCGGGCTACCGACCAGAGGAATGCCGTCAATTGCGATACGCATATCACGATCATGTGCCACTGGATGTTCCAGCGCTTGTTTTACCGTGTTTACCCGTGCCGCCGGCACACCCGCACTGGCCATGGCATCGAGCCAATATTGCACCGGCTGGGCGCTGAACAATTCTGCCAGTGCTGCGCACACTACGTCGCGGTTATGCACCCGTGCGGCGTTGTCGCAAAATTGCGGGTCGATGAGCCATTGCGGTTGTGCCAGGGTTTCGCACAGTTGCTGCCATAGCTTGTCACTGGCTACGGCCAGCACAAAGTCACCATCGCTGGCGTGAAAGCTCTGATAGGGCACGATACTGGCGTGAGCATTACCGTAGCGACGCGCATCCTCGCCAGTGAAGCAGACACTGCTGGCTACATTGGAGAGCGATTGCAGTTGGGTATCGAACAACGACACATCAATGCATTGGCCCAGGCCGCTGTGCTCGCGGGCGCGTAGTGCCGCCAGGATGGCGATCACCGCGTTCTGCCCGGTCATCAGGTCCACCAGGGCTACACCGACCTTGCTCGGTTCGCCGTCAGCCGGGCCAGTGATTGCCATCAAGCCGGCTTCGGCCTGTACCACAAAATCGTATCCCGGCCACTGTGCGCCAATACCGCTGCGGCCATAGCCGGAAATCGAGCAATAGATAATGCGCGGATTGATTGCTGCCAGTTGCTGGTAACCAACCCCAAGTTTTTCCGCTGTCCCGGTGCGGTAATTTTCGATCACCACGTCTGCATGTGTCGCCAGCTTAGCAATCACTGCTGCCGCTCCCGGCGCGAGCAGATCGATTGCCAACGAACGCTTGTTGCGGTTGCAGCAGGCGAAGTAGGCCGACATGCCATCGCGGAACGGTGGCCCGAGTCCGCGCGTGTCATCACCGCCGAAGGGTTCGAGCTTGATTACATCCGCGCCCAGATCAGCCAAGGTCATTCCGCACCAGGGGCCGGCCAGAACGCGTGATAGTTCGAGTACTGTGATGCCGTACAGGGAGGGGGTCATGCGGCAGGTGTGCTGTCGGTATGGGTGATGGGCATATGCTGGCGGTCCGTTCGTAGCTATTCAAGTAATTCTCGTAAACCTGCATATTCGGTTTAGCAGTATGCAAGTACGGATACAATCTACCGCTTTTCCTGCGCATCCCTTGCCACAAGAGTCCGCTGATGTTGCTGATCGATACCATTGTCCGTAGCTCGACGTATGGGCTGGGTCTGTTCACCACACAACCCTTGCGTGCGGGGTGCTGCGTTTGGCGTTGGCACTCACTTACCGAGGTGGTGGTGCCGCCGGGCCCGCATCCGGCGCCGTTTGCAGAATTCCTGAGCCATTTCGGCTACCTGGCCGAGGGTATCGGCATCGTGGTCAATCTCGACAACGCGCGCTACATGAACCACTCCGATACGCCCAACCTGGTGGAGCGTGATGGCTGCAACTACGCGGCACGAGACATCGCCGCAGGCGAGGAGCTCACCTGCGATTATCGGGTATTCGATTGTGGTCTCACCTTGAGCGGGGCATTCCTGAAGCGTTGAATGCACATGCTCGAATTGTCCGGCCGACAGGACATACACAAATACGCTTCAACGCGGCGCGCGGTAACCACCGGGTACGCCGGTAGGCGAAAGAACCAGCTGCCAGACGTGACCGCGACGACTGCGAAACAGTCCCATCGATGCTGCCAGGTAGTAGCGCCACATGCGCCGGAAACGCTCGTCGGGGACGTTCGACAGCCGCTCCCACGCCGCTTCGATATTGCAGCGCCAGGCGTGCAAGGTGCGGTCGTAATCAGTGCCGAAGTTGTGCCAGTCTTCGATCACCAGCCGTCGTTCCATGGCGCGGGTGATTTGCGCAGCCGAAGGCAGCATCGAGTTGGGAAAGATGTATTTGCCGATCCACGGGTCGGTGTGGCTATGCGAGACGTTGCTGCCGATGGTGTGCAGCAGGGCCAGCCCCTGTTCACGCAAGTGGCTGCGCACCTGGGTAAAGAACCGCGCGTAGTTGCGCACGCCGACGTGTTCAAACATGCCGATCGAGGCGACGCGATCGAATGTGCCTTCCATCTCGCGGTAGTCGCACAGGCGGATTTCCACCGGCAGATCGGCGCACAGACGCTGCGCATATTCGGCCTGCTCGCGCGAGATGGTCACCCCGACACCACTCACACCATAGCGCTCGGCGGCAAATTTCAGCAGTTCGCCCCAGCCGCAGCCGATATCGAGCAGGCGCTGGCCCGGTTGCAGCATCAGTTTGCGACATACCAGGTCGAGTTTGGCTTCCTGGGCTTTGTCGAGCGTATCGGCCACCGCCCAATAGCCGCAGCTGTAGACCATGCGTTGGCCCAGCATGGCGCGATACAGCTCGTTGCCGATGTCGTAATGGCGTTGCCCGACCGCGAAACTGCGGCGACGGCTTTGTTCATTGACCAGCAGCGCGCGCAGCCAACTGCACAGCGCTGCAAAGCCAGGCCGGCGCTGTTCCAGCCGCGCGTTCAGCAGTCGGTACAGCAGGCCATCCAGATCCTGGGTGTCCCACCAGCCATCCATGTAGCTCTCACCCAGCCCGAACGAGCCTTGCGCGATCAGGCGGGCGTAAAACCGCGGCTCGTGCACCTGTATGTCCCATGGACGCGTGCCATCGATGCACACATCGGCGCCACTCAGCAGGCGTTCGACTTGTGTTTTCAGCGGGCCAGTTAGTGTCATTAGGCCTCCGTTGTACGCAAGCACGTTACGCAGGTGACACCGCCAGATCGTAGCGCGCAAACGCTCAGCGGTCGAATTATCGGCGAGTGCAGGGTGGCAACTTCGTCGATCAAAATACCGACAAACCGGTCAGTGCGGTGAAACGATCCAGCGCCGCTGCGCCAGCCAGCGAGTTGCCTTTCTCGTCCAGGCCTGGCGACCACACCGCCATCGCCAATACATTGGGCACCACGGCCACCATGCCGCCACCAACGCCGCTCTTGACCGGCAGGCCAACATGGAAAGCAAAATCACCGGCAGCATCGTAAGTGCCGCAGGTAAGCATCAGCGCGTTGATCCGTTTGGCGCGTTCCTGACTGATCACACGTTCGCCGCTATGCTGACAACTGCCGCGATTGGCCAGGTAGACAAATCCACGCGCCAGATCCACACAACTCATGCGCAGCGCGCACTGGTGATAGTAAAAATCGAGCACCGCATCCACCGGATTTACGAGGTTGCCGAAGCTGCGGATGAAATTGGCCAGTGCGGCATTGCGGAACCCGGTTTCATGCTCGGAGCGCGCCACTTCCGGGTCCATCGGGATATCGGGATTGCTGGCGCGTTCGCGCACGAAGCTGAGCAGGCGCTCGCGCGCGTTGGGGTACTGCGACAGCACGACATCCGCCACTACGTGCGCGCCGGCGTTGATGAATGGGTTGCGCGGGATGCCGCGCTCGCGTTCGAGTTGCACTAGCGAGTTGAATGCATTGCCTGACGGTTCACGGCCGACCCGCTTCCACAGCGCGTCGCCCACTGCTTCGAGCGCCATGGTCAGGGTGAAAACCTTGGAAATGCTCTGGATCGAGAATGCTTGATTGGCGTCGCCTACCGCGTAAACGCGGCCGTCGATGGTTGCCACCGCCATGCCGAACTGTTCTGCAGGTACCTGCGCCAAAATGGGGATGTAGTCGGCGACTTTGCCTTTACCGACCAGTGGTTGAACTTCGCTTGCAATCTGCTCCAGAATCGCCGCAACATCTTGTTGTAAAAAGGTTTCATGGGTGCTGTTGCAAAGCGTCATGGGCTTTTGCCTTGAAAAGAGACGAATCAACGCTGCTGGGTACAGGGTGAATTGGAGCGTATTGTGGTCGGAGAGTGCCCGACGCGTTGCGTTCAGGCCCGCTGTCGGTAACACTGCCACCGGTAATCTTGTCTTGTGATGGAAACAGCGACAATGGCCAATAGCGAAAAATCCGGGGAGTTGTCGGCTGCGAAACCATTCGGCACTTCACAGTCTCGCGTGATCACGCAAAAGCGTTTTTCTACCCGCACACGCTTTGAGCTGGACGAAAGCGATTTTGCTTACCGGCTCGACACCGAAGGCAGTTCACGAACCTATCGGCTGGAGTATGCGGAGTTATCGTCGGATCGCGAAACCTTGGTCGAGCGTAACCCGTGGTGGCGCAACGTTGGCCTGTTGTGGATGCTGATCGGGTTGGCTTCGGCAGCGGTAACCTACAGCAGCAAAAACACCTTGAGTGTACCGATCTGGTTGTGGCTCGGCATGATTTGTTACGCCGTGTATCACTTCAAGGTGATCCACTATCAGATCATCCCCGCCGAGCGTTGCAATGTGGTTATCATCGATGATGCTACCGGCGCCGAGGTGATCCGCGAGCTGGAATCACGGCGCGTGGAGCAATTGCGCCAGCGTTTCGATTACCTCGCTGCGGATGAACATCCCGAGCAGCAGCGGCGCCGTATCGAATGGCTGGGCAAACAGGGGGCGCTGGATGCCAATGAGGTGTCGGCGCGTTTGTTGCAGCTCAATGCGTTGGCTGGGGCGAGTGCGTTGGCTGCTGAACGACGCGAGCAAGATGACGAGTGATCTTCAAGCAAAATGATGCCCGCAGTTACACGCTGCTGTGGGTTGCACTGGCCGGGCAGGCTTGCTCTGGGTTTGCCTTGATGCGCCGATTGATGCTGCCGATGGCTTCCGGTGTGGTGGTAAGCGCGAGCTTGTTCAAGAGCGCGCGATGCCGATGAGCCAGCCGCACGAACCAACACAAGCGCCACTTTGGGCCGATTGCCGGATATTGCCGTGGACGGCGCCGCTGACATGGCTGAGTGCAGGTTGGGGTGATTACTGGCGGGCCCCGGGATTGTCATTCATTTATGGCGCCCTGATTACCGTTCTAAGCGCAATGGTGTCTTGGTTTGCCTGGTCGCTGGGGCGATTCGCATTGCTGTCGCTGCTGTTGTCGGGGTTCGTGTTTGTGGCGCCACTGCTTGCGGTTGGTCTGTATTCGGTGAGCCGTGACCTGGGCAATCAAATGCAGCCACGGCTGCAACGCTCGTTCGAATTGGCGCGGCGCCTGATCGGGCAGGCCGGCGTGCTGACTTTATTGCTGCTGGTGGTGCTGCTGGTTTGGTCGCGCGCCGGTATGTTGCTGTACGCGTTGATGCCGGTGCAGGCGGGTGATCGTGGAGCACTGCTCGAACTGCTCGCAGTGGGCTCCGCCGTTGGAGCGCTTTTTGCGTCGTTCGTGTTTGCGATGGTGGCGTTTTCGTTGCCAATGATTGCTGATCGCGGTGTCGATATGGTTACCGCGTGTTTGTCGAGTATCCACGCAGTGCTGCGCAACAAGCTGGCCGCAATGGTCTGGGCCGGCGCAATTGTGGTGCTGATTGCGCTGGGCGTGCTGCTGGGGCTGGTTGGTTTGATCGTAGTGATGCCATGGCTGGCTTATGCGACCTGGCATGGATATCTGGCGGTGCTGGACCCGACGCCGTGGCCGCGCTTGCAGTGAGCGGACACGGGCGAGCCATCATTTGGCTTCGATGTTCGGTTGTGCGTATGGGAGCGCGGCAATGAGCGAACTGCAATCACGGTGTTTGTGTGGCGGGATAACAATCACTGGAACTTTGCCCAGCCTGTGGCTGGCGCACTGTCACTGTAGCCAATGCCAACGCGCGCATGGCGCCGCGTTCGTCACCTGGATCGGCATGCGCGCTGATGGCTGCGAAGTAAACGATGATGCACACCTGTTGCGCTGGTATGCGTCCTCTTCGGGTGCCGAGCGTGGGTTTTGTTCGCGCTGCGGCAGTTCGTTGGCGTTTCGTTCGAGCCGCTGGCCCGACGAGTTGCATCTGGCCGTCGCCAATCTCATCAGCGCGCCCGACCGCCTGCCGCAGGCACACGTATTCTGGGACACACATGTGGACTGGGTGGCGCTGGCCGATGACGGTTTGCCACGCAAGCACAGCATCGATTCGGATGCCGTATAAGTGAAACCGCACATGGTCAATCCACTGCCAGCACGCGGTACCGTCGCCGCGAGCCGCCTGCAGTTGCCGCCGGGGCCGTGGACGAGCGTGCTCGATTGCCTGTGCGCAAGGTTTTCGGCGATCAGTCGCGCGCAATGGCTGGATCGCATCGCGCGTGGGCGGGTGCTGGATGCGGCAGGGCTGCCGATAGCGGTAGATACGCCGTACCGGGTCGGTGCGCAGATTCGCTATTTTCGTGAAGTGGTCGACGAGGCCGCAATCGCGGCAACCGAATCGGTGCTTTATGCCGATGCGCATCTGGTGGTTGCCGACAAACCGCATGGGCTGCCGGTGACGCCTGCTGGCAAGTTCGTTTGCGAGACGTTGCTGACGCGGTTGATTCACCGCCTTGGTAATCCCGATCTGGTGCCGCTGCATCGCATCGATCACGACACCGCCGGGCTGGTGCTGTTTTCCGCCAACCCGCGCAGCCGCGCGGCCTATCACGCGCTGTTTTCTGAGCGTGGCATCGACAAAGGTTACGAGGCATTGGCGCGGCCGTTGCCGGCACTGACGTTTCCGCTGACGCGGCGCAGCCGATTGCTGCGCGGCGAGCCTTTTTTCCGGATGAGGGAGGGCGAGGGCGAGCCCAACAGCGAAACCCGGATCGCGGTGATCGAGCGTGGCGAGCACTTATGGCGTTATGCGTTGACGCCATTGACCGGGCGCAAGCATCAGTTGCGGGTACACATGGCAGCGCTGGGTGCGTCGATCATCAATGATCGTTGCTATCCGGTGCTATGCGACGCGAACCCGGACAGCTCTGAACGGCCGTTACAGTTGCTGGCCAAATCACTGGCATTCGTGGACCCGCTTGATGGGCGGCAGCGTCGGTTTGAGAGTGCCTTGACACTTGATCTGCTGCACCTTGCCGCAGACACGGTATTCTGAACGCCACTCTCGGTTAATTGTTGTGGTGCCCATGCGCAATCTCTTGCAGGATCAATTGCTCAAAGCCGGCCTGGTTAAAAAGTCCAAAGTGGCGCAGGTGGTGCGCGAGCAGGCCAAACAGCGAAACGCAAAGGGCGCGGCGGCGGCAGACACCGAAAAAGTCGATGTGCAGCGGCTGCAAGCCGAGCGTGCCGAGCGTGACCGCCTGCTTGCGGCAGAACGCAATGCGCAAGCTCGCAACCACGAACGCAGTGCGCAGATTCGCCAGATCGTCGATACCCATCGGGTGTCGAGTGAGGGTGAGATCGATTACCGTTTTACCGATGACGGCAAGATCCGCAGCATGCTGGTCAATCCGACCCTGCGCGCGCAATTGGCGGCCGGTACGCTGGTCATCGTGCGCCACGGCGACAGTTATGCGCTGATCCCGCGTGCGGCGGCGGACAAGGTGTACGAGCGCGATGCAGCGATGATCGTGCTCGACCATCGCCGCGACGACGCAACCGAAAAGACCGATGACGACGCGTTTTATGATCGTTTCAAGGTGCCCGACGATCTGATCTGGTAGCGGACGGCCGGCTGTCGCGTCATCCTCAAAGCCGCTGATTCGATGGCAGATGGCGCCATTCGCCAACCGACATTTTCGCCAGCGGTACGCGTCCGATACGGATGCGCCGCAACGCCAGCACCTGCAGGCCGACATCGGCGCACATCGAAACGATCTGCCCGGGTTGCACCGGGCTGAGCGCAAAGCGCAGGCGGAACTCGTTCTGCCAGCTCACCTTGCACGGCGGCAGATTGCGCTCATTGAAACGCAGCCCGTGCTGCAGCCGTTGCAGGCCGTTTGCGGCAATGTTACCGGCCACTTCAACCACAAACTCCTGCTCGATCCGGTTGCTGTCCTCGCGCATGCGTCGCAGCAATGCGCTGTCCTGGGTTACCACCACCAGGCCGCTGGCTTGTGCTTCCAGTGGCATCACCACCGAGAGCTTGGTGAAATGCCGGCGCAGGATGGCAATGCCGCTGTCATCGCCCGGCCAGCGGTTGTCGCTACTCAGCAATGCCTCAATCGATGCAATATCGCAATCAAGGCCAACCGGTTTATGCAGCAGCAGGGTTGCCGGTTCGGGTGCCGCGAGTCGGGCGTCGGGCGACAGCGCGATGCGCTGTTTCACCACGATGAATTGTGGTGCATCCACCACCTTGCCATCGACCAGCACCCAGCCACCCATGATGTATTGCTCGGCCTCGCGCCGCGAGCAATTAGCCAGTTCCATGACGCGTTTGGTGAGGCGTATCGGCTCGGGCATGGCAACGATCGGGGTACGGGGCTGGCATTGTAACCAATGCAGTGCCGGGTCATTGCGGCGGCACGTTGTTGCCGGATGAGCCGATGGCAGTGGCCAACGCTTGGGTTGCAGCAAATCATGAAGTACCGGCGCTTGGCGCTCACCTGTCAATACGCGATGTCACTCGATCACTGGATCGCCAGCCGCTACCGCTGAGCGATTGCGCCCCGCCTGTTTGGCGCGATACAGGGCGCGGTCCGCCGCTTCCACCCATTCGCGCAGGCCAAGTCCGGCCGCGGGTGGTTCCGCCAGGCCGATGCTGACCGAGCAGCGCAGATCGGGTGATGGCGCAAACCGCAATGCCTCGATGCTGGCACGCAAGCGTTCTGCAGCTGCCTGTGCTTCGAATAATGCAGCAGGCATTGCGACCACAAACTCATCGCCGCCCAGGCGGCCGGCAATGCTGTCGGGTCGCAGCTTGCTGCGGATCAGCTCAGCAACGGCACGTAGCACATCGTCGCCCACCACATGGCCGTAACGGTCGTTGATGTCCTTGAAGTTGTCCGCGTCCAGCGCCATCAGGATGGCCGGCGTGCCGTTGCCATGGTGCTGCGCCAGTAGGACTTCGGCCTGGGTCTGCCAATGGTTGCGGCTGTCGAGCTGGGTCAGCGTGTCGCGCTCGGTCAGTTGTTTGAGTTGCAGATTTTGCGCCTGCACCCGGCGCACCAGGCGGTAGCTGCTCACGCTCACGGATATCGCGTGAATGATCATGATTGGCAGGGTTGCCAGCAGTACCGTCATGCTGGTCTGCGGTTGAAAGGCAAAGCCGGTGAATGCGCCACCCGCCACGATCGCGAGTAGCATGCCGGGCAGCGAGCGGCGCCACAGGCCACGCACGCCGGTATTGATCTTGTCCGCCGTCACCGTGGTGATCAGCATCACCGAGGGCAAGGTATTGAAGTGCATCATCGGCGCCCAACTGCCGGCGAACAGCGAGTCGATCACGAAGTTGCGCAGTTCGGCATGCAGTGGGTTGCCGCTGCGCCGCGCCAGTAGATACGCCAGATGCGGCCACAGCAGACAGCTGAACACGATCCACGCCCAACTCGGCCATGCGGCGTGCAGTTCCAGCATCACCATGCTCAACGGCAGCGATGCCAAGCCCATGCCGAGGACGCGCAGCTTGTACGTGCGCTGATGCAGTGAACGCAGGTAGGGCGCTCGCGTAGTGGCCGATGCCGGTTGTTGCGCTATGGCGATCGGCGGGTCGGGCATCATGTGGGCAATTCCCAAGCGGATGGTTTAAGGATCGGCGACAAAACGGGTTCCGCCGCCCGCACCATTCAGCACTATCGCGCTATCCTTGCACGTGGATACAAGTGCAGCAAACCAGGAGACGGCCATGGCCACCGGCTGGGCAAACGACGACGCCGTGCAGGAGCAAATCGATGCGACCATCAACGATGCGATCAAACGCGTTCGCAGCCAGTTGCCGCACGGCCCGGGCTTGGCGCATTGCGAGGAGTGCGAAGCGTTGATTCCCGAGGCGCGGCGCAAGGCGGTGCCCGGCGTGCGCCTGTGCGTGAGCTGCCAGGAGCTACGTGACAGCACCCAAGCCAGCAGCGCCGGTTATAACCGGCGTGGCAGCAAGGACAGCCAGTTGCGCTGATCGGGTTTCGCGTTCGGTGCCGCCGTGCGATCCCGTCGTCAGCAGATCAACCATTGCGTGCTTACTTCTTTTTTTCCTGCTTGGCTTCGCGCTTTTCCTTGAGCGTTTTTGCTGGCGGCTTCTTGCTGTTCTTTTTCTGGTTCAAACCCTTGCTCATGGCACCCTCGTTGGTTGGGTTGGAAATCGGGACTGCGTTCATAGTGTAGCCGGCCCTGCGCTCGCCGTGGCAGACTCAGCGCACTGCCCGGGGTGAGGCGTGCTCAGATGAATCTTGTTTGGGGAATGGTGGGTGCGTTCATCGGTCAAGTACTGGCCAGTGACCGGTATCTGTTGGGTATCGCGCTGTCCGCTGCGGTGGCGATGCTGCTGTACGCCCAGCGCGGTCTGGGGCAGCGTTTCACTGCCTTGGAGTACGAGCTGAGCGAGCTGCGCCAGCGCGTTGCGGCGTTGACGACGCTGTCCATCCCAACGGCACACGGGGCCGTTGCTGCGGTCAGCCGTGCCCCGGTTGCTCCGCCTGCGCCAGACCTCACGGTGTCCGCTCCGGCGGCAAAGCCGACGCCATCGGCGCCGGTTGAACACGGGCTGCCGCCCGCAAAATCCAAGCCAGCAGCGGCACCGGCGCCAGTGGTGCCAGCGCTGTCCAGTGAGTTTGAGCGGATGGCGTTGCTGCTCAAACGCTGGCTCACCGAGGGCAATGTGCCGGTCAAGATGGGTGTGCTGGTGCTGTTCGCTGGCGTTGCAGCGGCGCTGCGTTTCGCCGCAGCCGAGGGTTATCTCAATTTGTCGATCGCCGCGCGCTTGGCATTGATTGCGGGGTTGGCGCTGCTGGGCCTCGGCTGGGGCTGGCGTGAGCGGCTGCGCCGCCCAACCTTTGGCCTGAGCGTGCAGGGCGGTGCCATCGGCGTGCTGCTGTTGACCGTGTTCGCCGCGTTTCGCCTATATGCGCAGTTGCCGGCGGGTCTGAGCTTTGCTTTGGTGGTGCTGCTGGTCGCCGCAGCGTCGACGTTGGCCTTGCTGCAACAGGCGATGGTGCTGGCGGTGCTTGGCTTTCTCGGTGGCTATCTGGCACCGGTGTTGATTGCGACCGGCAGCGGCAATCATGTCGCCCTGTTCAGTTATTACGCGGTGCTCAATGCCGCAGTGTTCGCCATCTCGTGGCGCCAGCATTGGCGGCTGCTCAATCTGATCGGTTTCGTCTTTACCTTCAGTGTCGGCAGCCTCTGGGGAGCGAGCAGCTATCGCCCGGAGCTGTTTACCAGCGTTGAACCGTTTCTGGTGTTGTTCTTCGTGTTCTATGTCGCGATTGGTTTGCTCTATGTCGTGCGCCAGCAACAACACCGCCGGCCCTGGCTCGATGGCAGCCTGGTATTCGGTACGCCGTTGGTGGCATTTTCACTTCAGGCCGAGTTGTTGAGCAATCAGCCAATCGCCTTGGCCTGGAGTGCGGTGGTGGTTGCCACGATCTACGCCGGGCTGGTGTACTGGCTGCGGGTGCGCCGGCTGGAACCGTTGCTGGCCGAAGCCTATACCGCGCTGGGTGCGGGGTTCATCACCCTGGCGGTGCCGCTGGCGTTCAGCGCCGGCACCACCGCGAGCCTGTGGGCGCTCGAAGGCGCGGCAGCGGCATGGCTGGGCCTGCGCCAGGGCAAGCGCTTGTCGTGGCTCGCCGGGCTGGCCTTGCAGGTGTTGGCCGCCGGATCGTACGTATTGAGTGAACTCAATCACTTTCATGCCAACGACATGCTGCTGCTCAATGCCACCTGGCTGGGTGCTGCCATCCTCGGCTTTGCCGGTATCGCGCTGGCGCTGGTGCATGACCGCTGGCGTTCGCAGCCGCCGCTGCCGGCTGCGCTGATGCTGTGGGGTCTGTTGTGGTGGAGTATCGCGGGCCTGAGTCAACTGGATATCGCGCAGCCCAGTGTCGGCGCATGGACATTTGCTGCGATGTATTTGGCCGCAAGCGTGCTGTTGGCGTCGGTGCTGCGGGCGTGGTTGAACTGGCCGCGCCTGACCTGGGTGATTGCCGCCGCAGCCGGCTTCGGCATGGTGTTGGTATTGAGCGCGAATCAGCAGTTCGCCGCGCCGCTGGCGGCACCGGCATTGCCGGGTTGGGGCATGTTCGTTGCCGCGATGCTGGTGGGCTTGTGGTCGGCACGCAAGCACGACGGCCACAGCCTGTCGTTGGCGCACGGGCTGTGGTTGTGGAGCGTGGTTGCGGTGATCACGATGCAGATCGAGGCCGTGGTATTGGGTCCGCCCGGCTGGCGCTTCATGCTGGTCAGTGCGCCACTGGTGTTGGCGACGTTCGGGTTGTGGTGGTGGCCGCAGTGGTTGGCCTGGCCGCGCACCAGCGCTTTTTTGGGCACCTATCAGGCACTGTGGTTCACGCCAGCGTTGTTGCTGCTGGGGCTGGTCTGGGTATTTGGCCTGTTGCAGTCGGGAACGATGGCACCGTGGCCGTACCTGCCGTTGTTCAATCCATTGGAATTGACGTTGCTCGCCATTGGCCTGCTGCTGTGGGCTTTTTGTCGCGAGCGGGTGCCGGAGTTGTCAAGGCAGCGGCTGTTGTGGCCGGGCATGGCCTTCGCGTGGTTGAGCATGGCGACGCTGCGCGCGGTGCATCATGGCCATGGCGAGCCGTGGTCACTGGCGATCCTCGGATCGGGTTTCGCGCAAACCAGCCTGACCGTGGTCTGGAGCCTGATTGGTGTCAGTGCATGGGTGCTGGGTTCGCGGTTGCAGCGGCGGCCGTTGTGGTTGGCCGGGGCGGTCCTGATGGCGGTGGTGCTGCTCAAGTTGATCGGGGTCGATCGCCATTTCATGGGCAATATCCCCGGCATCGTGTCGTTCCTGGCGGTTGGCCTGCTGCTGGTGGTGGTCGGTTATGTGGCACCGTCGCCGCCCCGGCGCGCCGAGCTGGAATGATGGGGTACTGCCGTTACTACGCCATCATGCGCAGCGCCACCGCCTCGGCAATGCCGATGCCGTCGATGGCTGCCGACAGGATGCCGCCGGCGTAGCCTGCGCCTTCGCCCGCCGGGTACAGGCCGCGCGTGTTGAGGCTCTGGCCGTCTTCGCCGCGGGTAATGCGCAGCGGTGAGGAAGTGCGCGTTTCGACGCCAGTGAGCACGGCGTCATCCATTGCGAAGCCCTTGATCTGGCGCGCGAACATCGGCAACGCTTCGCGAATCGCGGCAATCGCGTAATCGGGCAGCGACGCGCTCAAATCGGTGGGCTGCACGCCCGGCGTGTACGACGGAGCAACCGCACCCAAGGCGGTGCTGGCGCGGGCTTCGAGAAAATCACCGACCCGCTGCGCCGGTGCGCTGTAGTTGCTGCCGCCGTCGATGAACGCGCGCGACTCCCAGTGTCGCTGCAAGGCGATGCCGGCCAGCGGGCCCTCGCCGTAGGGCGCATAGTCGTCCGGGGTGATGCCGACCACGATGGCGGCGTTGGCGTTGCGCTCGTTGCGTGAATACTGGCTCATGCCGTTGCTGACCACGCGCCCGGGTTCGGAAGCGGCGGCAACCACGGTACCGCCCGGGCACATGCAGAAGCTGTATACCGAGCGGCCCTGGCCGGCGTGTTGGCCACGACAGTGATGCACCAGCTTGTAATCGGCGGCACCGAGCAACGGGTGCCCGGCCTGTGGCCCGAACCGGGCCTCGTCGATCAGCGACTGCGGGTGTTCGATACGAAAGCCGATCGAAAATGGTTTGGCTTCGAGGTAGACGCCGCGCCCGGCCAGCATGGCGAAGGTGTCGCGGGCGCTGTGGCCGACCGCCAGCACCACATGATCGGCATGCACGGTTTCGCCGCTGCTGAGCCGCACCCCGCGTACCTGGCGCTCACCGTTCGTGCCGGTGTCGATCAGCAGGTCATCGACGCGGCTGGAAAAGTGGATCTCGCCGCCCAGCGCGGTGATCGTAGCGCGCAGATTCTCAACAATGCCGACCAGGCGGAAAGTACCGATATGCGGCTTGCTCACATATGCGATTTCTTCCGGCGCACCAGCCTTTACCAGTTCATCGATCACCTTGCGGCCATAATGCTTCGGATCGCGGATCTGGCTGTACAGCTTGCCATCGGAAAACGTGCCGGCGCCGCCTTCGCCGAACTGCACATTGGATTCGGGATTGAGCACGCGTTTGCGCCACAGGCCGAAAGTATCCACCGTGCGTTCGCGTACCGCCTTTCCACGTTCCAGCACGATCGGGCGCAAGCCCATCTGTGCCAGCAACAATGCGGTGAACAGGCCGCAGGGCCCGGTGCCGATCACGATCGGTCGCTGTGGCAGGGGTTGTGCGGCCTGCACGACGAAACGATAGGTGGTGTCCGGCGTCGGTACCACTCTTGAGCCGCGCTCGTGGCTATCGCTCAGGCGCGCCAGCAGTGCGGCTTCGTCCGTCACATCAACATCCAGTGCATAGATCAACACGATTGCACCGCGCTTGCGCGCGTCGTGGCTGCGCTTGGCGACGTGATAGCCGAGCAGTGACTCGGCACGGATGCCAAGGCGCGCCAGAATTGCATCATGCAACTCACGTTCAGAGTGCGTCAGCGGCAGTTTGAGGTCGGTGATTCGCAACACGAGGCGGATTTCCGGAAGCGCGGGATGCAAAAGATACACCTTGGCGGCTCCATTGAACGGGACAGCCGTGATCTGGGCGGTACAATTGCGTTTTGCCATTCGATCAGGAACCACGCATGCCCACCATCCCCGCCTGCTCACAATGCGGCATGGAAAACACCTACCCCGACGGTGAGAACTTCGTCTGTGCCGACTGTGGCTATGAGTGGCCAGCCGCCGCTGCCGCAATCTGCTGCACGATGGCGATGCAGTGGTGCTGATCAAGGACCTGAAAGTGAAGGGCGGTTCGACCCTGAAGATGGGCACCAAGATCAAAAGCATCCGCCTGGTTTCCGGCGACCATGAGGTGGACGCCAAGATCGATGGCACCGGCTACATGCTCAAGGCGTGTTACCTGAAGAAGGTGTGATCGATTGGCGCATCGACATGCGTCGGCAGGTCGCCCACAGAGCCTGCCCCGGACGTGATCCGGGGGTGGGCTCCAAAATGGTTGGACATGGTTACGAACGCATCCAAGGCCATCGACCAATCCCTGCCGTAGGGGCGCGATTCATCGCGCCTTGGTTCATCGCAACCGGGTCGTGGGGCGCAATGAATTGCGCCCCTACGCGGTTCATCATCACGATGCCGTGGAAAAGCGGTGAACGTCCCCTGTAGGGGCCCACCCTGTGGGCGACCATTGATTACGCCGTCGCGCACGCAGCACGCACGGCGTCAGGCAGGGCGGCGCTTTTGCCGCTGTGGCGGTCAACCCACACCATGACTACTTCGCCATCGCTGTAGACGGTATCGGTGGCGTTGGCAGCCAGGATGCGATGGCCCAGACGCAGGCTGCTGTTGCCAAGATGCAGGCAGCTCAGTTCCACCAGCAGGTCTTCCGGCCATTCTATGGGGCGACGGTAGTTGATCTGGATTGCTGCCAGCACTGGTGCCGATGCGCTGTCCAGCCACGGGCCGGGCAGCGTGCCGAGCCATTGCAGCCGTGCTTCTTCCAGATAGGTGAGGTAACTGGCATTGTTGACGTGATTGAAAGCGTCGAGGTCGCGCCAGCGAACCGGTATCGCGATTCGCGCCAGCACTGGTGCCGATACGCTGGGGGTTTGCTCGTTGCTCATCGTGCGGCCTTGCGTTTCACGGATTTTGCGCTGACAGGTTTGCCGGTGGCGGGTACATCGAGGTGCAGGCTGCGCGCCAGAAACTGGCCGGTAAACGACGCCGGCACCGCGCACAGCGCCTCGGGGCTGCCGCTGGCAATGATCTGGCCGCCACCGCTGCCGCCCTCCGGGCCGAGGTCGATCACCCAATCGGCGGTCTTGATCACATCGAGGTTGTGTTCGATCACCACCACCGTGTTGCCCTCGTCGCACAGCTTGTGTAGCACGCTCAGCAAATGCTCGATATCGTGGAAGTGCAGGCCGGTGGTCGGCTCATCGAGAATGTACAGGGTGTTGCCGGTATCGCGCCGCGACAGTTCCTTCGCCAGTTTCACCCGCTGCGCCTCGCCGCCCGACAGCGTGGTCGCCGATTGGCCAAGCTTGATGTAACCAAGGCCGACATCGATCAGGGTGGCCAACTTGCGCGCAATCGCCGGGATCGGTTCGAACAGCGCGTGCGCGTCTTCGATGGTCATTTCCAGCACATCGCGGATCGAAAAGCCCTTGTACAGAATTTCCAGGGTTTCGCGGTTGTAGCGTTTACCGCCGCACACATCGCAGGCGACGTACACATCGGGCAGAAAGTGCATCTCGACCTTGATCATGCCATCGCCCTGACAGGCCTCGCAGCGGCCACCGCGCACGTTGAAGGAAAACCGGCCCGGCGCATAGCCGCGCGCGCGTGATTCGGGCACTTGCGCAAACAACTCGCGCAGTGGCGAGAACAGCCCGGTGTAGGTGGCCGGGTTGGAGCGCGGGGTGCGCCCGATCGGCGATTGATCGATATCCACCACCTTGTCGAACAAGCCGATACCTTGCACTTCGCGGTACGGCGCCGGGGTGGTGCTGGCACCATTGAGTTCACGCGCGGCGATGCGATACAGGGTGTCGTTGATCAGCGTAGATTTGCCCGAGCCCGATACGCCGGTAACGCAGGTGAACAACCCGGCCGCAATCGCCAGATCGACTTGTCTGAGGTTGTTGCCGCTGGCGCCGAGCAGATGCAGGGTTTTGTCCGGGTTTGGCTGGCGCCGCTGCGCCGGGATTTCGATCCGGCGACGGCCGGACAGGTACGCGCCGGTGAGCGAGCGCGGTGCATCGAGGATGTCCTGCAACTGGCCCTGGGCAACGATTTCGCCACCATGCACGCCGGCACCTGGGCCGATGTCGAGGATATGGTCGGCGCGGCGGATCGCTTCCTCGTCGTGTTCCACCACGATCACGGTATTGCCCAGATCGCGCAAGCGGATCAGGGTGCCGAGCAGGCGTTCATTGTCGCGCTGATGCAAGCCAATCGACGGTTCATCGAGCACGTACATCACCCCAACCAGGCCGGCACCGATCTGCGAAGCCAGACGAATGCGCTGCGCTTCGCCGCCGGACAGGGTGTCGGCAGTGCGTTCCAGGGTGAGATAGTCGAGCCCGACATCGACCAGAAAGCGCAGCCGCTCGCTGAGCTCCTTGACGATGCGCGCGGCAATCTCGCCGCGCCAGCCGGGCAGGGTGAGGTTGCTGAAAAAGGCCAATGCCTCGGATACCGGCAGCGCGGTCAGTTCGGGCAGGCTGCGCTGCGCCACCTGCACGCTGCGCGCGCTGCGGTTCAGGCGCGTGCCCTGGCAATCGGGGCAGGGCCGGGTGCTGATGAACTTGCCCAGTTCCTCGCGCACCAGCGCCGAATCGGTTTCCTTGTAGCGCCGCTCCAGGTTTGGCACGATGCCTTCGAAGCGGTGCTTGCGCTGGTTTTTGCTGCCGCCCTCGGTGAGGTAGGTGAAGGCGATGATGTCGTCACCCGAGCCGTTGAGGATGGCCTCACGATGCGCTGGCGACAGCGTGCTCCACGGCGCTTCGACATCAAAGCCGTAGTGGCGCGCCAGCGACACGATCAACTGGAAGAAATGCGCATTGCGCCGATCCCAGCCACGCACCGCGCCGGCGGCCAGCGACAACGCCGGATTCGCGACTACCCGTTCCGGGTCGAAAAAGCGGGTGACGCCAAGCCCATCGCAAGCCGCGCAGGCACCCATCGGCGAATTGAATGAAAACAGACGCGGTTCCAGTTCCGGCAACGCGTAATCGCACACCGGGCAACTGAAACGGCTGGAAAACAGCAGCTCGGCGCTGCCGGCGTCGTCGATGTCGCGCACCAGTGCCATGCCATCGCCCAGACGCAGCGCGGTTTCAAAACTTTCGGCCAAACGCTGCTTGAGGTCGGCGCGCGGCTTGAAGCGGTCGATCACCGCCTCGATGCTATGCTTTTGGCGCAGCGCCAGCGGCGGTACCTGATCGAGCTCGTATACCGCGCCATCGACCCGCGCGCGGATGAAGCCCTGCGCACGCAATTGCTCGAACACCTGCGCATGCTCACCCTTGCGCCCGCGCACCACCGGCGCCAGCAGCATGAAACGGTGATCGCCGGGCAGCGCCAGCACCTGATCGACCATCTGGCTCACCGTTTGTGCCTCCAGCGTGAAGCCGTGGTCGGGGCAGCGCGGGGTGCCGACGCGGGCAAACAGCAGGCGCAGGTAATCGTAGATTTCAGTGATCGTGCCAACGGTCGAGCGCGGGTTGTGCGAGGTCGATTTTTGCTCGATCGAAATCGCCGGGCTCAGCCCCTCGATGTGATCGATGTCGGGTTTTTCCATCACCGATAGAAATTGCCGGGCATAGGCCGACAGCGATTCGACATAGCGGCGCTGGCCTTCAGCGTAGATGGTGTCGAACGCGAGCGAACTCTTGCCCGAACCGGACAGCCCGGTGATCACGATCAGCCGGTTGCGCGGCAGGTCCAGATCGATGTTCTTGAGGTTGTGGGTGCGCGCGCCGCGCAGGCGGATCGAGTCCATGGGGGCCAGGGTCAAACCAAACCATGAAGTTTAGCAAGCTCCGGGTGTATGCCTTGCGAATGCCGCGTTATGTGCGCCCTGACGGCTTGTAGACGGGAAACCGCCACATCGTCACCCCAAGCGAAAGCTGGGGTCCACGTTGTCTTTTCGGATCGAGAGCAACAGGCATTCCGGCTTTCGCCGGAATGCCGAACTGAAGGGATTGCGATTTCTTGACGTTCTTGATGAGAGCAAGCGCTGCGTTTATCCGCGCTGCGCTCAGACCCCGTGACGGTGACCGGTCCATCCACCTTGCGCCAGCACGTCCTTGCCCAGTTGTGCCGGTTCGGCTTCCAGCGTGGTGGCCAGCGAATCGTTCCAGCGATTGAGAAACCCGTACAGGCAGACCACGGCAAGAATCTCGACGATCTGGTTTTCGCTCCAATGCTGGCGCAGGCGATCGAAGATTTCCTGATCGACGCCGTTGGGCACGCTGCCGGCAGCGAGCGCGAAATCCAGCGCCGCTCGTTCGGCATCGCTGTACAGTGACGAGCTCTGGTAGTCCCAGATTGCGGCCACTTTTTCATCGCTGATACCATGGATTTTAGCTGCCGCCAGCGAGTGCGCCATGCAGTACTGGCAACCGGCGGCGCGTGAGCAAAAGTGCGCAATCACGCGCTTGAAGCCCAGATCGACCTCGCTGTCAGCTGCCATCACCGCCTTGGTCAACACGCCAAAGCCCAGCACCATCGCTGGCTTGCGTTGCATGGTCAGCAGTGAATTGGGAACAAAACCGAGGATGTTCTGGAATTGCGTGAAAGTATCGGCCAGCTCGGGCGTGGTTTCCGGTGGCAGGGGTTCGAGAAAAGCCATGGCTACTCCGTTGTGCTGTTGCGATTGATGGTGAGGTCGAGCCAGACCAGATGGTGATCGCTGGCATCGATCCAGTCGTGGCCGGTTTCGCCAGTGGCGGGCCAGAATACGCCACCATCGCGCACATTGAGCTGGCGAGATGGCAGCACGTAATCAATGCGCAAGGTGCCGGCGCTGGGGCCAAAGTCACCGGTATGGGTTGCCGTGTTGCCTTCTCGCGAATGGCCGTAGCGTGCTGCTTGGGCGCGGGCGCCGCTGGAAGTAGGCACAAAGCGCGAATTGACCCGTGGGTGATCGAGCAACAGGCGCACCGGGTGTTGAAAGCCATCGCCGTCCATCGGATCGGCATTGAGATCGCCGGCAATCACGAAAGCGGCATCTTGCAGCAGGCCGCCATGCTTACCGTCATCATCGTAGAGCCAGTCCAGCCGTGCATCGGAAAGGTACTCAGCCCAGAACCGGATTTCATCGTGGTTGCGCAAACCGTTGCGATTTTCCGGGCCATCGAACACTGGCGGAGTTGGGTGCGAGACCAGAAAGTGGATCACCCCTAGCGGACTATGGATCGGCACATCCCAGTGCGATTTCGATGACAGCCGCAATTGCTGCCATACCGTGTCGGGGTAAAACGCGGCGCCGGTATCCGGGTTTTTCGGCGTCAGCGCGTCGGGCAGATCGGCCCAGCGAAAGTGCTGGAAGCTGCGTGCCGAGTTTGCATCAATGGGATAACGCGACAGCACCAGCATGCCGTACTGCCCCGGATGCCGGCCAAAACCCCAAGCATCGCCGGGGCCATCGCTGCGGCCATCGCCATCCAGATCAAGGCCGCTGGCGACACCGGTGTTCACCGTGCCGCTGAAATGATGTGGGTAGCTGATGGGTTGCTCACCGAGCTGGCCGACTGCCAGATAATCACGCAGAAAAATCGCAATCGCCTTGCCTTCGTCGTCGTAATCAAACTCATTGAGCAACAGCACGTCCGGGCGCTGGTGCTGGATGATTGCTGCCACCTTGCGCGCCGCCGCATCGTTATTCATCAATCGCGCAATCAAGCCGCCGTCGCTGTCGGCATACAACGAGGTATTGAAGGTGGCAAAACGCACGGCGGTGGGCATGTCGACGGACGCCTGTGAGCAGGACAACACAAGGCCAGTGAGGGCAAGCAGGAGGATTCGGGTCATGGCGTAATTCTCGCACGGGCGAAATGCATGTTCTTTGCGCAGGGGTCAGGTTTTGCGAACCCAGCGCCCTTTGTCGAGAATTTCCAGAGGCGCAAAACGAGCCTTGTAGTCCATCTTGGGGTGATTGGCGATCCAGTAACCCAGATACAAGTGGCGCAAGCCTTCGCGTTGCGCCCACAGGATTTGTTGCAACACCGCCAGGGTGCCGAGGCTGCGAGCAGCCTGATCGGGCTCGAAAAAGGTATACACCGCCGATAGCGCGTCCGGTAACTGGTCGGTTACCGCGACCGCGAGCAGTTGCTCGTCTTTGCGCAGTTCCAGAAAGCGGGTCTGGCTCCAATGGCTGCGCAGAAACTGATCGAAGTCCTCCGGTGCCGGGTTGTCCATGCCGGCGCCGGCATGGCGTGCCGACAGATAGCGTTGGTACAGGAGGAAGTGTTCGTCGCTGCGCAGCGCTGGCACCACGCGCGTTTGCACATCGCGATTGTCGGCAAGGCAACGGCGCTGGCTGCGGCTGGCGGTGAATGCAGGCACCGTAACCCGCGCCGCGACGCAGGCTCTGCAGCCTGGGCAATGCGGCCGGTACACGTGATCTCCGCTGCGGCGGAAGCCACTGGCTAGCGCGGTGGGATAGGCGTGGGCCAGGTTGGCATCGTGCGGGTCGAGCAGCAGATCGCGGGCCATGCGCTCGACGAAATAGCCGCAGCGGTGTTCGCCAGTCTGGTACAGCCGGATAGTTGAGCCCTGTTGCATAAGCGCATCGTAACCGCTACCTGGGCTTGATGGGGCGGCGTTGCTTCAGCCGGAAATCACGTGACGATAAATCATCAAGGTGATGCCAGCGATTGCGGCCAGCACCAGCAGGCGCAAGCGCAATACCCAGGCCGCGCTCAATGGCGGTTTTGTCGTCTGCGTGCGATCCACTTCGGCCTCGGGCAGGCTGATGGGCTTGCTGGTGCTTGTCAACAGGCCCGCCTCGCGCAGCATTTCGCGTGCGCGTGGTTGGTCTTCGGCACGCACGATCCATACCGCTGGCCAATGTGCGGTATCGGCGCGGCCGCTTTCGGCATAACTGAAGGTGGTACGGCGTTGACCCTTATAGCCGCGCGCCTGACTGACGTAGGTTTCGATGCCTTGTTCGTTGAGCAGGCGGGCGACACCTTCGACATTTTCCAGACGCGGCGAACTGAATACCTGGCGCATGGACTACTCCTGTTCCGCCAATACCCGGATCAAACCTTCCTGCGCGGTAGACGCCACCAATGTGCCGTCACGCTGGTAAATCATGCCGCGTGCCAGGCCACGGCTGCCTTGTGCGCTCGGGCTGTCGCAGGCGTACAGCAGCCATTCGTCAACCCGGAACGGACGATGAAACCACAACGCATGATCGAGACTGGCCATCTGCACATTCGGCAAAAAATAACTGATGCCGTGCGGAAACGTGGTGGTGCCAATCAAGTGGAAATCCGAGGCATAGGCGAGCATCGCACGGTGTTGTGCGCTGTCGTCACCGATCCGGTCGGCAAGCCGGAACCAGACCTGCTGATATGGCGGGCGTTTGGTTGGTTTGAACTCGTTGCGCGGATAGACGTGACGAAACTCGAACGGGCCGCCGCGATTGACCCAACGCTGCAATTTGGGTGACAGCAGGGCCAGGGTTTCGGCATCCAGTGGTTCGGAAGGCGGCAGGTCTTCGGGCTGCGGCACCTCGGGCATCGAAATCTGGTGCTCGGCGCCGGGTTCGGGCTGATGAAACGATATCGCCGCAACCAGGATTGGCTGACCGTGCTGGATCGCCGTTACCCGCCGTACCGAAAAGCTCTTGCCATCACGGGCGCGATCCACATCGTAGATGATCGGGTGATTGACATCACCTGCGCGCAGAAAATACGCGTGCAGTGAATGCACCACCCGATCCTCATCGACGGTTTGTTGTGCCGCCGACAGCGATTGCCCCAGCACCTGTCCGCCAAACACGTACTTGGTGCCGATATCACGGCTTTGTCCACGGAACAGGTTGTCTTCGAGCCGTTCCAGGCTCAGCAGGTCGGCCAGTTCGGCGACCACCGCTTCAGCGGCATCGTGGTTTGCGGCGGGAGTGGTCATGGCCGTGCCTGTGTGGGAAGCACAGGATTATACCGATGGCGGCTGGGGCGAGGGTTGCCGCAGTGCTTGTCAAACACAGGCTTTGGCGATGCACTGATCAAGATTGTTTTTGCAACTCCGGTGAAGATTGGAGTTCATCACAGAGCATGATGGCTCCGGCGTTCGTTTACCTCTCAAGAAACAAAACTGTAAGTCTTTGTTTTTTTCTCTAGAACGTCTGGTCCGCGTTTTGCGGACTTGGGAAGTTGATTAGTGTCGAACCTCAGCTGTGATGCGCTGTGAATCCTTCTCCCATCGGGACAACCAGCGACTTGGCGGCTTTGCCGCCTAGTCGATTGGCTGGTAGTTTCATCAGAAGGTGGCCCGAAGGGCCGGATGAGGGTGCGGGCTAAGTGCAGATAGCCACATTCGCGCCGAACCCTCACCCCTGCCCCTCTGATACGGCTACCAAGCAACCGACTAGGCAGGCAAGAAACGCCTGCCAAGTCTCTGCTTGTCCCGGGGGGAGAGGGGTCAAAGCAGCTGAGGTTCGACACTAAACAGGTTCGTTTATGGTGCCGACGTGTTTGTTGTCAGGTAAACGGATGCAGCGCGGCCATGCTGTAGCCGGGGAGTTCGAGGCATCGCCCGGCAAGCGTGCCGGTGCGCAGGCCGTGACCCTCCAGCAACCGCAGGTTTTCAGGCAATGGCAATTCAATGTTCGCCGGGGCCGCGCCAAGGTTGAACACCATGTGTTGGGTGTTGCCTTCGAAGCGGCGGGTGAAGGCCAAAATGGGTTCAGCGGTTTCGAGGAAGGCAATATCACCCCAGCGCAGGCACGGCTGGCTTTTGCGCCAGTGCATGAAATGCCGAAAGCTGTGCAATACCGAATCGGGGTCGGCTTCCTGCATCGCCACACTGCGCGCGCGATGGGCGTCGGGAATGGGTAGCCACGGCGTGCCAGTCGAGAAACCGGCACCGGCGCTGTCGTCCCACGGCATCGGTGTACGGCAACCATCGCGGCCCTTGAAGGTGGGCCAGAAGTTCTTGCCATACGGGTCTTGCAGCGCTTCGTACGGCACGTCCGCTTCGCTCAGGCCGAGTTCCTCGCCCTGATAGATGCAGGCTGACCCACGCAGACTGCACAGCAGTGCGGTAAACAGGCTGGCGAGCTTGGAATTGTACTGCTCGCCGCCCCAGCGGCTGATCACTCGGCGCACGTCGTGGTTGGAGATCGACCAGCACGGCCAGCCGTGCGGCATTGCGGCTTCCAGGGTGCGCAAGGTATTGCGGAAATGCGCGGCACTGAAGTCATCGGTCAGCAACTCGAAGCTGTAGGCCATGTGCAGGCCACGTTCGGTGGTGTACTCCGCCATTGTCTTGAGCGAATCTTCCGAAGATATTTCGCCCAGGCTCACGGCGCCCGGATAGCGGTCGAGCAGCGCACGCAACTCGGCCAGAAACGCCAGATTTTCTGGCTGGGTGTTGTTGTAATAGTGGTACTGGAACGCGTACGGGTTATCGGGGCTGAAGCCGCGGCCAACGCGTTGCGCCGCCGGCTTGGCTGGGTTGTCGCGCAGCAGGCGGTCGTGAAAACAGAAGTTGATGGCATCCAGACGCAACCCATCGACACCGCGATCCAGCCAGAAACGCACGACATCGAGCACCGCTGCGCGTACTTCCGGCGCGTACTTCCGGGTTGTGAAAGTTCAGGTCTGGTTGCGAGGTCAGAAAGTTGTGCAGGTAATACTGGCAACGACGCGGTTCCCATTGCCAGGCGACACCACCGAAAATCGACAGCCAGTTGTTCGGTGGGCTGCCGTCGGGCTTGGCGTCGGCCCAGACATACCAGTCGGCCTTGGGGTTGTCACGGCTGCTGCGGCTTTCCTTGAACCATTCATGCTCGACCGAGTTGTGGCTCAGTACCTGATCGATCATCACCTTCAAGCCAAGTCCGTGTGCCTTGGCCAGCAGGCGGTCGAAATCGGGCAGGGTGCCGAACAGCGGGTCAACGGCACGGTAGTCGGCGATGTCGTAGCCAAAGTCGGCCATCGGCGACTTGAAGAACGGCGAGATCCATATCGCGTCAACGCCGAGGCTTGCCACGTAATCGAGCCGATCGATGATGCCAGGTAAGTCGCCAACACCATCACCGTTGGTGTCGACAAAGCTGCGCGGGTAGATCTGATAAATCGTTGCGCCGCGCCACCACGGCGTCTGATTGGCGTGCAGGAGATCGGGTTGTGGTGTCGGCATAGCGCTATGCAGCATGGTCGAATCCAGACGGCGAACTCAATGGCGCAGTCTACGGGCAAGTTGCCGTGACAGTAGCGGTTTGTGCATACGTATTCATGCGCGGCGGCGGTACGCGATGGCAAACCTGCGTTAGCTTGGCTCGCATTAACACAATTGGGGAAGTGATCATGACCGCAGATTGGCTGCAACCGACGGTGTTTTTTTCGCTCACCGCATTGGTGGCGGTGTTGACGTGGGCGAAGTGCCGACACACGGTACACAGCAGCGATTCGTCGAAAGACTATTTTCTGGCCGGCGGGTCGCTGACCTGGCCATTTATCGCCGGCTCCTTATTGCTGACCAACCTCAGTGCCGAGCAGATCGTCGGCATGAATGGCGCACAGGTAATGCTGGTGGCGTGGTGGGAGTTCGGTGCCGCTGCCGGCCTGCTGGTTCTGGCCAAGGTGCTGATCCCGATGTACTACAAGTACCAATGCACCACCACGACCGAACTGCTGGAGCGCCGGCTCGGCGACGCTTCGGTGCGCACGATTGTGTCGATACTTTTTTTGCTTGGCTACATGTTTATCCTGCTGCCGGTGGTGCTGTACACCGGCGCGGTATTCATGAAGTCAATGTTTCATCTGCAATGGCCGGTGCTGGCGATTGCCGCCGTACTGGCTGCGATCGGCCTGCTTTATGCGGCTTTCGGTGGCTTGCGCGCGATTGCGATTTCCGACACTTACAACGGCCTCGGCCTGCTGGTGATGGGCCTGGCGGTAACCGTGTTCGCGATGGCCGCTGTGGACTGGGACCTGTCGGGCATTCCGGCAGAGCGCCTCACCCTGTGGGGCGGGTCAACATCGGACATCCCGTGGCCGACGCTGATCACCGGCATGTTGTTCATTCACATCTTCTACTGGGGCACCAACATGGTGATCGCCCAGCGTGCGCTCGCAGCGGGCTCGGTTCGCGAGGCGCAAAAGGGCATCTATGCGGCGGCTGGCTTCAAGTTGCTGACGCCATTGATTGTGGTGCTGCCCGGCCTGATCGCGTTCAAGCTGTTTGGCGACGTTGATGATGTTGCCTACGGCCGGCTGGTCGCTGCGGTGCTGCCGCCGTGGTTGTCGGGCGCATTCGCTGCGGTGATTGCAGGAGCGGTGCTTTCAAGCTTCAACTCGACGCTGAACTCGGCTTCGGCGCTGTACACCTGCGACCTGCACGCCAAATACATCAATGGCGCCGCTGACTATCGCCGCGTCGGGCAGAGGGTGGCGGTGGTATTCACCCTGGTGTCGCTGGCGGTGGTGCCGGTGTTCGAGCACGCGCGCAGCATCATCGACACCCTACAAAGGCTCAACGGACTGTACTCGATGCCGGTACTGGCGGCGTTCGTGGTCGCGGTGGTGTTTGGCCGCGTCAACACGCTTGCCGTGCGCATCGGGCTGGCGTTCGGCGTGCTGCTCTACGCCGGCTTTACGTTTGTCTGGTCACCGCTGCATTACATCCATCTGATGTTCATCACCCTGGTAAGCACCGTTGCACTGATCTGGTTGCTCAATCGTTTGCTTGGCGGTGGCGGCAGCGCCATTTTCTTGCCCGCACAAAGCTGAGTACTGTTCTGGCGCGGGCCACCGACCTACCATTGCCCGCAAGTTGACGCAAGTCGATGGTGTCGCATCGAGTTCAGCCCGCGAGCGCATGTTGCGTTACCGGGAATAAAAACATTCGCATACCACTGGGAGGGGGCGATGATGAAGGTATACAAGCGCAACAAGCTGTTCCTGGCACTGGCTTCGGCTGGTTTTTGCATGAGCTTCGGCGCGATTGCGGCCGAGCCGGTTGCTCCGGCCGACGCGCAGAGCGGCGGCACGGCACAGGCCGACGCAGCGGCCGACACGGCTGCCGACAAGGCGGCAGAGCGGAAAGGCAAGAAGAAAGAGACCGCTGCGCTGCTCGACATGGTCGAAGTGCGCGGTTTCCGCGCTTCGGTGGAAACGGCCATTGCCGCCAAACGCGACGCCACCTCGATTGTTGAAGTGATTTCAGCTGAAGACATCGGCAAGCTGCCCGACGTGAGCATTGCCGAGTCGCTGGCGCGTCTGCCCGGCGTCACCACGCAGCGTGTCGATGGCCGCGCCCAGGTGGTTTCGGTGCGTGGCTTTGGCCCCGACTTCACCACCGCACTGCTCAATGGCCGCGAACAGGTTGCGGTTGGCGACAACCGCGGCGTCGAGTTCGATCAGTACGCGTCCGAGTCGCTCAGTGGCGTGACCGTGTACAAGAGCATTGATTCGACACTGATCGGGCAGGGCCTGGCCGGCACCGTGAACATGCACACCATCCGCCCGCTGGCGCATGGCCGGCAATCATTCACCGTCAGCGCGCGCGGCGAGGCCAACAACGACGGCAACCTCAACCCGGATGCGCCCGATAAAGGCAGCCGCCTCTCGGGCACCTATGTCGATCAGTTTTTCGACAATACCTTCGGCGTTGCCCTCACGGTCACCAACCAGTCTACGCCGCGACAGATCGAACGATTCAATGCCTGGGGCTTCGCTGACGGCCCGGATGGCACCAAGGTGGTCGGTGGCGCAAAGCCGTTTGCGCAAACCAACGATCTCAATCGTTTCGCTGTGGTCGGCACCTTGGAATGGGCGCCCAACGAAAACTTCCACAGTACGATGGATCTGTACTACTCGGATTTCAACGAGACCAAGCTGATGCGTGGTATCGAGTTTCCGTTGCAGTGGTCGAACGCGCAGTTACAGCCCGGTTTCACGGTCGACAATGGGCTGATTACCCAAGGCACATTCAACAACGTGCGTGGCGTAATGCGCAATGATCGAGATGAGCGCAACGCGCAGTTGATGAACTTCGGCTGGAACAACCGCTGGGAATTTGGCGACGGCTGGGGTTTCGAGAACGACATCAGCTATTCGGCGTCTGATCGCGTCGATACCAACATGGAAACGTATCTGGGTACTGGTCCGGGTGCCGACAACGGTGCTGCTGATTCACTGGGCTTCTCGCAATCCGGTAGCGGTCAGTTCACCTTTAACCCGACCCTGGACTACAGCGACATCAGTCTGTTCGGCCTGACCGACCCGCAGGGTTGGGGTGGTGGCGCCGGGCTGACCCAGGCTGGCTTCATCAATCGCCCGGAAGTTGAGGATCAACTGGCGCATGTCAAGTTCATTCTTGACCGCTCCTTCACCCAGGGCGCGATTTCCAAGGTCGCGCTGGGCATTGATTTCAGCCGTCGCGACAAGAATCGGCAGATCCGCCAGCAGTTCCTGACACCGGTAAACGGCACCGACAACACCAACGGCTTCACCCCGGTTCCGACCAATGCTCTGCTCGGCAGTGCAGTCGATCTGGGATTCATTGGCATCCCGGGTCACATTTCGCTGGACCCACGGCAGTTGATCGCCGACGGCGATCTGGTGGCAATTTCCACTGCACTGTCGTCGTTCAATATTCCGCAAGATTGGAAGATGCGTGAGGACATCTTCCTGAGCTACCTCAAGGCCGACCTGGATACCAACATCGGTGATGTTGGCCTGAGTGGCAACTTCGGTGTGCAAGCGGTCTATACCGACCAAAGTTCCGGCGGTTTCCGTGCGGCGGCTCCGCCAATTGGGAGTCCCGGTGTTGATAATCCAAACTTTGTTGAATCAAGAGGCGGTGCCAAATACTGGCGTTTCCTGCCAAGTGCCAACCTGATCTTTGATTTTGACAATGACCTGAAGGTTCGCTTCGCCGCCGCCAAGACGATTGCCCGTGCTCGTCCGGATCAACTCAACGCCGGCTTGACCCTCAATGTCAACCGCACCCAGATTCCGAACACCGACCCGAACCGTGCAGCATTCAGCTCCAGCGGCGGTAACCCTGCTCTAAAGCCATTCAAGTCGACCAACATCGATTTGTCGGTTGAGCAGTACTTCGCCGACGGCAAGGGTTATGTCTCGCTGGCTGGTTTTTATAAAGACCTGAATGACTTTGTCAATCAGAGTTCGGCACGTCTGGTTGACTTCAGCCAGTTTGTCGACGAGTTCCTGAGTCCAGAAGAGCAGGCTTCGCTGGGCACCACCCTGGGTATCGCATCAGGTCCGACCAATGAGGGCGACGGCCATATCGAAGGCGTCGAGGGCACGGTGTCGATACCGCTGGATATGCTCTCCCCGGTGCTGGGTGGCTTTGGTCTGATCACCAGCGGATCGTTCACCAATTCCAGCGTGCAACTGGCGCCGGGCGAAAGCTCGATAACGGTTCCGGGCCTTTCGCGGTGGGTGGCCAACAGCACCTTCTACTTCGAGGATAGCGGTTTCGGCGCACGCATCAGCCATCGCTATCGCAGCAAGTTCCTGTCCGAGATCTTCGGCCTGAGTGCAACCCGTACGTTGCGTCAAGCCAAGAGCGAGAGCGTTTTCGATGCGCAGGTCAGCTACGAGTTCCAGAGCGGATCGCTCAAGGGATTGAACGTGACGGCACAGGTTCTCGATATCTTCAACTCGGCCTTCACCACCTTCGAGCAGGGTGACCAACGTTTCGTGGTGGATCGCCAGAAGTTTGGTACCACGTTCCTGGTCGGAGCGTCTTACAGTTTCTGATTCAACGCGTCACGGTTAGCCCCCGATTGCCCCTGCCGTCACTCCCCGACGGCAGGGGTTTTTTTATGAATGCGTGAGTTGCGGCGCAGGATGGGTAGAGCACAGCGAAACCCATCAAAATGCGGCACCTTCAAGAATCCGATCTGTGGTTATCGTTGGCGGTGGCACCGCCGGCTGGATGGCGGCGGCAATTCTCGCCAAAGCCATGGGCCCGCAACTGAGCATCCGACTGATCGAGTCCGAGGAGATCGGCATCGTCGGTGTCGGCGAGGCCACCATCCCGCAGATCCGCCTGATCAATTCATTTCTTGGCGTGGACGAGAACGAAGTGCTGCGCGCCTCGCAGGGTACGTTCAAACTCGGCATCGAATTCAATGACTGGCGCCGTGTCGGCGATTCCTACCTGCATGCCTTCGGCGAAACCGGGATGCCGCTCGGGCCGTTGTCGTTTCACCACTACTGGTTGCGCAGCCAGCAGGCCGGCGGCAAAACCCGGTTGTGGGATTACTCGCTCAATACCAGTGCCGCCGAAGGCCTGCGCTTTGCGCGCATGGACAAGGTCGGCGATACGCCGGTCGGCGGCATCCGTTACGCCTATCATTTCGATGCCGGGCTCTATGGCCAGTTTCTGCGCCGCTACGCCGAGCAACGCGGCGTGCGTCGCAGCGAGGGCAAGGTGGTGGATGTGCATTTGCGCGCCACCGACGGCTTCATCGAATCGGTGCAGATGGATAGCGGTGAGCGCATCGAAGGCGACCTGTTCCTGGATTGCTCGGGTTTTCGCGGGCTGTTGATCGAGGGTGCGCTGAAGGCGGGTTTCGACGACTGGAGTCGTTGGCTGCCGTGCAATCGTGCGGTCACTGTGGCCAGTGCGCGGGTGGAACCGATGCGGCCGTATACCCAATCCAATGCCCGGCCGGCAGGCTGGCAATGGCGGATTCCGTTGCAGCACCGCACTGGCAATGGGCATGTGTATTGCAGCGACTTCATGAGCGAAGACGAGGCCAGCGCGCTGTTGCTGGCCAACCTCGATGGCGAGGCGTTAGCTGAACCGCGCGCATTGCGCTTCACCAGCGGTATCCGCAACACGCTGTGGCAGCGCAATTGCGTGGCGCTGGGGCTGGCCAGTGGCTTTGTCGAGCCGCTGGAATCAACCGCGATTCATTTGGTGCAGTCGTGCATCAACCGTCTGCTGACCCTGTTTCCGGATCGCCATTGCGATGCGGCATTGCGTGACGAGTTCAATCGCCAGACCCGCTACGAGTTTGAAAGCGTGCGCGATTTTCTGGTGCTGCACTACAAGGCGACCGAGCGCGATGACACGCCGTTCTGGCGCCACTGCGCGCAGCTGCAATTGCCCGAGCGCGCAGCGCGCAAGGTCGCGCTGTTCCGCGCCAGCGGCCAGATCGTGCGCGAGAACGAAGAGCTGTTCACCGAGGGGAGCTGGTTGCAGGTGATGCTCGGCCAGGGCATCGAGCCCGAGCGTTATCACCCGTCGGCCGATGCCATCAGCGCCGCGCAGCTCGACGGATTTTTGCGCGGCATCCGCGGCACGGTGGCGCAGGCAGCGGCGATGTTGCCCAGCCATAGCGAGTATGTTGCCGGCCATTGCCGGGCGTGAGGGTGGGTGATGGGGCGCATGCTGGTCGCCCACACTGGGCTCCATAGGGGCCGCGCCGCTCGTGCGAGCGCGCCGCGCGCGAAGCGCTTTCGCCAGTTCGTTCGCCTGCAGACCGGCTCCCACGCAAGCATGGCTTGCTCTGCTGTTGTGGGAGCGCGCCTGCGCGCGAATGGCGTTCGGCCCAGTGTTGCCGACGATTATTCCGGCGGCGAATAACGTGAGATGCCGCTGCGATCAAGCACTGCCTGCCACGGAAACAAGGGGCCGGGATCGCGTTTTCGATAGACCAAAACGGCGGGGTTGTCGCTGGCGGGCATTTGCTCGCGGTCGAGGTCTTCATGGCCGGCGATGCCGCGCAGGGATGGGATTTGCGTGTGTAGTGAGCGCAGCAACGCAATCAGCGCGTTGATCTGGGCTTCACTGTACGGCTCGCGCATCGTTTGCTGGCGTGAATCGAGCCAATCCGGGTAGCGTCCGGTGTTGATCAGTTCGATGCCGATGCTGCGCTCGTTGTAGCCACGGGTGTGGTGGGTGCTGCGTTCGGGTGCGATGAATTGCAGCACGCGGCCATCGCGGTCGATGTAATAGTGGCCACTATTGCCGGTGCCTGATGCGTAGAGCACACGCTCGCCGTATTCGCGGGCGGTGGCGAGGTCGGGCAGTTCGGTGCAATGGATTACCACCAGATCAATCGCGCTCAACGGGCGCTGCTGTAAGCGTTCTTCCCACAGCAACGGCCAGGCTTCGATCAGCGGATGTGTGTTTGGCGGAAGACCAACTGGCATCATGATGACTATGTGCCGTGCTCAGCCGGCCCTGCGGGCCAGCACCAGCAACGACAACATGAAGAACGTGAAATGCGCGATGTTCATCGCTGTTGGCAACAAATAGACGCCAATTGCCGGAATTATCGCATAGCTGACGAATACCGCAGCCAGCAGCGCAATCGGGCTGAACGCCGCCATCCAGCGCGGATACAGCGTGCGCCGGCTCAGCACCGCGCCGACGAACAGCAAGGATGCCAGCCCGATCACCACCCGCACTACCTGGATCAACGGCTCGTTGTGGGCAGCTGCTTGTGCCAGCAGTGCGGTGGCATCCAGCCCACCGGCCTGCGCCTGCACGATCAGGCCCAGATACACCCGCGAGCCGAGCCAGACATCACCGATCACAAAGCCGTAAATGCCCAGTAGCAATACCGTATTGCGCAGCCACGATGGCGCCGGACGCATCGCCAGATACACATGCAGATAACCGGCGAGGTACAGCGGTGCAGCAAGCGCGCCGAGAAAATGCCCGAAGCTCAGCCGCCATGCCGGCACCTGTGCAAAATAACCATAGTCGGCAGCTTCGTAACCGCCGGTCGGCGAAAACTGCATCATGAACTCACCGATACCGACCAATAATGCGCCGAGCGCACCCAGCACGCCGGTAAGCAGCAGCAGGCGGCGAGCCGACCCATCCATCGCTGCGTTGTCGATGCGGTTCATGGGCTCTGTGCCGTGTTGGCAGGTGCTGGAAAATCCACACTCAGCACGCTGCGTGGCGGTAGATGCCGGTAGTGCTGGCTGCGGCCATCGCCAAATTGCACCTGCACATCCACCACGCCATCGGCGTTGCCGAGGCCGAATTGCAGCGTTCGCGATTGCTCCGAGGCCAGCCCTTCACCGCTGAGCCATTGGTCGTGCAGCACTACGCCATCGGCGCGGGTCACCGACACCCGTGCTGCAAGTGCTGCCGGGGCATTGGGCAGCACCACTTGCAGCCAGGCCGCATCGCCGCCATCGTTGATGAACGCACGCGCCGGCTGAGTGAGGTTGGCAAACAACACATCGGGCCAGCCATCGCCGTTGAAATCCGAAACCAGCGGCGTGATGCCAAAGTTGGCGTTTTGCAATCCCGCCGACTCTTCGGCCGCTGCAAACCTGCCCGGTGCGATCTGGCGCAAAAAATGCCCGCGATACAGGCGCAGCATTTTTACCCCGGGAAAGCGTGCATAGTTTTGTGCGATCAGCAGGTCCTGATAGCCGTCGTTGTCGATGTCATGCATCACCGTGCCCCAGCCAAAACCGAGTTTGGCGGCATTGGCGGCAGCCGCCTGATCGCTGAAACGCAGGCCGCCTTCGTTGTGCAACAGGATGTAATCCTTGTTCAGCACCTGCTCCGGGCGCAGGTCGCCGCGCACCATCAGGTCGGGCAGGGTGGTGCCGACGTTGCTGAAATAAAAATCCATGCGGCCGTCGTTGTCGTAATCTCCGCCGCCGATGCCCATGGGATAGCTGAAATAGCTGCTGGTCGGGTTGCTCAGAGAGCCAAAGGTGAGGTCGCCATTGTTGCGCTGGATTTCCACCACGCCGGTATCCTGGGCGATTACCAGATCGGCCCAGCCATCGTTGTCGATATCGGCAAACACGCCCATGAAGGTGTTGTGCTGGCGGCGCAGGTCGGCGGCTTGGGTAATGTCGGTAAAGCTGTTGTCGCCATTGTTGTGCAGCAGGTAGCTGTAACCGCCATAGGCTGCGTTGAATATCGTCTCGCCCTGCACATGATCCTGGCGGATATAGCCGGCGACATACAGATCAACTGCGCCATCGTGATCGATATCAGCCAGGGTGATCGCCAGCGGCGAGGTGTTCTCATCGAGCGTGAATGCGATCCGCTCACCGGCGTAGCGGGTGGCGGCATCCGCGCCGAGGTTGCGGTAGAAATACACCCCGCCACTGCGCGCAATGAACAGATCGCTCAGGCCATCGCCGGTGGCATCCACCGCAGCCATCCCGAATGTTGCTTCACCGGCGGGTTTGTCCAGGCCGCTGTTGGCGATCGGAGTGAACCCTTTGCCATCAAAGCGCAGCAGCACATCGGCCTGGTCGCCACCGCCACCGAGGATCACCTCGTCGCGGCCATCGCCGTCGATATCGACTGCCGCCGAACCCATGAACGGCAGGTCTTTGGCGAGATCGATCTGGTGGCTGAATGCAACCGGCACTTCAGTGAAATGCACTGGTGAAACGACCTGCTCCGGCGCGGGGCCCTGCATGCGCACGATGGCAATGCCGGCAGCGACCGCAATCAGCACTACGCCCAGACCAATCCCCCATAGCCAGCGTTTCATCCGCACCCCCGATTACTTTGAGCAGAACCCGATCATGCGTTGTGCAAGAGCGGGTGGCAAGGTGGGCGGTGGTTGTGCGCGGTCATTGCGGTTCAAGCGTGGTATGGCCTTGCACCGCACCCGCGTTTGAGCGCAACAGCAAGCGCTCCAACAACTCCATGCGGTGGCGGTGGGTGGTGGTAATGGCGTAGAAGCGCTCCTGCAATGCATCAAGGTGGCCAACTGTCACCAGCGCGCCCGATCGCAACTCGTCCTGCACTACCACCCCGGGCAGCAGCGTTAACCAGCCGCTGTCGCGTGCAATCAGGCGCAGCATGGCCATGTCATCCACTTCCGCGCGAAGCCGCGGCGCCACGCCGGCCGAGGCGCACAGTGCATCGAATTGGGCGCGCGCCGTATGCTGTGGGCCGGGGAGGGCAATGTCGAGCTCGTGCAGATCATCCGGCACCCGCAGGCTATTCGCCGTCCATCGGTTGGCGGGCCCCACCAGGGAAATTGCCTGACTGCCCAGAAAGCGACAGTAAAGCGGGCGCTCGGGGTCGGCCGGCACCGCTTCGTTGGCCAGCACCACATCGAGCTGATGCTGGGTCAAGCGTGCCAGCAGGCCCTCGAGGGGGCCGGACTCCAGTGTCAGCACCACCGACGGGTCAGTCAGCAGTGGCTTGATCCAGTTTTCCTGATAGTTGCGCGACAACGTGGCCACACTGCCCACTCGCAATCGCATGATGCCTTGGCCACGCCCGTCCAGACGCCCCAACATCTCCTGGCCCAGGCCGAAAATGTTTTCGGCGTAGGAAAGTACGAGGTGACCGGTCTCGGTCAACACCAGGCGACGCCTTTCGCGGGTAAACAGCGGTTCTCCCAACCGCTGTTCGAGCTGGCGAATCTGCGCCGAAAGCGCCGACTGCGATGTGTTCAGCGCTTCGGCGGCGCGTGTGAGGTGCCCCAGCTTGGCCACGCGCCAGAAGTACAGCAAATGGTGGAAATTGAACTGCTCAAGTTTCATGGTTCGGTTTCCAATATGTATTCGTTCACATCAATATATTTTACAGAACTCCATGGCGTGCCGAAGATACCGCCAACCTCATTTGTAACGGTCAGCCGTGGAAGTCCTCCCCATTGTTTTTGCAGCCAGCACGTTCGGCGCAACGGCCCTGATGCTGGTGGCGGTGCTCCTTGCCCGTTGGCCAGCAACCGATACCATCCGGCACTGGCGGCGTTTCAACACCCTGTCGCTGGGTGCTTTGGCCTGCGCCGTGCTGGCAGCGTTCGGGCCCACGGCGACGGCCGATACGCGCTGGTTGACCACCACGCCGCTGGGCGCGGGGTTGGCGGTGCTGGTTCAGTTTCTGGGCACCGTGATTGGCATGTTCTCTGCCCGCTACCTGCACGGCGAGCCGGCACAACGGCACTACATGATGGCGTTGGGCGGCGTGCTGGCCGCCGTTCATGTGCTGCTGATTGCGGATCATTGGCTGGTGTTGATTGCCGCCTGGGCAGGGGCGGGCATCGCGCTGCGCGCATTGCTGTGCTTTTACCCCGACCGTCCTTTTGCCTTGCTGGCCGCGCACAAGAAGCGCCTGGCCGATCGCGCCGCCGATGTGCTGCTGCTCACGGCCGCAGCGCTGGCCTGGCAGGCCGTGGGCAGCGGCTCGTTTACCGATCTTGCCTCGCATCTGGCGCGCGAGGGCGCATCACCCGCCCTGCACGCCAGTGCCGTGCTCCTGGTGCTGGCCGTGGCCTTGCGCACCGCGTTGCTGCCGGTCCACGGCTGGCTGATCCAGGTGATGGAGGCGCCCACGCCGGTGTCGGCCCTGCTCCATGCCGGGGTGGTGAATCTCGGCGGCTACGTGCTGATCCGCTTCGCCCCGTTGCTGGAACACGCCACGCTGGCGCGCTGGCTGCTGGTGGCATTGGGTTTGGGCACTGCGGTGCTGGCTGGCCTCGTCATGCTTACGCGCATCAGCATCAAGGTGCGCCTGGCCTGGTCCACCGTGGCGCAGATGGGCTTTATGGTGCTTGAGTGTGGCCTGGGCCTGTACACCCTGGCGGCGCTGCACCTGATTGGTCATTCGCTGTACAAGGCGCATGCCTTCCTGTCCGCTGCGATGGTGGTCCGTCAGACCCGCCTGCAAACCCTGCGCGGCGTGTTCAAGCCGGTATCGACGAGCCTGTGGCTGGCGCCAGCCGTGGCGGTGGCTATCGTGCTGGTGATGCAGACGGCCATCAGCCCCGACGTATGGCCGTGGTGGTGGAGCATCCTGCTGGGGATCGCCTTTGCGCCTTTGCTATGGCTGGCGGCGTACCCAGCACAGTCGCTACGCACCGTGGTTCGCGGCGCGCTGTCGGGGTTGCTGATGGTAGTCGGGCTCACCGGTGCGGCGATGCTGGCCCATGCCGCGCCTTTGGGCTTGCACGATGCGCCGCATCACCTGCTGGGTGTCGTGGCGTTGCTGGGCATGGGGGCACTTTATGGGTTTGTGTTGCTGTTGCATACGCATCCGCAGGCACTTCATGCCTGGCAACGCTGGAGTTACGCCGGCTTCTATGTGGACGAGTACTACACCCGCTTGACCCTGTGGCTGTGGCCGGTGCGCTGGATGCCCGATGCGCCGCGCACGCGCGCTTCGAACACTGCACAACCTTAACCATGACCGACGCCCGGAAACAACGCCGATCAAGGATCACACGATGAACACGACGACTGGTTGCGCTGATGCCGGTGTTGCGGTGACGCCCGGCCTGCCTGCTGATGTGCAAACGCCCGAAACCCACGCGCAAATCGAAGCCGCATGCGCCAAGGCGTGCCAGATGATTGCTCCGGCGTGGCCTCTGGATCGGGCGATTGCTGTCAACCCGCACTGGTCACGGATCGGCATGCCACTGCGGCAGGTGGCGGCACGCATGGCGTTGCTGGGTGATGTGCAGGTCTTTGCGTCGCGACCGGCACAGCAACTGGCCTGGGAACAGGGCCGCATCACCCCGCCAGACCTGATCCAGGCTGTGGCCCAGATCCCTGCGGCAAAAGCAGCAGGCCTTAGCCCCGAGCAATGCGTGCAGGCCCTGCAATGCAAACCGGCGACCAGCCATTTGCCATTGCTGATCGATTTGCTGGATGCCGACCCGCAGCGCAGTAGACGCTTGTCGTGGCGGCAGGCGATCACCCACCAGGTCAGCCAGACCTGCGCGGCATTTTTCGATACACACCAGGCCGATTGGCAGCCTGACCGGCAGCAGGGCCTGTACGCATTCTGGCGCGACACCCTGCAGCACGACCACGGCATTGGCGTGCTGATGGGCTTGCCGCAACTGGGCCGGGCGCTCAACGCGCTGCCTCCCACGCGGCAGGATGCAGAGCGCTGGGTGCTGCGGCGCCTTGGCCTGCCACCCGCAGTATGGGCCGACTACCTTGAAGCCGTCCTGCTCACGGTCAATGGCTGGGCCTCATGGTGCGCCTATCTGGGCTGGCAGGCGCGGCTTGAAGGTGGCGAGGATGCACAGTTGCGCGATCTGTTGGCAATCCGGTTGGCGTGGGGGGCCATCTTGCTGGAGTGCAAGGACGAGGCCGCGGCCGCAAAGGCATTCGCGGCATTGCAAGGCACATGGCAACAGGAGCCGGCATTGCTCAAGCAGGCCGAACAAGCGCTGCTGATCGACGAAGTCTGGCAGTTGGCGCTGGAGATTGGCTACCAACGCCAGCTGTTGCAGCGCCTCACTTCGGCTACCGGCAATGCGCTCAGCGCTGAGCCCATTGCAGTGCAGGCCGCCTTCTGTATCGATGTGCGCAGCGAACCCATGCGCCGTGCAATCGAAGCCGTCTGGCCCGCTGTACAGACCATCGGTGTTGCCGGATTTTTTGGCCTGCCCGCAGCCTACACGCCGCTGGCGAGCCAGTCGCGGCGGCCACAGTTGCCTGGACTGCTGGCGCCGGCGCTGGAAGTGACCGATCGAGTCGTGGGACGGCGCACGTCGAGCGCCGAATCAGGGCAAGCCCCACATGATGCTGCGCTACGCGCCCGTTCCGATCGGTTTGCCCTGGCGGCGCAGTGGCAGGCATCCAGCCAATGGCCGAGTACGGCATTTTCCTTTGTGGAAGCGGCCGGCCTGGGCTATCTCGCCAAGTACTGGCAATGGTTGCGCCCATCTGCGCAGGCGCGCCGGAATGACGACCTGAACGGTCTGCCGCTGCGCTACCGGCCGCTGTGCCGCCCGCAATTGGTGGGGTTGGATGCAACGGCCAAGGTGTCGCTGGCCGCAGGCGTGCTGCATGCCATGGGGCTGGATCGCCACCTCGCGCCGCTGGTGTTGCTGGTGGGGCATGGCAGCCAGACCAGCAACAACGCACACGCCGCCGCGCTGGACTGCGGCGCCTGCGGTGGGCAAACCGGCGAGGTCAATGCGCGCAGCCTGGCACAATTGCTCAACGACCCTGAACTCCGCAGTGGCCTGCGCTCGCGAGGCATCGCCATTGCGCACGAAACGTGGTTTGTGGCCGCATTGCACAACACCACTACCGACGAGATCGAGGGGTTTGACCTGGATCTGCTGCCCCCCGAAGCGCAGGCGCGCTGGCAACAATTGCACGCGGTGTTTGCCCAGGCCGGCGATCAGGTGCGTCGCGAGCGAGCCTCCGGTCTGGGCCTGAACCCGCGCGCTGCTCACCGCGATCTGCTGGCGCAGTTTCGCCGGCGTGCCAACGACGGCGCACAAACCCGGCCCGAATGGGGGCTTGCCGGCAATGCCGCGTTCCTGATTGCACCGCGCGCGCGCAGCCGCGGCGTAGTGCTCGATGGCCGATGCTTCGCACACGATTACGACGCCGGCCAGGACGCCGATGGTAGCGTGCTGGAACTATTGATGACCGCGCCGATGCTGGTCGCGCACTGGATCAACTGGCAATACCACGCATCGACCTGCGACCCCTCGCGCTTGGGCAGCGGCAACAAGGTACTGCACAACGTAGTCGGCGGTAACATCGGTGTGTTCGAAGGCAATGGTGGTGATCTGCGCATCGGCCTGTCGCGCCAGTCGTTGCACGATGGTGAGCGCTGGGTGCATGAGCCGCTGCGGCTGACGGTGATCATCGACGCGCCGCAACAGGCAATCGAGCGCGTGATTCAGAAGCACGCCGTAGTACAGCAGTTGCTGGATAACGGATGGTTGCACCTGTGGCGCTTTGAGCAGACGCAAATGCAGCGATACGAATCCGGTGGTTGGCGCAAATTGCAGATGGCCCCGAGCTAATCGCCTGGCTGCGGAACGCCAGCGGCAAACCGTCCGGCTACGCAAAGCGGGGGCGGTTTGACAACGAACCGGCGAGCACAAGTTGTTGCGTTGTATGAACCACCATCTGCGCCTAGTCGCAAGCCAAACGGAAAATAGAGACGGCTCAGCCAGAGAAAGCGGCCAATTTCGAGCGTTTCGCCGGATGACCACCCGCAGCACCGATGGCCGGAACCCCGCGTGGCGCGGGGATTTCAGGCAAGAAAAAGGGCCCGGAGGTCATCCGAGCCCTTCATTTTGTGGCGGATGGTTGACCGCAGAACTGTATCCCCGGTCAGCCGATTCGGACCCGTGCAAACGCCTTGGGAATGTCGCGGAGACCGGTTCATGAACCGCCCACTTCAGCAGCGATCCGGTAACCCATTGCCCGGTACGTGTGCAGGTATGGCTGATGATGGCCGTCCCAAGTCGCCGCGCATCACGGGCCGAGACACGGCCAGCGAAGAACACCCACGCGTGTGCGCCTTTCCCGGAGCGCGAAATTTCCAGTGCGGCCGGCACACCGAGCTCGTCGCAGGACTGCATGAACGCTCGCGCGTCATCCCGCCATTCCGCCTCGTCGAAATCGACAGCCAGGAAGTAGCAGCTGTCGTCCTCCATCAGCGGATAGACGCCGACCGTATGCTCGCCGGCGAGATGGTTGTAGACCACCGTGTCCGACAGCGGGATGAGCAGGCGATTGCTGCAATCGCCGCACTTGATGCGCGGCTTCTCGCACACGCCAGCGCGCCACTCGTTCGCACAGGCCGGCGCGTAGCCCGACTTGCCCGAGGTCTTGCTCTCCCAACGGACGGGGTAGACGTCGGTGCGACCACGGAAAAGCCACCGAAACAGCGCAACCTTGTCCTCAGTGGACAGCCTGGACAGTTCCGCTGGCGGTGCTGCTGGCTTTGACGGTGGACGCCACTCTATGCCGTGCGATTCGAGCAACGCGATCAGGCGCGTGTTCTCGGCCCGCAGGGCAGCCAGTTCATCGCTATCGCCCATCAAACCCGAACTCTGCAAGGAGGTCGTCAATGTCATCGCCGACGCCATAGCCGAAGTTGTGGCTGATGTGGCGCACGGCATCCAGCCGAGCCATCAATGCGGGTTTGCAATCTTGAGGTAGCCCATCGATGGTCTTCAGCGCCTGCCCGAACATCCGGACCAACGCGTCAAAGTAACCCTCGTCCTGCAAGCCGACATCATTGCTGAAGCCGGCTGCGCGCTCGCAGTAGAACACCATGAGTTCAGCCAGCCCCTCCGGCTGGCTGATGGCCTTCTTGTAGTCTGAGATGGCTTTCTTGGCTTTGGCTACCGAGGTGTCCAGATTCTTGAACACATCCGGCCAGAGCCAGCGGTCTATCGTGGCCTTGTATGGCTTCAGCACGTCGCCGCCCAGCGCGAAGCGCGCGTTCAGGAACGCCTGGTTGTCCTTGCTGGCGGCGTACAGGTCCTGCACCAGACCGATCAGGCCAGCACGGTCGAAGTCGGCAAGCTTGGTTTTGACGTCGCTCCAACCGGGCGCGTTTTTCTTTGTGGTCACCGGGCCTATTCCTTATCGATGTCTGGTGGGCTGGCAGCCTCGATCTGCTTGAGCACCCGGTCAAAGTCGCTCTCGAACAGCCGGTCCTGCACGATCCGATACTTTTCGAATTCGCTTTCGGCGTGCGCCTTGGCGATTTCCGCCGTCACCTTGCCTGCGTCCTGCAACACTTCCCGGTCAGTGGCCTCGATGAAGCGGTTCAGGCGCGTTTCCCAATCCTGCATGGTCATGGGGATCTTGCGCTGTGCCATGTCCTCGGCCACATCCAGATAGGCGTTGACCAGGCGGGAGAGTTGCGCCATTTCGTGCTCCGTGAGGTAGTTCTTGGCCACCGCCACATCGAACTTCTGGATCTTGCCGCTGGGCGCGTCTTTCCATGTGGTCAGCCCCATGTGGTCTTTGCCAGCATCTGCACGCTGGATGATGACCTCGGCTGCGGTCTGGCCGTGAATGGCGCCCAATGCAGCTTGTTCTGCACCGTGGCGAAAAAGCGTTTGGTGGCCTGCGCCGTCACGTCGTAGTCGATCGCCGTGGCGTAGATGTCGGTGATCTTCTGATAGAACTTGCGCTCCGAGAGGCGAATCTCGCGGATGCGCTGCAACTGCTCTTCGAAATACTGCTCGGTGAGGATGGAGCCGCCGGCCTTGATGCGCTCATCGTCCATCACGTAGGCCTTGATGGTGAACTGCTCGATGATGCCGGTGGCCCACTTGCGGAACTGCACCGCGCGCTCGGAGTTGACCTTGTAGCCCACGGCGATGATGGCAGCCAGGTTGTAATGCTGGGTTTGGTAGCTCTTGCCATCGGCGGCAGTTATTCGAAATTTTCGAATAACTGAACCTTCTTCCAACTCACTGTCGGCAAACACTTTTTTCAAGTGGTAATTGATGGTGTGGGTCTCCACGTCGTAGAGCACCCCCATCATCTTCTGGGTCAGCCAGATGCTCTCGTCGGCATAGACGGCCTCAACGCCTCCGCCACCGGTGGCCGCCACAAAGGTCAGGTACTCGGCTGCCGAGGAGCGGACCAGGGACACCTCCTTGTTCTTGGGAAGTTGCGGTGGTTTCTTCTTGCTCATGGATGCCCGTCCCTCATCGTCATCGCGCTCACACCAACCCGAAATACCGCTCGAAGAAGGCGGCCAGCTTGTCCAGCACCGTCTGCTTCTTGCGTCCGTGGCCGTTGTCCTTCGAGAAACGTGACACCGGCGGCAATACCTTGGTGATGGCGGTGCCAGCGGTAGGGATGGCGCCATCGCGGAAGGCATTGTCGACAAAGGCGCGGGTGGCCTCGGCGTTGAGGTTTTCCTCGGCGATGATGCGCTCCAGCTCCTCGGTCTTTTTCGCGGCCATGAAGGCCTGCCACTGGGCGTCCACCTTGCCCTTGGTGGACACGGTGTCCACGAACTGCTCGATGAGGTCCTTCTTGTTGCGCAAGGAAGGGCTGGCGTTGATGGCGCGCTCGATGTTGGCGCGGATCTCCTTGTCCTCGCCGCTGCCCTTCTTCTTCAGGTATTGCTCCACCAGCATCAGGATGTAATCGACGTTGATTTCGATCTGCTTGATCAGCTCGATCTCGAACACCACGTCGTCGTTGATGCTTTCCTTCTCGACCGCGTTGGCGTTGCGGAATTCGGCGTAGAGGTTCAGGTAGAGGCTCTGGTAATCCTGAAAGTCGCGTAGGCTAAGGATTTCATTGTCGGCAAAGTCGTCGAAGGCGGTGAGGATGTTCTTCAGGCGCAGGATGGCGCCGAACAGCTTGATGAACGCCTTCTGCGCCGCTTCGCCGGTGATCGCAGCGCCCAGCGGGAACAGCGCCTGCAACTCAGCAATCTTGCCCTGGTATTCGGCGTAATACTCGGCGTAGGGTTTCAGCAGCACGATGCCCTTGGTATCCGTGTTGCCGAACAGGGCCAGGGCGTCGTTGGTGGCGTCGTCCAGATTGCGGAAGGAGACGATATTGCCGTAGGTCTTGACCGAATTGAGGATGCGGTTGGTACGCGAATAGGCCTGGATAAGGCCATGGGCCTTGAGGTTCTTGTCCACCCACAGGGTATTCAGGGTGGTGGCGTCGAAGCCGGTGAGGAACATGTTGACCACAATCACCAGATCCAGCTCGCGGGTCTTCAGTCGCTGCGACAGATCCTTGTAGTAGTTCTGGAACTTGTCGGCGGAGGTGTCGAAGGAGGTCGAGAACAGCGTGTTGTAGTCCCTGATTGCCGCCTCCAGAAAATCACGCGAACTTTGGTCCAGCGCCCCGGTCTCGAACTCCTCCTCGCCGAGCAGTCCATCGGGATCGTCCTCATTGGCGGCAAAGCTGTAGATCAGGCCGATCTTCAGGCGCTGCGCCTCGGGCAGGTCCCGTTGCTGCGCGCTGAACTCGGCGTAGTAGCGCTTGGCGGCATCGATGCTGGCGGTGGCAAACAGCGAATTGAAACCGGCCAGCCGTTTGCCGTGCATCTTGTAAGTGGCGGCGCGCTTGGTCTTCTGGTCGAAATGCTCGCGGATGTAGCCGACGATCTGGCTGATGCGTTCCGGCGCCAGCAGTGCCCGCTCGGTGTCGATGGCGCTTACCTGCTTGTCCTTGATGTGATCGGACTGCTTGATGGTATTGATGTAGTCGATGCGAAACGGCAGCACGTTCTTGTCGTTGATGGCATCGACAATGGTGTAGGTGTGCAGCTTGTCGCCAAAGGCCTGCGCTGTGGTGCGGCGCAGCGGGTTGCCACCTGTTCCTGAGTTCTCGGCAAAGATCGGCGTGCCGGTAAAGCCAAAAAGGTGATAGCGCTTGAACACCCGGGTGATTTCGCTGTGCATGTCGCCGAACTGGCTGCGGTGGCACTCGTCGAAAATCACCACCACATGCTGGTCATAGACCGGGTGTTTCTTGTTGCCCGCCACGAAACGGCTGAGCTTCTGGATGGTGGTGATGATGATGCGGGCGTTCGGGTCTTCCAACTGCTTTTGCAGCACGGCGGTGGAGGTATTGGAGTTGGCCGCGCCCTTCTCGAAGCGTTCGTATTCGCGCATGGTCTGGTAGTCCAGATCCTTGCGGTCCACCACAAACAGCACCTTGTCGATTTCCGGCAGGCCGCGTGCCAGTTGCGCCGCCTTGAAGCTGGTCAACGTCTTGCCGCTGCCGGTGGTGTGCCAGATGTAGCCGCCCGCCTCCCGTTTGCCCAGTTGCCGGTGATTGGTGCCGGTGGCGATGCGCTGCAGGATCTGCTCGGCGGCGACGATCTGGTAAGGGCGCATCACCAGCAGCTTGCGGTCCACATCGAACACGCAGTAGCGGGTGAGCACATTCAGCAGCGCGTGCTTGGCGAAAAAGGTTCGGGTGAAGCCGTCCAGTTCGGTGATGGCCCGGTTTTTGGCATCGGCCCACCAACTGGTGAAGGCGAAGCTGTTGGAGGTCTTGCTCCTGCTGCGTTTACTGCGCTGCTCGGCCAGGTGGCCGTCGCGCACCGTGTTGCTGTAGTACTTGGTCAGGGTGCCGTTGCTGATCACGAACAGCTGCACATACTCGAACAGGCCACTGCCTGCCCAAAAGCTGTCGCGCTGGTAGCGATTGATCTGGTTGAAGGCCTCGCGGATGTCCACGCCCCGGCGCTTGAGCTCCACATGCACCATGGGCAGACCATTGACCAGGATGGTCACATCGAAACGGGTGCTGCGGGCGCCTTGTGCCTCGTACTGGTTGATCACCTGCAAGCGGTTGTTGTGGATGTTCTGCTTGTCGATCAGGTAAATGTTCTTGGTGCTGCCGTCGTCGCGCTTGAGCAACTGCACATGGTCTTCCTGGATGCGCGCGGTTTTCTCGACGATGCCGTCATTGGCGCCGGCAATGCAATGGCTGAAAAAACGCTGCCACTCGGCATCGGAAAACGCGACCTTGTTCAGCGCCTCCAGTTGCGCGCGCAGATTGGCGATCAGCGCGGCTTCCGAGGTGAGCGGCAGGTAGTCGTAGGCCTGCTTCTGCAACTGGGCGATAAAGTCGCGCTCCAGCGCCGCCTCGCTCTGGTAGCCCGCCTCGCGCACGCCCGGCTCGGGCACGAACTCGGCCACCACCGTGCTCTCGTTGGACAGCGCGATCGTCTCGTAGCGGCTGGGTTTGAGATCGTCGCTCATGCGCTTACCCAATGGCTGACCGGCAGGGTCAGGAAGTCTTGCAGTGGTATGCCATCGCCGCCCACCAGCAGCGTGCGCTGCGGCTTGAAGGCCTCGGCGAAGGCCGCGGTGCCGGAATGCGATTGCGGTGCGCGACCGCTTTTCACCTCGATGGCCGTCAGGCGGCGGCCGGCCTGCACCACAAAATCCACCTCGTGATTGCGCTCGCGCCAGTAATGCAGGCGGCACTCACTGCGCTGCGCGGCATTGGCCAGGTGGGCGCCCACGGCGGATTCCACCAGCCGCCCCATGAATTCGCGGTCGCTGCGGGCCTCTTCCGGGGTGAGGCCACAGCTCACCGTCATCAGGGCCGTGTTCAGTACCTGCAATTTGGGGCTGGAGGCGCGGCTGCGCGCCACGTCGCCGGCGTACTTGGGCAGGCCGCAGACCATGCCGGCGCCAGCCAGCAGCTCCAGATAATGCGCCAGCGTGGTGGTGTTGCCGGCATCCTGCAACTGGCCGAGCATCTTGGTGTACGAGAGCACCTGCCCGGAATAGCGGCAGGCCAGCTCGAACATGCGGCGCAGCAGGGCCGGCTTGTCGACCCGGGTCAGCAACAGCACATCGCGGGCGATCGAGGTTTCGATCAGGCTGTCGGCCACATAGCGCATCCAGCGTTGCGGATCGCCGATCAACGGCGCAGCACCGGGGTAGCCGCCGTAATACAGGTATTGCTCCAGCGACCAGCCGAAGGCGGCCTGCATTTCCGGGAATGACCAGTGCGACAGGGGGATCACCTCGAAGCGCCCGGCCAGGCTTTCGGTCAGCCCCTGGGCGATCAGCAGGGGAGCGGAACCGAGCAGCACCACCTGCAGCGGGCATTTTTTGCGGGAGTCTTCATCCCAGAGGCGTTTGACGGTTTCCGACCAGCCGGGGATTTTCTGGATTTCGTCGAGCACCAGCACGGCGCCGCCCGCGCCTTCGATGGCCAGCCGGGCGGCCTGCCATTGCTGGGCTATCCAGTCCGTGCTGCGCAGCCCCGGCTCGTCGGCGCTGGCCTGGCGTACCGGCAGCGGCAGGGTGTCGATCACCTGCTGCACCAGCGTGGTCTTGCCCACCTGGCGGGGGCCGGCCACCACTTGCATGAAACGGCGCGGCTCCGCCAGCCGGGCCGCCAGGGTGGCGGCCTCGGGGCGCTGGTAGGGGCTTTCCGCTTTACTTTTCATGTTGAGTATTTTTACTCAATGTATTGAGTAAAATCAAATGCACATCCCCAGGGCAGTCATCAGGCCGCCTCGCGGAAGCTCAGCAGCCGGTCGCGGTAATACGCATACTGCTTGCGCCGCGCCGCAATCTCCGCCGGCAACCCCGACGTGAGGTCATTCACCAGCGCATCGAACTGGTCGAGGATGGCAACGATGCGATCTTGTTCTTCGACTGACGGCACTGGAATTCGAATCTTCGCAAGACTGTAGCCAGAAATGCGGCGCACTTTGGTTCCGGTGATGTGCGGCTTCTTCTGTTGTTGGAATTGCTCTGTCTGGAAGAAATAGGAAACATATTTCGGGTTGAGCGTGTGCCGGAAGATGTAGGCATCGGTGCTCACCGACACATCCTCGTCACCCAGCCACGCAACCGCCTTCGCCACGGCTTCATCGTCCTCGCTCGTAGTGGCAATGACCAGATCGCCCGTGTGCGCCTTCCGCAACCGCGCGGCAAATTCTGGGCTGACGAACGACAGGGTTTCTTCAGCCCAGGTGCCGTAGTGCGTGTGAATCTGGCCGTAGTGGATACAGCCCACGCCGGTTTCTGTGAAGTCAGATTTTTGTATTCCAGTGCCGCGCATGAAACTTCCAATCTCACCGAGGGTCGTTATTCTTGCTTGCTTGCTTGCTTGCTTGCTTGCTTGCGCCGCTCATACGCTCATCGAAGCTGAGCAGCGCGTCGCGGTAGTACTGGTACTGCCGCCGACGCGCCTCCAGCTCCGCCTCCAACTCCGCCTCCAGCTCCGCCTCCAACTGGGTGAAGCTGTCCAGCACCTTGACGATCTCGCGCTGGATTTCGAGGGGGGGGATGGGGATGCGAAACGAAAACAGTTTGCTGCTTTCAATGGAGGCAACCGATCCGCCGGTCTTGCGGGCTACTCGAAGAATTGCCGGGCCACTGGATCGCAAAACATGCGCGATGTAGCCGGGCATGACCCCATCACGGGCAACGACGGCCTTCATGTCCTGATTCAATGCGGCAGGGACAGGGATAAGCGCAGTCGGGAGAATGCGGTCAAGGATGCTTGATCGCACAACAACGGCGACCGAGTTGGCGGGCACCAGCCTTGTGGCTGAGCCCTTGACCGCGGCTTCGGTGATGTAATCCTCGGTGGTATCGATGATCGGTCGCCCCATGTCTTTTGGGGATACCCAAGGAATCGTGCCGTTCTTCCAATAGTCGGGGCGGCTCTTCGACGGTGTTCCGCCACCGTACCACTCGCCGATATCTGCCAAAGGCTCATAACGAATCCCTTCCGGGCACAGCTCGGCAATCAACTCCTCAATCCGGCTCATGCCCGCTCTCCTTCCAGATCCGCCACGATGGCATCGATGGCGGTGCGCAGTGCCGCCTGCCGCGCCACGATCTGCGCGATCTCGGCATTGAGCGTCTGGATATCCACCGCCTCGCGGGTGTCTTCCTGCTCCACATAGCTGGAGACGGCGATGTTGTAGCCGTTCTCGGCAATGGCGCTGTTTTCCACCAGTCGCGCGAAGTAATCGCTGTCCTGGCGGGCGCTGAAGGCGTCGAGAATCTTCTGCTGGTGGGCGGCGGTGAGCTTGTTCTTGTTGCCGCTGCGGGTGAATGCCTGGCTGGCGTCGATAAACAGGGTGGCGTTGTCGTGCTTGGATTTTTTCAGCACCACGATGCAGGTGGCAATGGTGGTGCCAAAGAACAGGTCCGGCGGCAACTGGATCACCGCGTCCACGTAGTTGTTGTCGATCAGGTACTGGCGGATCTTGGCTTCTGCGCCGCCACGATAGAGCACGCCGGGGAACTCGACGATGGCGGCGGTGCCGTTGACCGCCAGCCAACTGAGGATGTGCAGGGTGAAGGCCAGATCGGCCTTGCTCTTGGGCGCCAGCACGCCGGCCGGAGCAAAGCGCGGGTCGTTGATCAGCAACGGGTTGGCGTCGCCGTCCCATCTGATCGAATAGGGTGGATTGGAGACGATGGCCTCGAAGGGCTCGTCGTCCCAATGGTGCGGGTCGGTGAGGGTGTCGCCGTGGGCGATGTCGAACTTCTCGTAGTTGATGTCGTGCAGGAACATGTTGATGCGGCACAGGTTGTAGGTGGTGAGGTTCACCTCCTGGCCGTAGAAGCCCTGGCGCACCTTGTCCGGCCCCAGCACCTTGGCGAATTTCAGCAGCAGCGAGCCGGAGCCGCATGCCGGGTCGTAGACCTTGTTCACTTCCGATTTGCCCACCACGGTGAGGCGGGCCAGCAGTTCGGAGACTTCCTGCGGGGTGTAGAACTCGCCGCCGGACTTCCGGCGGTGGAGGCGTACATCTGCATCAGGTATTCGTAGGCGTCGCCGAACAGATCGATGTTGTTGCGCGAGAAGCTGCCGGCGCCGTTGGAGAGCGGCAGGTCACCGATGGCATCGAGCAGCTTGACCAGTTTTTCGTTGCGCCTGGCCACGGTGGGGCCGAGCTTGCTGGCGTTGACATCCAGGTCGTCGAACAGGCCCTTGAGGTCGTCTTCGCTGTCGCTGCCCTTGGCGGAGGCCTCGATATCGACAAAGATGCGGCTCAGGGTCTCGTTGAGGTTGGCATCCTGCCGGGCGTTGCGGCGCACGTTGGCGAACAGCTCCGAGGGCAGGATGTAGAAGCCCTTTTCCTGCACCGTCTCGGCGCGGCCGAATTCGGCATCGGCGTCGCTGAGTTTGGCGTAGTCGAAATCGGGGTTGCCGGCGCGGCGCTCCTGCTCATTGAGGTAGCCGGTGAGGTTCTCCGAGATGAAACGGTAGAACAGCATGCCGAGCACGTAGGTTTTGAAATCCCAGCCGTCCACGCTGCCGCGCAGATCGTTGGCGATGCGCCAGATGGTCTTGTGCAGCTCGGCGCGTTCGGTTTCTTTGCTGTTGTTGGTCATGCGGGCCTTCTGCCAGTCGATTGTGTGCTGTTGTTGGTCATGGCTGCGGGTTCGGTTGTGCGGCTATCGACCCTGTCGAGCCAGAAGTGGTAGATACAAGAGGCTCTTGCAAAATCCCCGTAAAGATCATGCGGACGGGGCTCCATCCGCCGCGCGCTGGTCAATGCGTGTCCATCACAGCGGTTGCGGGCGTGTTT